>CAZORN010000001.1:0-16398 GCA_964581935.1 uncultured Victivallales bacterium
TCCTTGCCGGAAACCGTCCCAGCTTCGAGGTCCTCCTCCACCTCTCCGAAATGAATCTTTCCGGCTCGCGCAAGAAGTCCGTCGATCATATCCTCGAGGAAGTCAGACGCGCCGAAAAAGCCGTCGGGCGTTCCAGCGGCGTCACGGAAGAGGCCGTCCTCAACCACATGAAGTATTTTCCCGGAATCCCGATGGCCGTCTTCAAGGATCTCGATCAGGCCGAGCTTGCCAGAATCGCCGAGATATCCCCTCCCATTCCCGGACTTGAACTTTCCGCCGAGGCCGCCCGCTGTTATCCCTTCGGTTCCCTCGCCGCCCATCTCATCGGGTATACCGGCCCCCGCGATCCCGTCACCGATGAAAACCGCAGCGACTATTTCTACTACCTTCCCGATTCCGCCGGACGCGCCGGACTGGAAATGGTCTTCGACGAGGATCTTCGCGGGAAACCCGGCAAAAAACTGGTTATCGTCAACCATCGCGGCTTCGTTCATGAGGTGGTCGGAGAACCCACTCCCGCCGAACCTGCTTCCGACATCGAACTGACCCTCGACTCCCGTATTCAGGCCTTCGCTGAAAAGCTCATCTCAAACGTCAGCGGAGCCATCGTTCTCCTCGACGTCAGCGACGGCTCCGTCGTCGCAATGGCCTCTTCCCCGGGATACGACCTCAACAACTTCGTCCCCCGCATCTCCTCCCGCCGCTACCGCTATCTCCTCAACCAGACCGGGCAGCCCTTCATCAACAAAGCCACTCAGGGCGTTTACATGCCCGGCTCCATCATCAAGCCCCTGATTGCCATTTCCTACCTCGAAAACGGCTTCTCTCCCGAGGATACGGTCGTCTGTGACGGCGCCACCCCCTTCGGCGCCAATTCCCGCATCAAGTGCTGGTCCTGGCGGTCCGGCGGACACGGTCCCGTTTCCCTTGTCCGCGGCATCGAGGTTTCCTGCAACGATTTCTTCATCGAGAGCGGAATGAAGCTCGGAATCGACCGCATTTCCGCCACGCTGGCTTCCGCCGGAATCGGCTCGAAAACAGGCTTCGTCCTTTCCGAAAGCGAAGGGCTCCTTCCCTCCCGTGACAAGTGGACGAACTGGACCTCCTACGATACCGCTCTGATCTCCATCGGACAGGGCAAAATCCTTGTCTCCCCCCTTCAGGTCGCTTCCTACGCGGCGGCCATCGCCAACGGAGGCCTTCTCTGGAAACCCCGTCTTGTGAAGGAAGTCCGGAATCCGTCGACCGGCGAAAAAAAGTTTTTCCCGAATGAACTTCGTGGAAAACTGGCGGCTTCTCCCCAGACGCTTTCCCTGGTCCGTCAGGGCATGTCAAAAGCGGTCAGTGAAGAGGAAGGCAGCGCGAAACGCGCCCGTGTGGAAGGGCTGGAAGTCTATGGAAAGACAGGCACGGCGGAAGTGGGTTCCAAGAGCGACCGTCACAAGAACACATGGTTCATCGGGTTTACGAAAACCTCCAGCGGACGCACTTACGCGATTGCCGTTCTGGTTCTGCACGGTGATTCCGGCGGCGGCACCTGCGCCCCCCTCGCCGCCCGCCTCTTCGAAAAAGTCGAAGAACTCGGGCTGTAAGGTGAGCGCATTAAATGCCTGAGGGGGATTCAGGGATTGTCCGGAGTCATTTCCAGAATGAAATAATACACATCTTCCGGAACGTGAATATGGAGTTTTCCTCCCCGGGGTGTCAGGAGGTCTTCCTTTTCTGCAAAGGGCGCATAATATTTCACCGCGCCGCAGCTCCGGTTCAGCTTCACGAGAAGCGCTGGGGAGGCGGGATCCCGGCGGATGCCTGAGATCAGGTGGTTTCCGTTCGGGTTTTTACGCATCCGTTCCAGTTCTTCCATCATTTCGACCTTGAAAGATACGGCAAGGGCATGGACGATCAGCCGGTTTGAACCGTCTGTGAATATCCGGAACCGCCAGTTGCGGCAGGAGTCATCCGACAGGTCAACCGGGGCTGTCCCGATTTCTCTTATGATCGAAGAAAAATCGATCTTTTCCTGACCGGAGTTCCTTCTGTCTGTCCAGAAAAGACGTCCCGCTCCGCGCTTGAAGACAACCCATCCGGAAGGAAGGTCAATGCCGCCGCCGTCTTGAGGCGCGGCCATTTCCTGAGTTGTCCTGCCGGACGCGGAAATGCCATATTGCGAAAGCCACGGTGCATTGCGTTTGTTGGCCCGTTTGTCCAATGTTCCAACCGCACCGCAGGCAATTACGCATCCGCCGTTTTCGATGAACCGGTTCAGTGCGGCATATTCTGAATCGTCCAGACACAGTGCGGAAGCGATGACAAGGATTTTGTATTTTTTTTCTTCGGGAACACGGACGACCACATCGAATGTGATATTGGATTCGAGGAGATCAAGACAGGTCTGGTCATATTCCCTGCTGTGTCCATCCTTTGTAATTCCGCAATAATCCCTTGTCCAGCGTGAGAAAAAGACAGCCGTTCCGGTATCCGTGTCGCCGACGAAGAGTTCCGGGTGCATTTTCTCCCAGTTGAAAGGCTTTTCCGTCAGCTCGGGATCATCTTTGAGTTCCGTTATTTTGGAATCAGGCAGGCCGAGACGTCCTTTCAAGGTGCTGACCCACGTTGAACTTCCGAGGAACTTGTTGAATGCCCAGATGAACCCGGCCGTTTCCTCCGTGTATCCGTATCCAAGTCCCAGACAGGGGAATTTGTGTTCCCGGGCCAACCCCAGATGCAGCAGCTGTTCTGAAAAATGAGTATTCCAACGGCCGTTGGACTGCGGAGAATCGCCGGTCATTTCCAGCATGATGTAATTGCAGGGTTTGCAGAGTTCCTGATAGGTTAATCCGAATTTCGGCATCTCGAAATTGGCGCTGCTGGAACAGCATGCCATCAATGGATAGTCTTTGTCGAGAACGTCGCGCACCGCTTCCAGAAATTCCCGGCTCGAAGCAAAGCGCATTTCGATCCAGTCCTTGAAAGCCTCGTTCGAATAGTTTCCCCAGAATGCCGTCTCATTCATGCCGGGAAGGTCATGTCCGTATTTTTCCTTGAATTTTTTCCGGCACCATTGACAGCCGCAGCTGGTCCAGCCGGAATAAAAGCATCCGTCGTCGGACATCAGTCCGTCGATTCCGGTGGACGAGACCAGTTGTTTGACATATTCACAATATGCCCGGCGGAATCCCGGATTGTTGATGCAGAATTCTTCTGCGGTATAGGGCTTCAGAAAAACGGGCTTTCCGGTGGAAATGTCGATCATGCGCCAGCTGTCCAGAAGCTCGCCGTTGAAAGTCCAGGTCGACGCGACCTCGCGGCTGGGCGCAAATGGGACATGATGTTTGTTGAACGTCCGGATGGCCTGCGCCTCTTCGCGATTTGAGTAACGGTGCGTCAGAACCGCTGAATGATGATCGAACAGGGTAATGTTGCGCTGGTGAAGCGAGGTTCGGATTGTCCCGATAAGATCATGCAGATTCTGCCACAAAGGAAGATAATCCCAGCGGAAATGCGCTCCGAAAATCACCGCGCAGGTGACTCCGCTGCGGGCGGCGGCATCGGCCCTGCGTTCGATTGCCTCGGCCACATCGTCGTCCGGCCATTGAAGATCTTTCCAGGTAAGCCACCAGCTGATTGCTCTGACAGGTTCTTTCAAATTCATTTTGTCTCCAGATATAATAAAAAATGAGCGGAGCGGATGTTAACGCCCGATATAAAGCATGACAGCGCGGTTTTGATCCAGATTCATGGTGAACCGGGGAGCCGTTTCCGAAATTTCCGCAATTTTTTTCCCGGTGGAGAGATCGATCACCCGGGAAGGGGCGGAAACGGGGCATTCCAGGTTCACCGACAGCGGACGGCGTGAATATTCCGAAACCAGCACCAGCGTTCCGTCGGGACTGTCCACTCGCTTTGCGACCGCATTCCCGGAAAGGACGGAAACCTTGCCGCCGACCTTTCCCTTCAGAATGATTTTTTCATACGGTCCGAGCATCCTGACGACTTCCGCAACCGCCTTCATGTCAGCGGCGTCGAAGGGACATTCTCCCCAGAAGCCGAATCCTTTGCCCCCTCCGGCGATGACTTCGAGTATGTTGTATTTGAGCATTTCCGCATTCAGATCCGATCCGAATGCGTATATGAAAGGATATCCTGCACAAAGAATGGGGGCAATGGGAACTTTGCCGTCTGTGATCCGGAGGAGAACATCGGTGTCTTTCCACGGCAGCAGCATGTCGTAGTCCTCATAGTTGGCATAAACATCCATGTAAACCATGGGCGCAACAAAATCGAATACGCCGACGAATGTCCTTGGATCTTCCAGCGTCATGAGGTAGGAATGGCTCTGACGATAATCTTCATACTGCCAGAAAGCGGGAAAGGAACGGTGATACGAAGAATAGATCATGAAACGGAAAGGAGTCCGGATGCCCTTCTCCTTCATATACTTTTCGATCGCCCGCCGGTATTCGGCAAAGAATTCGGTGTAACTCCAGCATTTGAACGCGTTCCACAGCCGGTGCAGCTCAGGATTCTGCGCGGGATTTTTCTCAAACAGGGAGGGGTCGGCATAAGCGGGATTTCCGGCATTCGCGCTCAAATATTTCTTGAAGCGCGCCTTGCATGTTTCACAGAAACATATCTTGCTGCCTTCTCCATACATTTCCGGATCCGTGCTGTGAAAATAAATTCCTCTGTCGATCAGATATTTTCCCTGATCGATCAGCGCCTGGAACCATTTTCCGCGATAAGAAAGACAGAGCATGTTTGCATATTTGTTTCCGTCGATTCCCGTCGCCATTCCGTCCGGTTCCTTCTGCCCGTTGTGCCACCACCATTCCCGGATCCAGGCGATTTCCCCGATCTTCGCGGCCGCGGCCTTCTTCGAAGTGGCATCCAGCAGGGAACTTCCCCAGTTGAATTCATCCTGAGCCAGATAAGTCCATATGTCGATGTAGTTGAATCCGGATTTCCGGAAGTCCGTGAGCTCCGGAAACGCGGTATAAAAATCATTCGGCATTGAAAGATAAACCGGGATGTCCTTGAACGGCTTTACTTCAGGAATGGAGACCGCCTTTATATTCAGTTTCTGCGGAGACTGTTTGCCTTTCGCCCACTCGCCCCAGTAATAACCTTCCAGTTCAGTGTTTTCCGGAAGCGGCTCCCGCAGCTGCCAGAAAAAGGTGTATTTCGATGCCTTGGGTCCGGCCGTCACGGAATAAAGGTCGAATTCTTTGCCGTTGAGGGAAAGCTTGCGCGGAGTCTCGACCGTGAGGTCCCGGAATGCTCCCTGAAGCGCGATGTTGTGCGGCAGCGCGATGAAGAGGGATGGCTTATGCGACGGATTCACCGGCATGAAGTGAATCATGGAGGACTGATCCGCCGACACATAGGCAGCCTGTTCGATATTGCTGACGAACGCATACCCGGACTGGCTCCGGGGCAGATAGGGACGTTTGGTCGTCAGGGGCGGCATTTTGGTGACGGGTTCCGATGTCGATGCCGTTTCCGTCCCGGCGGACGCAATGGAGAATGCCAGAAGGCCGGCAGCCATGAACATGATTTGTTTTTTGATCATGATGATACTTTCTTTTCCGCACACATGTTACTTTGTCTGGGCTTCTTCCTGAAATATCTTCAGGTCTGCGATGTAAACGGGCGTATTGGTCCGATACATTGCCAGCATGATCTGGCTGATTCCTGCGCCCTGAGGCACTGTGACGGGAATGGCGGCGTGCTTCCAGCTGCCATCCGCTTCTCCCAGGGATTCCAGAGTTACCGTTTTCTGCCCCAGATCTCCGCGTTTTCCTCCTTTTGAAGTGAAGAAGACAATCAGCGCGCACCGGGAAATCGGCTTTTCGCTGGCCATCCAGTCGAATTCAATACTGTATTGGCCGGGATTCATTTGCTGGTAGAAATATGCGGAGTAGCTGGCGGCCGGCGTAAATACGATCGCGGGACGCCCATCCGGGCCGTCCGGTTTCTGGAAGTCGAAAGCAACATCGTTGGGCCATTTCATCAGGCCAGAAGCATTGGCGAACGAGATGCTTTTGAGCAATTGACCTTTGCTGACTGCCGTTCCCCGGTCAACCGATTTCGGCGCTTCCACGCTTGTGTCGTAGAGTTTGAAATCGTCAATAAAAACCACGGCGTCTGTCCGGTGCATCGCCAGCATGATCTGTCCTTTGACGATATCCGGGGGAGCCTTGAATTTGACGGTGCATTCGTTCCATTTATTATCAGCCGGGACCAGGTCCGCAATTGGAAAATTCAGCCTTCCTCCGCTGCCGTTGCCGCCGCCTTCCTTTGCAAATGCGATGGATACTCCGCAGCGTTTGATCGGAGCTTTTTCCATTTTTACCCAGAACTTGATGCAGTATTCATGTCCCGGCACAAGTTTCTGGTAGAAATAAGCGACATAATTATTGTCCGGCGTGAAAACGATCGAGGATTTTCCCTGTTTCTTGTCTTCCGTATCAAGTTCGACGGTCGCATCCTCCGGCCACTGCTGAAATCCGCTTTTCGATTCGAAATCGATGCTTTTGAGCAGTCTGCCCTGAGCGCTAACGGTCCCCGCCGCGCAGAGGACCGCGAGAATCAACATTTTTTTCTTCATTTTTCATAACCTCCTGATATTGTTATTCAGATTCTGTCATTCACTTTCCTGCGGCACCGAATGGTTTCATGCCGCCTCATCGGGACGGCTTTCAGCCGCCGGGTGTCAATACGATCCTTTCGGCATCCAGAGCCGTTCCCATTCCTTGCCTTTGTTGCACACTCTAAGTTCCATCCTCTGGTCGACATGTCCGTCATAATAAAGCAGGTTCGTCGTGCCGTTGTGATACCTCACGACATACTGGCTGTTATTGACGAATACGTTGGGATCACTCGGGAGAATTGCGAGCGGATTCGCTCCGTTGCCCCATGTGTTCATCGTCGGGTAATAGGAAACTTCGGCGAGGACTCCAAGCTGAGACGGCAGTTTGACCTGACTGCCTTTTACCCAGTTTTTCATGCTGTCGTCGACTCCCGCATAATTGCCGAGAAACCCGTTCATTCCATAGCTCAGTCCCGCTCCGTCGGGGGAGGTCGTGAAGTAGGGTTTCGTATCCGACGGACAGCGAAACGCGGTTTTCGCAAAAAACAGCCGGGCGGCCGTGCCGCTGCTTCCGTTCGCCCATTTTCCAACGACCAGCTCCGCTCCGGATACATAACCGCCCAGGAGAAGGAACCACCATTCGGCATTCCGATACTGAACTGCCGGAATGAAGTCATAGTCAAGAACATACATCCCGACTCCGATTCCCTGCTGGCGCAGATTGCTTTTGCACTGGTTTCCTTTTGTCATTTCACGGGCCTTGTTCAAGGCCGGCAGCAGCATGGCCGCCAGAATCGCAATGATTGCAATTACAATAAGAAGTTCGATGAGTGTGAATTTGTTCTCTTTCTCAGTTCGTATTGGCATTTCCTGCTCCTTTACACTTTGGGTAATTGTATGTCAGGGACAATTCTATGGACCGGTGTATTTTTCTGGCCGTCGGGGCCAGCATGATTTCCCGCAATATGTCGTAGGCCGCAAACAATAATTCCGAATAGCGGTCTTCTCCATTGAATGGAATCACTTGCTTCGGATACCGCAACCCGGGTTTGGGATATCCGAGCACCATACAGTCTTCAGGCAGCCGGAGGGGGCCTTCCGTAATCATTTCCATAGTTGCTTCATCCAATTTCCCCCAGATGATCAGAAGGTCGAGAGGTTCTTTTTTCTCATGGAGCTTTTCCAGATAAAATCTGAACATGTCCATGGCTGACTGCCGGTAATCCAGGTTGATGGCGTCGCAGTTCAGCCGGGGAAGGTTCAGGCCTTCCTTGATTTTTCTCCATTCCTTCATGATGATGCGGTTGTATCCTTCCAGACGCCCATGAAAGAAGAGCCCCTGTTTTCGATATCCCCGTTCTGCAAAATCCTTCGCAATCTGAGCGATATTGAGGGCCCAGCCCGCCTCGATATAGTTGATATGCGGATATACCGGCAGCCTGTTGCAGGATACAAACGGTATTTTCCGCTGATCCAGATGTTCGGCGACTTCATAGGACAATGTGCTGTTTGTGAAAATGATTCCTCTGAAATGTTCTTCCAGAAGCTTGCAGACATTGCGGCTGCCGATCTTGTTCGTGATGCCGAAAAGTATTGATTCATACCCGTCTTCGCTGATGTGCCGCTGAAGCTCCTTCAGTTTCCTGTCGCCTTCCACGATGCTCATATCCCCGGTTGAAACAATCGCGATCATCGATTGTTCTTTCGGCATCGTCATGATCTGTGTGCCGCGGCGTCTGTCCGCCTTCAAAATCCCTTTGGCTATCAGAGGCCGGAGCGCCATGGAGACCGTCTGGCTGGAAAGATTGAATTCTTTTACCAGTTCTCTCACGGTCGGCAGCTTATCGCGATAAACTCCGGACAAAATCCGTTTCTGCAGCGTTGCCGAAAGCATTGGGTATCTTGATGCACTCACGATCATTCTTCCGTTTTCCAGATACAATTTGTGAAATGAATCTCTTTACATTATTATAAATAGTTTTCGGATAATGTCAATGCAGAGAGGTGTGCAATGAAGGGGTTTTTGGGCTGTTACCTAGAACAAAACCGGCAATAGCACCTGTAGTCTCCGCCTTTTTGCCGGGATTTTCCGGGTGAACGGAAACAAAATACGGAAGGGACGTTTTCCTTGAATGATCGATGTCGAATTCAAGAGAAAACTGGTACCTGCCGGAAAAATAAAAAAGGGATCCGTTTTTTGTCCCCTGTGTTGCGCAGGGGACTGAAAACGGCAATCAGAAGCGGAAATCGCGGTCGCCGCTGTGGATCTCGGCGAGGTGCTTTTCGGCAATCGAACGTACCTTGTCGCTCGGAATGCGCTTGAGTTCCTCCTCAATCACCTTTTCCCCTTTTTCACGGGTCTCGGACGAGGCGTAGTCTTCCAGATATTCCTTGAGCGTCATCAGCGAATTCGGCTGACAGCAGTTCGCGATCTGTCCGGATTTCACCAGCTTCATGAAACGGTCGCCGGTCCGGCCCTCGCGGTAGCAGGCGGTGCAGAAACTCGGGATAAAGCCGAGCGAGAGCAGCCAGTTGACCACTTCGTCGAGGGAGCGGCGGTCGCTGACGTCGAACTGGATAGTATCTTCGGGACGCACTTTTTCGGTGTAGCCGCCGACGCTGGTCCGGGACGCGCCGCTGATCTGCGAAATGCCGAGATGGAGCACTCTTTCACGGACTTTCTGGGACTCGCGCGTGGAGACGATCATGCCCGTATAAGGGGTGCTGATGCGGATCACGGCGACGATCTTTTCAAACACCTCGTCGGAAACCGCGTGCGGAAATTCGGCGGGATCGATGTCTTCCGCGGCGCGGATGCGCGGGACGCTGATGGTGTGCGGTCCGACGCCCTTGGCGGCTTCGAGATGCTCTGCGTGCATGAGCTGTCCGGTGAAGTCGTAACGGTAATCGCTGAGGCCGAAGAGGACGCCGAGTCCGACGTCGTCGATGCCGCCGTCCATGGCGCGGTCCATGGCTTCGGTGTGCCATGCGTAATCGTGCTTGGGACCGGTCGGATGGAGCTTCTCGTAGTTTTCCTTGTCATAGGTTTCCTGAAAAAGGATGTAGGTGCCGATGCCGGCGTCCTTGAGCTTGCGGTAGTTCTCCACGGTGGTGGCGGCGATATTCACGTTGACGCGCCGGATGACGCCGTTTTTGTGCTTGATGGAGTAGATGGTCTTGATGCTTTCAAGGACGTATTCGATGGGGTTCATCTGGGGATGTTCGCCGGTTTCGAGGGCGAGACGCTTGTGTCCCATGTCCTGCAGCGCGATGACTTCGCGGCGGATTTCGTCCTGCGTGAGTTTCTTGCGCGTGATGTGGCAGTTTTTGAGGTGGTACGGACAATAGGTGCATCCGTTGATGCAATAGTTGGAGAGGTAGAGGGGGGCGAAGAGGACGATGCGGCGTCCGTAGAGTTTTTCCTTGATGCGGATGGCGAGGTCGAAAATCTTCTTATTGAGTCCGGGATCGGAACATTCGAGCAGGACGAGGGCTTCGCGGTGGGTGACGCCTTTGCACTGTTCGGCCTTTTCGAGGATGCTTTCGATGAGCGGACGGTTGTTTTTATTCTCTTCCGCATAGCGCATCGTGGCGAGAATCTCGTTGTGATCGATGAATTCTTCGGCTTTCGAGGATTTGGGGTCATACATGATATCAGTTTCCTTCCTGTGATGAGCTTTGTTTGGAATAGACCGCCTTGACGCTGAGGCCGTCGATCATGCCGAGTTTCCCGCAAAGGGAGCTGATGGCGTTCTGGGGGGCGTCCACGACGACGCTGATGATGCAGACGCCTTTCTGCTTGTAGGGGATGCCCATGCGTCCGACGATATGGTCCGCGAATTCGTGAAGGGTCTTGTTGAGTTCCTCCGTCGCCTCGGGATTCTCGACGATGATGCCGATCAGGGCGATTCTCGTATCCATATCCGCTGTCCTTTCCAATAAAAAACCGCATTTTTCCAGAGGGGAAAGACGCGGTTGCCATCGTAAGGTCACGAAGGATTGCCACCGTCTTTCCGCTCGGGTGCAACCCCTTGCATGTCAGAACGATCTGCACGATTTTGAACTTCTTCCCCGGGACCCTTCCCTCGGAATCAGAACAACTATACTATATCCCCGGAAAACGGGAATGCAAATCGTCGGGAAGAAAAAAAACGGACCGCCCGGAGCTCTCGAACTCGCCGTTCCGGCAAATTCTCGTCCTTGAGCGGTTGGAACCGCTCCGGGCGGGAGATTTCGGGCTTTGCACGACCAGCCTTCGCGTCTGGACCGCGCCAATACTGAGAGTATTGCATGATACTCTTTTCATTAAGTGAAGACGGATGCCATGTCAGGTTCAGCGCGGTTTCAGGTATTGCGTGGGGGGGCATCCGAAGGATTTTTTGAAGGCGCGGGCGAAACTGGCGGCGCATTCGAAGCCGACCCTTTCCGCGATCTGGGAGCAGTTGAACTGACGGTCGCGGAGGAGGCGGAGGGCGAGTTTCATGCGTTCGTTCAAGGAGAAACTGCCGGGGGTCGTGCCGGTTTGTGCGTAGAAGACGCGGATGAGGTGTTCGCGGGAAACGCCCAGGCGTTCGGCGACGTCGGCGATATCGAGGGAACGGTCGAGGTGATCGGTGATCATCCGCTGAGTGGCGCGCACGAGCTGGTTCGCCCTGGATGTGACTTCACTTTTTTCAATGGTTTCGCCCAGAAGCGCAAAAGCGTCGTGGACGATTTTCGCGCCTTCGGTGGGCGTGACGAACCTCATGCTGTGACGTTGGTTGCGGAAGGAATTGAGGTAACGGATGAAACTGCCGTCGAGGGGAAGATCGAAGACGTAGCCGTAGCGTTCGTTCATCTCGTCGGTGATGTGCGAGGCGGCTTCACCCTGCATGTCGAACCAGAGGAAGATCCATGGGGCGGTGGCGTGACCGGGGTAATAATACGCGGTGTCCGGGTTGCCGAGACAGGAGAGGAACGCTTTTCCGGGCGTGAGTTTATAGATGGTGTCCTTGTGGCGGAACGCTCCTTCGCCGGAGAGAGTGCAGGAAATCTGGGTATAGGTTTTGGGGCGTCCGCGTCCTTCCAGATGATAGCGCGGAGAAACCTGCTTTTCGAGCACGATTTCATGAGGCCACGGGAGCGAGAGCATGGGGCGGATCTGCTGGAAGCGGACCTGCCAGATTCTGATTTTGTCATAGGGGGGCATTGTCATCACCTCACAAAATGTTATAATAATATCACTTTTTGTATATAAATATATTCTTGAAACGAAAAATCAAGCAATTACATTATTAAAAGTTCTTTTTTCATGTATCACAAAATAGTAATAAAAAGGATGCGGATGCGACCATGAAAACGAAAATCAGAGTAACCGTCTGGAATGAATTCCGCCATGAGATCAGGAATGAAAAGATCCGCGCGGTCTATCCGGAGGGAATGCATGCGGCGATCGGGGAAGGCCTTCTCAAGGAGGGGGCCTTCGAGGTGAAATACGCATGGCTGGACAAGGATGTCGAGCACGGCCTCAGTGAAGAGGTCCTGGCGGATACGGATGTTCTGATGTGGTGGGGGCACATGGCCCATGGCGAAGTGAAGGACGAGATTGTGGATCGCGTCCAGAAGCACGTTCAGCAGGGAATGGGGCTGATCGTTCTGCATTCCGGACATTTTTCGAAGATTTTCCGCCGGATGCTCGGTACCACGTGCAGCCTGAAATGGCGCGAAGTCAATGAAAAGGAACGGATCTGGACGATCGAACCCTCTCATCCGATTGCGGCGGGTCTGCCGGAACATTTCGAGATTCCTCACACGGAAATGTATGGCGAACGGTTCGACATTCCGAAGCCGGAAGATGTCGTTTTCATCACATGGTATGAAGGGGGCGAAGTCTTCCGCAGCGGAGTGACGTTCGAGCGCGGTTACGGGCGTATATTCTACTTTGCGCCGGGACACGAAACGTTCCCGATCTATTATGATGAAAACATCCGCCGGGTTCTCTGCAACGCGGCAAAATGGGCGGCGCCGCGGATCGTCCGCGCGATCGATTGTCCGTGCGTGAAACCTCTGGAAGAAATTAAATCCAGACTTGAAGCATAAGGAGCTTGGAAATGACGAAGAAAAAATTCAGGGCGGGTGTCGTGGGCCTCGGAATGGGAGTCAATCACTGCAACGGCTACCGGTCGCATCCGGATGTGGAACTGGTGGCTGTGGCGGACATCGATCCGGAGCGTCTGGAAGAGCGCGGCCGCAAGACTCTTCAGGTTCCGCACTGTTACAGCACCGCGGAGGAGATGTTCGAGAAAGAGAAGCTGGACATCGTTTCCGTGGCGGTTCCGAACGTCCATCACAATGATCTCACGCTCAAAGCGCTGCGTGCGGGAGCCAATGTTCTCTGCGAAAAGCCCATGGCGATGGACGAAAAGCAGGCGCAGGAGATGCTGGACACCGCGAAAAAGCTCAGGAAGAAGCTCGGGATCAACTTTTCCTACCGCTTCTCTCCGCAGGCCCGGGCGATGAAGGACATCGTCGACAACGGCGGCATGGGCGAGATCTACTTCGCGCAGTCCAACTGGTATCGGCGGCGCGGCATTCCGGGCCTGGGGATGGGCTCGTTCAACAGCCCGGGCGCGGCCGGCCGCTGGTTCTTCGACAAGGCCATGTCGGGCGGCGGACCGCTGATCGATCTTGGCGTGCACCGTCTGGATTTCTGTCTCTGGATGATGGGATATCCCGAACCGGAATGGGTTCTCGGGACCACCTATGACAAGCTCGGCCCGGACATCGCGAAAAAGACGGGCGACAATTATACGGTCGAGGACCTTGCGGGCGCAATGATCAAGTTCAAGAACGGCGCCTCGGTTCAGCTGGTGGCCTCCTGGGCGACCAATGTGCGCGAAAACGAGATCATGAATTCGCGTCTGGTCGGCACCAAGGGCGGTCTTTTCCAGTTCAATCTGAACGAGGATTACCAGTTCGACATGCAGTACAGCTATGAGCTCAACGGCATTCAGTACGACGCCACTCCCCATGCGCCTTTCAGAAACATCCAGAGCAGTTACTACCTGTTCGCGGACGCGGTGGTGAACGACAAGCCCTTCCTTGTCAAGCCCGAGGAAGGCGTCACCGTCATGAAGATTCTGGACGCGGTCTACAAATCCGCGAAGACCGGAAAGCCGGTCAATATCGGCTGATTTTTACAATCGTAACAAAAAAATATTTCCCGGAAGCAAGAGACACTCTTTCTTCCGGGTTTTCTGTTTTTACGGGAAAGGGGACCAGTGTTCCGTCGTCCTTCTTCCCCGAAGAGATTTACAGAAATGAGCGGAGAACCCTCAGGATCGTTACGCGCGCGCATATTAAAGAACAAACGAGCCGATTTCCCCTGCAAACAGGCAAACCCATTATTTTCCATGTTTTTCATTAATTACATAACGACCCTTAACAAGAAGCTTGCAAACGGGGGCTATAATAATCAGCAAGGGAAGAAAAATAAACCGAAAAGAATTGCAGGAACGGTCCCGATGAACTCAAAACCTGGAAAGACGGAAGAAACAAAACAAAGGAGGAATCCGGAAGGAATACTGAAACCCTGCACAGAATTGTCGGAAAGCCCCATCGGGGGGCGTCGGAGAAGTGATACCGCAACATCCAAACCGAATCATTCAAGAGAATCACAGAAGTCCGCCTGAAGAAGCGGACGGAACAAAAGGAAAGAAAATGAAAAGAAGAGAATTCACATTGATCGAACTCCTGGTCGTTATCGCCATCATCGCGATTCTGGCGGGAATATTGCTGCCGGCCCTGAACTCCGCCCGTGAAAAGGCGCGCACCATCAGCTGCATGAGCAACATGAAACAGCACGGCACGGCGATGAATTTCTATCTGAGCGACAACCATGAAATGTTTCCGACCGCTTATTACTATCTGGACGGTTCGAGCGGAGCGGGCGGTTATATGCATTGGTCCGGCCTTCTCCGGCAGTATAACAATGTCACCAAATCCTACGCTTGCCCGACCAGCGCCCAGCCGCTGCCTCCGGCCAACTTCAGAGAAGGAGTGCTCAACGCCTACTGGGGAGTCGAAGTAAAAAAGACGATTTATCCCACCATCGCGAATGTGGATGACGATCAGGCTCCCCTGATGAGCTACACGGCGAACGCGGTTTTCATGCCCCGTCTGAAAAATGCCGCCAACGCGCTTATCCTGAAAGGGGTGAAACTGACGGAAGTGGTCGCTCCCTCCGATGAAGTTGAGCTGGCGGAACTGACGGACGATGGCGCGATCATCAACCAGGCTTCCCAGGCAACCCCCGTCGGTGTCAAGTCGCACCGTCCGACCCATATCGTCAAAGACTGGAATGGCGAGACAGCGCTTACCGCCGCCGTCCAGGCTGTGACCTACGACGAAGCCGCTGCCGACCAGAAAGCTGGGGCGGGTGCGAAACAGCACATCTCCTACTGCGCCTGGAACCGCCACGGCGGCGGACAGCGCGCCAACTACACCTTCGTCGACGGCCATGCCTCCACGAAATCCCTGAAGGAAACGATCGGCGAAAAGCTCTGGGGCCGCAAGGTTTATACGAACCTCTCCGGAATGGTAGACATCAATTACTGATTCTCCGCAAGGGGAAACTCCGGAGAAAGGAGTGTCCCTGAAAAGAGAAATCCAAGGGAAACCGCTTCGGCGGTTTCCCTTTTCCGTGTCTGTACGGGAGAGGAGTCAGGGCATCAGCCAGTCGTAGTAATGGACAATGTCGTCGGAGGGACCTTCGATTCCGAAGGCGGGGAACGTGAAGAACAGACGCCGGGAAGGACGTGCGGACTTGTCCGGCGCCTCGATACGGACGGAATAGACGCCGGACTCGCTCCAGGAAAGGCCGGATTTCAGGCTGGCGACGAGAAGTTCGTCCAGCTGATCGGATATTTTCGTTTTTTCCTTGAACCAGATATCGCGCGCTTTGACGACTTCCGCCGCCTGATCCTCTTCGATATTGCAATAGATCCGGAGCATTCGTTCCGTCGCGGTAAAGAAACTAGGGGTGGCCGAGGCGATGGATGTCATTCCGTAGGGCGCGATGATGCGGAGTTCGGAGAGGCGCCCGAATTTATCCGGGGTGAAGAAGTCGAGGATGCCGGGGATATAGAAGAATTCCTCGCGGAGACGGATGGCGCCGTTGCGGGGAAGGGGCTCCATCCGGGCACTTTCGTAGTCATCCACCTCCATGCCGTCTGTGGAGAGATCGTCATCCGTGTCGATGTAATCGGTGATCTTGGCGATCAGGGCGGTGATCTGGTCGGCGATTCCTTCGATTTCCAGCTGGTAGGTGCTCGATATGCGCTGAAGGTTGTTCCGGTAGGCTGTCCCGGCCAGGTTGATGCCGGAGGCGGCGTCGGTGATGACGACCTGAACCGGGGTCCCGTGGTAGTCGATCTGATGCTGGACTCCGTCGGCCATGTAGCGGTCGTGCTCGTATTCGGTGTAGTCGATTTCGCCCAGTGTGCCGCTTTCCGTGTAGACATTGCGGTCCGCGGCGATGAGCCACTGCACCCGGTTGCCGACTCCCTCGTTGATGTAGGCCGAACGCTGGAGCTCCACATGGGCGCGGACATCATACGTGGCGATCCGGGAAAGCGACAGCACGATTCCGGTCAGCATGCCGGCAATGAAGATCAGGCAGAGAGCGGCCAGAAGAGCAGAGCCTTTTTCCCCGTTCCGGTTGCGGATGCTTTTTCCGACGATTTTCAAGAGCCACCTCCGGAAGGACGGCTCGTATTGTTGCCGCTTGGGCGGTTTGTGCCGCCGCCGGAGTTTCCGCCGGGCCGGTTCGT
>CAZORN010000001.1:16498-66027 GCA_964581935.1 uncultured Victivallales bacterium
TGTTGCCGCTTGGGCGGTTTGTGCCGCCGCCGGAGTTTCCGCCGGGCCGGTTCGTATTGTTGCCGCTTGGGCGGTTTGTGCCGCCGCCGGAGTTTCCGCCGGGCCGGTTCGTGTTGTTTCCGCCGCCGGTCGAACGTCTGGAAGTGTTGGAGGTATTGGAGAAATCGGACGACGAAGACGCCGGAAGACCTCTGCCCGAGCCGAGGCGGGAATGGGTGGACGCTCCCGCGGTCCGCCGGAGCCAGACTTCTTTTCTTCCGTCCTTCCATTCGACGGCAAGCTGAACGGCAAGGGGGACCAGAAGGATGTCCGATGGGTTTTCCGCGACCACCGTGGAATCGTAATTCTCCCATTCCTCGTTCCAGACGACTTCAGAGCTCTCGATCGCGGCATAGAGGAAAGAAATGGATTGGACCTGGTCGGCGATCACCTCGCGGATAACCTCGTATTTTCCTTCTTCGTCCCAGGGGAGTCGGGGATACGGATGGTATTCGGCAATCAGCTTTTCCTCTTCCAGCTTGAGCCGGATGAAAAGGAAAGGACTCTTGTCTCCCTTATAGACCCGGCGGAGGGAGGTGAAGAAAACGGAATCGTTCTTGCCCTCGAAAACGACGCTTTCCACGCCGTCGGCGTCCTTCCATGTGAATGGGATGATGTTGCGGACGCAGGAGTCCATGATCCGGTCGATGGACTGGTAGACTTTGAGGCGGCTGCTGATGCGTTCGGAGCGTTTCCAGGCGTTGTAGAAGGTGGCGGATGCCGTGGCGATGATCAGCGCGACGAAAACCATCACGGCCATGGCTGCGACCATTTCCACGAGTGTGAAGGGGCGCTTATTCATTTGAGGACGCCGTATCTGTTGTTGCCTCATACCATATCCTGTCGATTGTGATTTTGTCCAGACTCTGTTCATCGCTCAGCCGCCGGAGGTCCAGAACCATGGCCTTGAGCGGGAGCTGCCCGACCAGATTGTCGTATTCTTCGGGAAGATTGTCGATTTCCTCGTAGGTGCAATCGACACGGTATTCTTCGTAGGGAAAAATGTCGGCCGGGATCTGCGGCGGGTCTTCCTGCGGCATGAGCATATAGTATTCCGCGGCTTGGGAGAGCATGTGGACGCGCGCCCAGGCGTCATAGCTCTTGACGATTCTGGACTGCGCTGCGATGAGGAGCTGGAGGAAACCGGTGATGCTGATGGTCAGGATGGCGAGGGCCACGATCACCTCCACAAGGGTAAATCCGTATGATTTCCTGTTCCTTTTCATTTTGCGTCCTCGTCGCCGTCCGTTTTCGTGATTCTTCCGGTCAGTGCGGAAATCTCGAAGGTGCGCAGAAGGTCGCCGAAACGGAATTCCAGTTTGCGTTTTCCGGAGGCGCTGCCGTCCGGGAAAAACCGGAAGAGTTCCACCGTGCCGTCATCGGCGACATCTTCGGTTGTCTGGTCGAGATCCTCGCCGAAAGAAAAATTCTCGGGAAGCGCCCATTCGATTTCGGCGGGCTTCGAGCCGTCATTCGAAAGGACCTCTTCGCCTTCCTTCGGTTGGAATTCTTCCGGAGTTTTCATGCGGAAGACGCGTGTTTCGGGGGAGATGACCACCATGCGGTCCTCGCCCGATTCAAGCGCCTGAAAACGGACCCTTGCGCAGAATTCCTCGAATTCAAGGGAGGCTTTTTCGACCTTTCTGGCAGGGGACTCGCCCCGGAAGACCGCCACCGCCATGGACGTTGCGAGGACCATGACGGTCATGACCACGATCAATTCCAGCAGCGTGAACCGTTTCCGCGCGGGCAGCGGGAACGGACGAGCCGCGAAAACCGGCCCGCATTCCGGAACTGGATGGAATGGAAAGTGATTCATGATTTGTCCGTGAATTGAAAATAATGCGACCCATTGTTGCATGACGGACCGCCGCCGGAGTGCGGGAAAAGGGTTCGCCGCATTCCGGAACCGGGGTTCCGGGAGACTGCCGTCACGAAGTTATTCGCCCCAGTTGGTGATGTCGGCGTTTTCGCCGGTGCCGCCGGACTGCCCGTCGGCGCCGTAGCTGATGAGGTCATAGTCGCCGTGTTCGCCCGGGATGGTATAGATGTAGATGTTGCCCCAGGGGTCTTTCGGAACGACGGCGGGCTGAAGATAGGGACCGTCCCACTTGGCGTTCTGGTCGATGTTTTCCACCAGGGCGCGGAGTCCGTTGGAGGAATCCGGATAGGAACCGATGTCCAGCTTGTATCCGGTGAGAGCCTCCTGCAGGAGCTTGAGCTGGGTTTTCGCCGCCCCGACATTGGCCTTCCTGACGTAATTGAGGTAAACCGGGGTTGCCACGGACGCGAGTGTGACCAGGATGATGATCACCACGACGACTTCGATCAGTGTGAAGTGGTGAATGCGGGATTTTCTTTGCTGCCTTCTCATATTTTAGGTCCTCCTTGATTGATTGCGTTCAGGTCCATCATCGCCACGAAAATCGAAACCACTACAATTAACACCATCATTGCCAGAAATACAATGACGGCAGGTTCAAAAAGACTCAAAAGACGCTTGATTTTCAGGCGTGTGTCGTTTTCCAGATGGGAGGCGATGCGGGAAAGCATTTCGCCTACGGTGCCAGACTCCTCGCCCACCCGCAGCATCGGAACCATGCTGGCGGGAATGTAGGTGTTGTCCGACAGCGCGGCCGAGAGCTTGGAACCGCCCTTGAGTTTCCTCGTGATGTCGGTGAATGCGGAGGCGATGACCGGATTGCCGATGATCTTTCCGGAAATCCTGACGGTGCGGATGATTTCCACGTGGTTGCCGATCAGGATCGAAAGCGTGCGGATGTATTTGCACATCTCCAGATCGACTACAATTTTCCCGGCCAGCGGAAGTTTCAGCACAAATGCCCAGACGTGTCTGCGGAGCCGTTCCTTGCCCAGATTCCGTTCCAGAAGGATCCATGTGCCGCACAGCAGGAGGGGAACCAGCCACCAGGCCCAGGAGGCGATGGCGCTTACCGTGAGGAGGAATTCCATGGAGGGCGGCATGGCGCGTCCCATGTCCACGAAAATACGCGCGAAACGCGGAACGAATACCGTGAACAGAAGGATCGTGACCATCATCGTAATGGAGAGGATGACGAGAGGATAGATGGAACTGGAAATAATGAAGTCGCGGAACTCCTTGCTCTGGTCCATGAACTTGTAGAGTTGGTTGACGACTTCGGGCAGGCATCCGGACTCCTCGCCGCTCTCGATGAGGTTGGCGTAGTAGCTCGGGAAGACGGAGCCGTGCGAACGGACCAGCTCGGAGAATTTTTTTCCTTCGTGGAGTCCCTGCCGGAGGGAGTTCACGAAATCTTTCTGGTCTTTTTCGACGGTGCCCTCGGCGATGATCGCCAGTGCGCGTTCCAGCGGGATGAAGGATTCCAGCAGGGGCGCCAGCTGGCGTGTGAAGGCATAGGAGTCGATTTTGGAACGGTGAAGGGAAAAGCCCTTGCGCTTGCCGACCGTGGTTTCGCCGAAGAAACGGATGGGCGTCACGTGACGGCTCCGGAGCTTGTCCAGCGCCTCCTTTTCGCTGTCCGCCTCGATGAGGATTTCCTGAGGGGCTTCGCCTCTGGGGACGGCCAGATATTTATATAACGGCATATTTGTGTTCCTTCATTTTCGGAGAACCTTTTCTCCGGGTTCCGTTCCGTCTAGAGTTCCGCCGTGGACCGCCGGACTTCCTCTTCCGTGGTGACGCCCGCCGCGACCTTGTCGGCGGCGTCCTGCTGAAGGGTGATCATGCCGTTCCGGACGGCGATGGCCTGAAGTTCGGAGCTGGAGGCGTTCTTGTTGACGGCGGAACGGAGTTCGTCGTTCATGAAGAGAAGTTCGAAGATGCCGGAGCGTCCTTTGAACCCGCTTCCGTTGCAGCGGCGGCATTTTGAGCCGTCGGCGGGGGGGACTCCGCGACAGACACTGCAAATTTTGCGGACGAGCCGCTGGGAAAGGATGCCGTAGAGCGCGGAGGAGACGAGGAAGTTTTCCACGCCCATATCGAGGAGACGCGTCACCGCGCCGACCGCGTCGTTGGTGTGAAGCGTACTGAGGACGAGGTGTCCGGTGAGCGCGGCGTTGATGGCGATGTCGGCGGTCTCGCGGTCACGGATTTCGCCCACCAGAATGATGTCGGGGTCCTGACGGACGATGCTCCGGAGTCCGGTGGCGAAGGTGACTCCGATTTTCGGGTTGACCTGCATCTGGCAGAGGCCGGGCGTCTTGTATTCCACGGGGTCTTCGACGGTGATGATCTTCTTGCGGCTGTCGTTGAGCTGGCTGATGACGCTGTAGAGGGTGGTCGTCTTTCCGCTTCCGGTGGGGCCCACCACGAGGATGATTCCGTGGGGAATCTGGATCAGGCGCTCGAACTGCTTGAGGTGTCCGGACGACATTCCAAGCGTTTTGAGGTCGAAAGTGATGGAGTCCTGATTCAGGAGGCGCAGCACGATGCTTTCCCCGGTCAGGATGGGAATGGTACTGATACGCATGTCGAGCTCAAGGCGTCCGAGATGGACGTTGGTCCGGCCGTCCTGCGGGAGACGGCTTTCGGCGATATTCAGCCCGCCGATCAGCTTGATGCGGGAGGAGATGGCGGGAAACTGGTTGAGGGGGCACGAGATGATTTCGGATAGGACGCCGTCGATTCGGCAGCGGACGGAAACGCGGTCTTCCCCGGGCTCGATGTGGATGTCGCTGGCGCCCAGCTCGATGGCCTGCGTGAAAATGTCGTTGACCAGCCGGACGATGCGGGCTTCGCCGGCCATGGTCCGCAGGGTGTTTTCGTCCTCAGTGTCCTGAAGAATCCTGTCTTCGTCGTTTTCGGCGTTCTGGACTTTGCTGAGCAGACGCTCCAGAAAAGTGCGCCGGACGAACCGGAACCCGGTGTCGAGATTCCAGGTTTTACGGACAAGAAAGGCCAGTTGGTCCAGTCCGTAGGGGTCGGCCACCAGAAAAGTGATCTTGTCGTTGTCCCATTCGAGGGGCAGGCAGAGGTTCGCGTTATAGAATTCGTTCTGCGCGTTGGGATAGGGCTCGGGCGTCTGAAGCTCGTCCTCGTCCAGCGGTTCGACGGAAAAGGCTTTGCAGTAAAGCTGGGTCAGTTCCGCCTCGGAAAGAAGGCCGTTCTGAACGAGCAGACGGTCGTTCTCGCGATTCTGCGCGGGGGTCTTTCCCGGAAGATAGTCCGGGGCCTTCTCCTGAATGAGCGCAAGCAGCATCAGTCGGGGGTCCTTATTTTGCCATGACGGTTCCATCTGTCCAGAAGTCCTTGTCCCCTAAGATGTTCGGTTGAGATTTCTTGGCCTGGTCTCCAAGGCCTTCGTCGAATTTGTTCAACGCCTGGAGAGCCTCGTTGTAGCGGCGGATCAGATCCTCGATTTTGCTGCGTTCGTTGACGATATATCCGGTGACCATCACGAGGATTTCGCTTCTTTCCATGGAGGCCACGGTGGAGCCGGTCAGGCGGTTGATGATGGGAATTTTGTTGATGACCGGGATGGAAGAAAGGTCGTCGGTGAATTTTTCCTGAATCAGTCCGCCGATGATCATGGACCGTCCGTTGGCGATGGTCATGGAAGTATCGACGACCCGCTGGTTGATGTATGGGTTGGCGATGTCCGGATTCGGGTTGGTTTTGACGTCGGAGAGTTCCTGCTTGACCTTGATGGCGATGAGGTCCGTGCTGGTCACCTGCGGGGTGACGGTCAGGATGATGCCGGTGTCGATATATTGATAGGTCTGGTTGAGGTCGCCGGAAGACGAGGTATTGGTGATGGCGCTGGTGATGACCGGGACTTTTGTGCCGACCGTGATGTTGGCTTCCGTATGGCTTGTCACGAGCATCTGGGGGCTGGAGATGACCTTGATGGCGTTGTTGCCTGCCAGCGCCTTGATGTAGGCGAAACGGGTGTTGGGATTGTCCGGGTCTTCCGTCAGGAAACTGAATCCGGAGCCGTCAACAGTTCCGGCGGAGGTATCTTTGGGTTTGGTGATGTTGGCGTAGTTGGTTCCGATCAGCGAATCGTCGCTGTTGCCTTTGCTGAGAGCGGAGAATTCCAGTCCGAACTGCGTGCTTTCCGTCAGGGTGACTTCCACGACCAGTACTTGAAGCAGGACCTGGGCCGGAACGACGTCCATGCGGTCGAGAAGCGCTTTGATGGAAGCGTAGGTTCTGGGGGTAGTCCTTACGGCAAGCCGGTTCAGGACGCCGTCGGCGAAAACGCGGACGGGATTGCTGAATACGTTGGAGGTGCGGTCCGTGGATGTGGTGTCGGTGGTTCTTGTGGCGACCTGATTCTGGTTGCCGGAAGTCGTGCCGGTCCGGTTGGCCGTTGTGGTCGTCCGGCTGGCGGCGGTTGAGCTGATGGTGTCGGTGCGGCTGTTTCCGGTATTGGTGTCGATGGTGAGGCTGGAGCCCTGTACGTCATAGATGATTGCAAGGGCTCTGGCAAGGTCGGCCGCCTTTCCGTGGCGGACTTTGTAAACGAAGGCGCGTTCCTGATCGAGCGAATCGGAACTGTCGAGGAGTTCCACCCACTGTTCGATCTCCGTGATGGCTTCCTGCGTGGCGGCCGCCACGATGATGATCTGAAGACGGTCCACGCCGGCGAGCTGGATGGAGCCGGGCTGTTCCGTCCGTTCGGTTTTCTGGTAGACGTTGAATCCGAGAACCGGCAGGATGGTCACGAGTTCTTCCGCAAGCTTGCTGGGCAGGATGTTCCTGCAGAAGATCACCTTGCGTTTCCAGTTGCTTTTGCCGCTCGCGTCGAGGTATTCAAGGACCTGTTTGACTTTCGGCATGTTGGCGCGGTCGTCCGCGATCATGACGGCATTCGGACGGGTCAGCTCCACACAGTTGGCTCCGACTCCGAGGAATGGCCTGATCTGAGCCACCGCGTCTTTCGCCGTGGTATTTTTCAGCGGAAAATAGAGCAGTTCGCCGGAACCGTCCTTGGAGAAACGCGAATCGGTCGCGCGGGAGATTTTCGAAAGGGACATGATCCGGAGCAGGGTCCCGTCGACCACGACCCCGGCTCCGGCGAGGTTCAACATGCGGTCAAAAGTGTTCCAGAGGTCCTTGCGGGTCATTTTCTGGTCGATGTTCAGGGTAACGACTCCCTTGAGATCGCTGTCGGCCAGAAAATTGAAACCGAGGGCGTCGGCGAAAGAAGGCAGGACGTCCAGCAGGGGCGCGCTGTTGAAAACCAGATTCACCTGGATCTCCTCGTTGCCGTTCAGGATGGTGAAGTCGTCATAAAAATGAAGCGGAGGCTTGGGGGCTTCCAGTTTCGGCTGAACGGCGCTGTCAGGGACTTTTCCGATTTTGTCCTGAACTTTTTTCTCATCGGTGATGGAAGAGAATTTCACCTGTTCATCATCCAGGGATTCCGGAGAGGAATCCGGTTTCCGCGGGATTCGCTTCTCTTCCTTCCGGAGGAATGCAAATCGTTCATTTTCAAGTTCTTCCGGAGTCTTTGCCTTGACCGCTTCTTTTTCCTTTTCGGTTTCCTTCTCCTTGGTCTCGTCTCCGTTCCAGAAGTCATGCCAGGAGGTACAGGAGCTCAGGAGCATCGTGCCGGGAATAAGGACAGCGCTCCAGAGGAAGAGGCGGAGACATCTCATTGACCGTAGTGTTTTCAGATTCATTTTCAAGTTCAACCTATGTTGATTTTTACTGTTATTTCATCTTCTGGCGCGCGCCGCGGTGCCGTTCCGTCCGGTGTTCTGGG
Source organism: uncultured Victivallales bacterium (assembly GCA_964581935.1). Lineage (GTDB taxonomy): Bacteria > Verrucomicrobiota > Lentisphaeria > Victivallales > UBA1829 > SIG94. The sequence goes on from CAZORN010000001.1 coordinate 24,250, forward strand.
GCGGCTGGTTGTCCTGTTGCCCCTGCTGTCCCATGCGCATCATCTGCATTCCCTGCATCATCTGCATTTGCTGCATGCTGTTGAGCATCTGCTGCATGACCTGGGTCTGGTTGGGCGCCGTACTTCTTGCCGCGCCGGTCTGATTCTGGTTTTTGGAAGCTTCCACAAGCTCCAGTTCCATCTTATCTCCGCCGCGCGTCAGAACGACGCGGGTGCGCGTGACCTCGACCAGCTTGTAACCGTTGCTGAGGGTTTCACCGAGGCGGACATACTGTTTAAAAGTCTGTGACTGCGAGTTTGTTCCCTGTGTGCTTCCCTGTATGGAACTTCCCTGCATGGAGCTTCCCGTCCCGCCGCTCCTGTTGAACTGTCCGCCGCGGTTTCCTCCGAACTGACGGCGCGATCCGCCCGTGTTGTTCTGGTTTCCGGCCATATTTGCGCCCATGTTGGCGCCTGTGTTGGCTCCCATATTTCCGCCGCGCTGCCCGATTCCCATCTGTCGCTGCTGCCCGAACTGCCCCTGGTTCATCCAGGGGAAGGGCATTTCGCGTGTCTGGGCTTTCTGGAGGATAATTGCACCGGAAGCGTTTCCGATTGTGAAGGTTCCGACAAGCGTCATTTCCACGCGCGTGCTTCCCGCACCGGAATTCGGACAGCGCTCCTGATTGAAGATGTTGGCTTTGATGATGTTATCCGCCTGGGCGGAGATCGTGAGCGGGGGCTCCGATTCCTGCGGGGTTGCCGTTCCGGAGGTGTCGGATTTGGAAGTTTCCGGAGCGGTGGAATCCTTTTTCAGTCTGGCGGCTCCGGGAATTTTCTTTTTGACGGTGAAGCCCGCCTCGGGTTTTGCGGCGCGGATGTTGCGGACGATCCCGATGCCGTTCCAGACCAGCAGTGCGGCGAGAAGCATATTCAGGGCGATCAGGATTGTTTTCATTTCGGATCTCCTTCTTCCGGAGATTCTTCATTCATCGGACCGGGAGGCGGCGGAGGGGCGCCGTTGCCGGGATTCGCGGGAGAAGGAGGCGGCTGTTTGGCCGGTCCGGCGGCAGACGCATCTGGCGTCATTTGTTTGTCCGGTCCGGCTCCGGGAGTCGGTTTGGGAGGATTGTTTCCGGGTGCGGCCGAGCCGTCATTAGACGTTGCGGCTTTTTTCTGTGCTTCATTCTGAGCAGCGGAGTTGTTGTCGTAAACCACGACGCGGAGGTTGCCGCTGAACATCAGGTTTGTTTCCGGGAGATTTCCCATGGATGAATTGGAAACGGACTGCGACTGGGGGCCGGTTTTAGGGCGCTGGAACATGAGGTTGGCGGAAAGCCGCCGCCAGGAGATGACCGGCTTGATCTCCTGGATTTTCGCAATGAACTTGATGATCGTGTCGAAAGAAGCGTTTGCGGAAATGTCCAGTTCGGCAAAATAAAAATCCTGTGTGATGCGGGTGGTTCTTACGGTTCCGATGCTGTTCAGTTTGAGTTCGCAATCCTTGGCGGCGACTTCGATTTTCTGCCGCAGGACCAGTTCCGGATCGCCGTCCCGGCCGGGCTGCCAGCTGGTGTCGATCATCTCTTTATGACGTTTCTTGACATTGTCCGCATCCTTGAATTTGGATTCCTGAGATTGGAGTTCGGTGCGGAGACGGCGGATTTCCTGCTTTGCGGTATTTTTCCGTTTTTCGCTGGGCAGGGAGAGCGAGAGCGCCCCGCTGAAGTTCCACAGCAGGAAAATCCAGCTTAAGAGCATGGCGACCAGGGATATGGAAAGTTTCCCCCTTGGAGTCTTTGCAAACTCTTTGAACCGGCTGTTCATGGGGTGTCTCCTTCTCCGGCGGGAATCAGTTTCAGCGTGATGGTGGAGCCCGCCTCATTATTCCGGGTGCGCTGCTGGAGCTGGGAGATTTTCCAGTATTTGAGAGGACGGAGCACATCGGGCATGTTCAGATTTTCGGCTTCGCTGCGGAGGGTGAGGTCCAGGGCGGAATCGCTCCAGCGAAGATTCTGGACCATGACATTGGAGGGCAATACCCGTGAAAGGTCGGCCAGTTTTCCGATGACGTCCTCTTCTCCGGGATCCTGATTGAGGACCCGGTTGAGCTCCTTGAGTTCGCGTTCCATGGTCTTGAGCTTCTGCTTTCCCCGGCGGATCTGATTGTCCAGACTGTTCTGTTCGGCTTCCAGACGGGAAAGTTCGCGGCTTTCGCGGAGGAATGCGCCTCCGTGCTTCCAGAGAACGCCGCAAAGGAGCAGGAAAACCAGAAGGGCGAAAATCCTCAGCTGATTGCGCAAACGGCTGGGCAGAATTTTCCCCGGCAGGACATTGAGTCCGTAATGGCTGCTTTTGAAATTCTCGGAAGCGACCAGTCTGGCGGTCAGCAGACAACCGAAATATTCCCGGACAGAGGACACCGGGAAATCCGGGAGAAGGAACCAGTTTTTGAATTCGGCCGTCCAGGCGTCCGCCCAGTTTTCGTCCAGGGAGGCGCGCGGCCGCCATTGTCCGGCCCCGAAGTAGAAATCCGATTCCGTTTCAGGGACGAAGGCCGGGGCGTCCGTATCGCGGAGTGCCAGAAAAGGGTAGATGAAAAAGTCCACTTTCCGGAGGTTCTGTGAAACAAGCGCGGTCAGTTTTTCGAGGTCGGAAGAGGTGAACGCGTAGACGTTCAGGGAGATTTCCTTGTTCTCGGGTTCGGCGCTTTCCCCGGATTTGACGAACTGGAAGAGATCGTTTTCCGTGTTGCGCGGCAACACCTGGGGGAGTTCGAAAAGAAGCGCTTCCTTCTGCGCTTTCGGGGGCATGTCGGGAATGGAAGTGCGGAAAAAGACTCCATTGTTCATGGAACCGGAAAGGATTACCGGGCAGTCCCCTCCATATCCGAGTTCATGACGGAGCTTTTTCCATGCATCGGCCGGATCACTCGGCTCGATGGGAAAGGCGGCATGAGCTTTGAGCTCAAAATGTCCGGCTCTTCTCTTGAAAAAGCAACCTTTTGCCTGTTTTTCGGAGAAGAGCAGAACAGCGAATTCTTTGTAGGAAGAGAACTTCATCCTTCTTTCCGTGTGCGGTTATTTTCCTTTTGCGGTTTCGGCGTCATATTTTGCCACCAGCGCCTGGAACTGTTTGCGGTATTCTTCCGGGTTGCTCTGGCGGAGCTCCTGAATTTTAGCGAATTCTTCCGGATATTTCTGGCGGATCAGATTCAGTTTTTCCATGGGATTGGCCCGATGCTGGGGAGCCTGAGCCGGAGTCTGTTCGGCGGTGGTTGAGGCCATTCCGCCGCGTCCGCCGCCCATGAAGGGGCCGTATTCAATTCCTTCCTTCTGGAAGATTTCACGGGTTCTTTCGATTGCGGCTTGAGGATCGACTTCGCGCAGTTTTTCGATTTCGGCGAATTCTGTTTTGTATTTTTCACGGACCGCGGCCATTTTGATTCGCATGGATTCCATGGATTCCGGGAGCGTCACGTTGCCTTTCTTGGCGAGGGTCTGCAGTTTGTCTTCGATGCTCGCGCGGAGTTTTTCCACTTCGGCATAATCGGTCGGGAAAAGCTTTTTGATCTCTTCTTCCGCGGTGGTTCTCGGGTTCTGTCTTGCGCCGAAACCGCCTTGTCCGCCGAATTGTCCGCCCTGACGGTATCCTTCTCCGCGGTCACCGCCGCGATCGCCGCCGAAACCGCCGCGTCCGCTTCTCCCGGAAACAGGAAGGGATACATCATTTTCACGGGCGAGAGCGCGCATTTTTTCCAGAGCAGCGAAAAGATTGGTATTCTGGAGTTTTTCGATTTCGGCAAACTTTTCGGGATATTTCTGTTTCAACTGGGCCTGAGCTTCCTGCCATTTCTTCAGCGTTTCTTCCGAGGACTGCTGGGGGGCTCCGCCGCGTTCCGAATTTCCTCCGCGCCTGCGGTCGCTCTGGGCATACAGCATTGTTCCGGCGAATGCGACCGCCAGCATAAGAACGAGGATGCTCTTTTTCATTAGTAGTTTTTCTCCTTGAACCGTGCTTAGTGTTTATCCGCGGCAAAACAGCCGTTCTCATATCGGTATAAACGCTCGGATCGTGCCCTTTATTGTCCAAATAATGTTCAAGATACATAAAAAGTCAGTTTTTGCAAGAAGAAAACAGGAAACTCTTGATTTTTTTTTCATATATGCTAGGGTATCCGTGTCGGAGTGAAGCCAATCGGAAACAGGATCGGCAGGATTGTCGGAAACGGGGTCGGAGTATGGAGTTTGAGGCAGGCGAGAAAACTTTCTGCGGGTCGGTTCCCGTGTTGAACCTCAGGGGTTCCTGGCGTCAGATGGGACGCCAATACGGTTTTCTCATGAAGGAGGAATTGCGCAAGGTCTATGACTTCGCCATGCGTCACAAGGAAGGGTTTGCCCGGCTGGGCCAGCTCGGACGGGGCGGAAAGCCGGTCGGCATTTTCCGCTACGACCAGCTCTTCCGCGGCGTTTCGGAAACCTCCGGCCTGACGCTGGATCAGCTGATGGCCGTCAATTCGGTCGAAGTGATTTATCTGGACCGGATCCAGTCCGGTCTCCGGGACGTCTTCGACGGCGGGCGCTGTTCCTCTCTGGCGGTCTGGTCCTGTTTTACCCGCGGAGAGCTGATTTTCGGGCGCAATTACGACTGGCTTCCCGAATTCGAGGAGCTGACGGATACCTTGTCCGTGTCGGTATACCACCCGGCGGACGGAGTCCTTCCGGTCGCCGCCATCAACTGGGCGGGATGTTTTTACATGACCACCGGGATGAACGCCCGCGGTCTTTTCGTGGAATTGAACAGCGGGCTGTTCGCCGATGACGCGCTGGTTCCCCAGCGGATCCACAATGTCTGGCTCCTCTGGGAGTTCCTCCTGAACGCGGAGGATTTCATCGGAATCGAAAACGCATTTGCAACCTGTTCCGCTTATGGGACTTACCTGATCGGTGTGGCCGATTCCACGCGCGCGGAATGTTTCGGATGGCATACGCACGGTCCCCCGCATCTTGCTCCGCACGACCCGGGGCTGCTTGCCATGACCAACCATTTTGTGCTGCCCGGCTGGAAGAACCTCCCGGCCGCGGGACTCGATAATTGTGCTTCCAGCATCCGCCGGAGGGAAGCGCTCCTTGCTCTGGCGCACGCACATTCCGGTCCTGTTTCCGAAGAGGATATGTTTGAAATCATGTCGCGTCCGGCCTCCGAAGGCGGGGCGTATGTCAAAGGGACTCTTTTTCAGGTCGTCGCGCTGCCCGGAAAGAGAATCTGGCATGTCAGGCGCCGCGGGCGTTCCGGCTGGTCCGAGATCGACCTGTCCCGCTTTTTTGATGAAGGAGAGAATTTTCCATGATCGGTTCCGATGAACTTCTTGCCATGGACGAGGCCCGTGTCGCCTCGCTCATAGAATACCACAACCGCAAATACTGGGAGGAGGCCGAACCCGAAATCTCCGATGAGGAGTATGACCTCCTCGTGCGGCGTCTCGAAGAATTGAACCCCGGCCACCCTCTTCTCGCCCAGGTCAACGCCCCCATCGTCGCCGGCGCCGGCAAGGTGGTCCACCGCGAACCGATGCTTTCCCTCGACAAGGCCTACTCGCTGGACGCCCTTCTGGAATGGGCCGCCAAGTATGCGCGCTCGGGACAGGAGCTCTTCCTGGTCCAGCCCAAATACGACGGCATTTCCGCCATCTGGTCCGGAGGCGTTCTGGCTACGCGCGGCGACGGCGAAACAGGCGAGGACATTACGGACAAAGTCCCTCTCATCGAGCTCGAACATCCTGCCGGAACCATGCCTCTTTCGGATTTCCGCGGACAGGCCCGCGGCGAAATCGTGATCCGTTCCGACGACTTCCGGACGCTCTATGCGAACATCCGGAATAAAAACGGACGTCCGTACAAAAATTCACGCAACGCCGTGGCCGGAATCATGGGGCTTAAAGATATTACCCTGATGCAGCTCCAGCACGCGAAACTGACGCTGGTCGACTATTCCCTCTACTCGTGGGAAATTTCTTACGGCGACTTCCGCACCGGGTGGTCCTCCCTCGTGGAAAAAATCGAAGACTTGCCTTATCCGATGGACGGGATCGTGGTCAAGCTCAAGGACGATTCCTATTCGCGGTCGCTGGGGAACACGGCGCACCATCCCCGCGGCCAGATCGCCTTCAAGTTCAGCGGTGTCCGCCGCAAATCGCGTCTGCTTTCCGTGGAGTGGAGCTTCGGCAAGACGGCCCTCACTCCGGTGGCGGAAATCGAACCGGTGGAAATCAGCGGAACCACCATCCGCCACGTAAGCCTACACAACCTCCAGAACATCCTTGACCGCGATATCCGGATCGGCGACACTGTGACGGTCGAGCGCGCGGGCGACGTGATTCCCTACATCGTGGAATCCGAGCCCGGCGAGTCGCGGAAGTCCTGCGTGATTGAGCATTGTCCCTCCTGCGGTTCGACATTGGTCCGCGACCTTCCGGAGCTGCGCTGCGTCAATCCGGACTGTCCGGAAACCCGCCTCATGCGTCTCCTCGCGGCGGTCCGCAATATCGGAATCGAGCGTCTGGGCGAACCCAATCTCCGGCGGATGACCGCCGTCCTCGGCGTGAAAACCCTGCGCGACATCTTCAACCTGACCGTTCCCGACATCCTGCGGCTGGAGGGGTTTCAGGAGCTCTCCGCCAACAATCTTTACCGCGAAATCCAGGCCGCCCGGAATGTTCCCGACTGGCAGCTCCTGGCCTCCCTCAACATCCGGGGCATCGGCCCCAATCTGGCGAAGTCCATCCTCCGCAATCACACTCTTTCAGAACTGGAAACCATGACCGGCGAACAGCTGGCGCTGATCGACGGCATCGGGCCGGAACGGGCCGGCGCGATCGAAAAGGAACTCCGGAACCGCAAGGAGGAGATCGATTCGCTGATTTCCTGCGTGAACTTGCGGCAGACGAAAAGCGACGGCGCCGCCGCGAAGCCGACCATCTGCTTTACCGGGAAAATGCCTGAGAAACGTTCTTATTATGAGAAACTTGCGGCGGATCATGGATTCGAGTCGGTCGATGCGGTCACCGCTTCCCTTTCCCTGCTGGTTTCCGCGGAGGAGGACGCCGGTTCCTCCAAGGCGCAGAAAGCCGCAAAACTCGGCGTCCGAATCGTTTCCCTGACCGACTGGCTTGCCTCCCTGACTCCCGGGAAAAAGTCTGAACCGACTTTTGAAACCGATGATCTTTTCTCCTGACAATGAAGCTTTAGTTGTCAAATAATTTAAAAAAAAAAGCGTCCGGGGCCCGGAACAAGTTTGAATTAATGGTTTCAGGAGTGTATAATATAGGATATTATTTATTGGATTATGAATATAAAACGGGAATCTTTCCGTTAGATGAATTATGCAGAAGGGTTTTTGCCGATGAATGTCAGAAGTATTTTTTCAGGAGCTCTGTCTCTGCTGGGTCTGCTGGTCATAACCGGATGCACCTCCTATGATCCGCCTCCGAAAGCCGTCACGAAAAGCACTTTTACCGGCGTTCCGGCCGAGGATCACCAGAAACTGAACGTTCCGAACCGGAAAATGCTGACGCTGGAAGACGCCCAGAGTCTGGCGGTTCAGAACAACCCCAACTTCAAGACGAAATATTTTGCGATCGTGGCCGCCCGCGCCGTCTACTACGGGGCTTTCGCTCCGTATATGCCGACGATTGCGCTCGGATACCAGATTCAGCAGAGCTTCAACGAGCCGAACAACGTGTACGGCGACGTCGCGAACGGCAACCGCACCTTTCAGAACCAGCCGAGCGCTTCCGCCAACTGGCTGCTCTTCGACTCCTTCGTGCGGGAAATGAACCTCCTGGCCGCCAAGCACAACTGGAAACAGAACGAGGCGCTGGAACTCGATGCGCGCCGGATTCTGATCCGCAGCGTGGCGTATGCCTACAACGACATTCTCCTCGCCAAGGCCAAGATCAAGATCGCCAAGGAAGACATGAAGTTCCAGAACTCGCAGCTCAAGGAAAACGAACTCAAATTCGAGGTCGGAGCTGTCCCCCTCAGCGATGTGCTCAACTTCAAGGCTTACTACAATACCGCCGAATCCTCGCTTTATGCGGCGGAATACAGCCTTGCGGCCGCAAAATATTCTCTGGCTAAACTTATGGGCCTCACCGAAGGCGCCATCCCGGATGACGTCGATTTCCCCGGCGTTCCCTCCACCGACGGCGAAATGCTCGCCGGAATGTCCCTCTATCTGGATACCGCATTGGCGAACCGTCCCGACCTGAAGGCGTACCGTGAGTCCCTCGAAGTATCCAAATACAACTACTGGTCTTCCATCTGTTCCTTCGGCCCCACGGTCTATTTCAATTCGAGCATCGGATATCTCGTCGGGCAAACCCGCGTGAAGGCTTACGACGGCACCGGCAGCTACACCAACAAATATGAAACTTTCACTTTCAACTATGGCGGAACGGTTTCCTGGGAAATCTTCAGCGGCGGCAAAACCTTCTTCAATATGCGTTCCAAGCAGGCCGCCATGCTCCAGAGCGACTACGCCCTGGCGGACAACTGGATCACCATCATTACCGAAGTCCGGACGGCGTACGACAACTACCTGACCTCCCTCAAGCAGGCCAAGCTTTCCGAAAAGAGCCTTGAGCTCTACCGGAAGATCCGCGACCTGGTGGAGGAGGAATACCGTGCCGGAAATACCGAGCTGACTCGTCTGAACGAGGCCCAGAGAGACCTGGTCAACGCGGAAACCACGCTTGCCAATTATGTCATCAACATGCAGAACGCCCGGGCCCAGCTTACCGCGGCCACCGGCGGGTATTGATTATTGAACCGATAACATTATAAACAGCAACTTTTATCCTTTGCGCAATCGGTCCTTCCTTTTGCGCAAACTTTTATTATGCGAGGAGTGAAAAACATGGATTTCAGGGCCAGATTCGCGCCGTCCCCCACGGGACAGGTCCATATCGGCAACATCAGAACCGCAATCTTCAACTGGCTCTACACCCGCCATTCCGGAGGCGAATTCCTCCTCCGCATCGAAGACACCGACCTCGAACGTTCCACGAAGCAGGCCATCGACGCTCTCCTCGACTGCATGAAATGGCTCGGTCTCGATTACGACGGAGAGCCTCTCTACCAGACCTCCCAGAGCGAACTTCACCGCGAAGCCGCACGCTCCCTCGTGCGGGCCGGACATGCCTACAAGCTCAATCCGACCGAAGACGCATCGCCCGTTCTTTTCCGCATCCCCTTCGAATGCGACTCCTTCCCGTTCGTCCGGACCGTCGGAGACGTCCGCATCGACACCGCGCCCGGACAGCCCGTTTCCATTTCCCGCGCCGGTCTGGTCTGGTCGTCCGTGAACCACAAGGGGACTACGGTGGAATCCGCCGCGGGTCTTGCCGGATTCAAAAACCTGAAAGTCTTTGCTGCGGACGGTTCGCCGCTCTTCTCTCTGGATGCCTCCAATCTGGCGGAAATCTCCGCTCTGATCGAACCGAAGATTCTCGAAAACGCCGCCTCGTTCACCTTCACCCGCCGGGAAGTTTTCTTTCAGGATCTGGTCAAGGGCGAGCTCTCCAAGCCGCTGGACAGCATCAAGGACCTCATCATCATCCGCAGCGACGCCAGCCCGGTTTTCCATCTGGCGAACGTCTGGGACGACGTGACCCAGAAAATCACCCACATCGTCCGCGGCGACGACCATGTGGAAAACACCTACCGTCACCTGTTCCTTTTTCAGGCGCTGGGGTTCCCCGTTCCGAAATACGCCCATCTGCCGATGCTCGTCAACGCGTCCGGCAAGCCTTACAGCAAACGCGACGGCGACGCCTTTGTCGGGGACTACCGCGAAAAGGGATTCCTTCCGGACGCCTTCTTCAACTATCTGTCTCTTCTCGGATGGTCGCCGGGCGACAACCGGGAAAAAATGAGCCGCGCCGAACTGATCGAGGCTTTTTCCATTGACCGCGCACAGCGTTCGCCCGCTCAGTTCGATCTTGTGAAGCTTGTGAACCTCAACGGCTTGTATATTGCGGAAATGCCCGCCGAACAGTTTGAAGCGGCGGTCTGGGATTTCGCGGCCCGCTGGCCGTGGCGCGCCCATGCGTCGCGCGAACTCTTCCGGAAGGTCGCCGCGCTGATGCAGTCCCGGACCAAGACCTACATGGACGCCCAGCTGTGGAGCTATTTCTTTGTCGATGATTTCTCCTTCGATCCGAAAGCCTTCGGAAAATTCATGAAGGACACGGCCGCGCGGAAAGCGCTGGCGGACCTGGCGGACCTCTTCGAAAAGGAGGCGCCGGAATCGTCCGCCGCCGTCGAAGAAGCGATCCGTTCCGTGGAGACGGTGTACGGAATCCAGCAGGGCAAGCTCAATCAGCCGCTGCGGGTGGCCTTGACCGGAATCACGGTCGGGGCGGGAATGTATGAAACGGCCGAACTGCTGGGGGCCTCGAAGTGCGGAGCCCGGATCCGGCGCGCGCTGGCGGAACCGGTCGCGTAACGATATGAAAGGAATTTGAATCCGATGCTGGGAATTGGCAAAAGAAAAGCCGTGACGGTGAAACATCTCGGAGAACCGTGTCTTCACCAGAAAGCCAAACCGGTGGAAAAGATCACGGACGAGATCCGCGATCTGGGCGCCCGTCTGGTGGAAGCCATGTATAAATACGACGGCGTGGGACTGGCTGCCACGCAAATCGGAATTCCGCTGCGTGTCGTGGCGCTGCATGTCGACTTGCCCAAGGACGCCTCCCTGCCGCTCTCTCCGGGGCAGCGCGAGCTCTGCCCGAAGATGCCGGTGGTTCTCGTGAACCCGAAAATCGAATCATCCTCCACGGTCATCGAGAGTTATGAAGAGGGCTGCCTGAGCGTTCCCGGGGTCTATGCCCCGGTGGACCGCCCGGTCTCCGTGGTCCTGAAAGCCCGTCTTCTGGACGGCGCTGAATTCACGCTGGACTGCGGAGGTTTCCTGGCCCGCGCCATCCAGCATGAACTGGATCATCTGGACGGGGTTGTTTTCGTTCAACGGGTCAAGGATCCCTTTTTCGAGGAAATTCTTCCGGAGCTGAAAAAAATCATCAAGAAAACCGGTTCAAAAACGTATCAAATCAAGAGGATCGTTTGATCATGGGGTTCTTTTCCACCGTTTATCATGTCTGCTCGGGGACGACCGTTTTCATCCAGCTGATGGAACGACGTTTTCTGCGGGCCTTCTTTCATTTTTTCCTGCTGGTCCTTCTTCTTTCCGTGATTCTGGCGACCGGCCATTCCTGCATGTATGCGCCGACCATCCGGAACGTCTGCCGGAATCTTTTCGAACAGATCGAGGGAATCCGTTTTTCCGCTGCCGAGGGAATCCGTACGGTGAAAACCCCTCTGGAAAAGAAGAGTTATCTTCTGGATGACAAACTCCGCTTCGATTACTGTCCCGGAAACACTCTGACCGAAGGCGATATCCGGAAATGGAACACTCCGTTCGGAGTTCTTGCCATGGACCGCGGCTTCCTGTTCTGGGCGGAAAATTATGCCGACACCGGGAAAGGCAAGTTTCTGGTGATTCCGATGGCCGTGGATTTCCGACAGGCGAAGGAAGAGAGATTTGAATCGGGGATGTCCCCGAGTGAATTCAAAGAGTTTGCGGAGAAACGGTTTGTCCTGAAAAAAGGGGAGACCCTTCAGTTGACCGAGCGGGTGGAAAACGCGGCGGGGCTTTCGGCCCAGCTGACGCTGGCTCTCTGGCTGGTCATTTTGAGCGCGTCTTTCATCGGAATTTCCGTGATGGGTTTTCTGATGATCTTCTTTTTCGGCGTGATGCAATATTTCTGGAGCGGCCTGGACGAACGCAAACTGGCCTTTTCCAAGGTGCTGGTGGTCCTGATGTATACCGCGTTTCCGCCGATGCTGATCGCCGCGCTGTATTCCTTTTTCATGATTCCGATTCTGTCTCCCCAGATGGTTTTTTTCATAGCGCTGATGGTTTATTCCGTTGCGGTCTTCCGGAAGATCCGCCATTCTCTGAATCCTCCGCGCGACAGGAATTTCGATGATGATTTTTAAAAAAACGAGGTGATAATATGAGCGGAACCGATACTGACATTCCAGGCGGGTATAAAATACAGAACTGGTATCCGAAACTGGCCGAGCACAGCTTTCCGGCGGCGTTCGTTCTGCTGGAAGAGTCTGAAAAACAGGCCATTCTGGCGGATGAGCCGGATGCGAAAATCGTGGCCGGGCTTCTTCCGAGGCTTCAATCCGCGCTGAAGCAGTTTACCGGTGCGCGTTTCATTTCCGTGGACACGGCGGCTCCGACCGATACGGAACGTTTTCTCCTGAAGCGCGGCGCGGTTCATTCGGCCGAAAGCGCCTGGGTGATTCTGCGGGAAAGCAAAAAGGTCCGTGAAGCGGCCCTTGCCGGGAATGTTTCCTGCATCTGCGTGCGCCCGTTCCGCCGGATGCAGCCGGCGCGCGAGTTCCGCCTTTTCGTGAAGAACGGCCGTCTGGCGGCCATGAGCCAGTACTGGCTGATCCGTCATTTCCGGCGTCTTCAGGGGCGTCTGGACTATTTCTGGGCTCAGGCGGCCGATTTCATCGACGACGTCAGTGTGCTCCTGCCCGTGAAGGACGCCGCGGTTGACATTTATTTCACGTCCGGCGGGAAGATCCTGATCGTGGACATCAACCCCTGGGGAAATCCGACGAATCCCCTGATGCTCAATACCTGGGATCGCGACTGGGGCGTTTCCGGAGGATGCGTGATCGTTCCTCCGCCCCATGTGGTTTCAGGCGATGTGAACGTTTCATTTTAATCGGGGCGCGTCCCCGGCAGGGAGGTCATCATGCTTTGCCAGAACTGCAACAAGAACGAAGCCACCATCCATGTCCAGCAGATTGTGGACGGACAGGAAAAAACTTTCCACCTCTGTGCCGTCTGCGCCGCGAAGAAAGCCGAAACGGAACCCGAACTCCAGAGCTTCAATCTGGCGGAAATGCTTTTCGACCTTGCCGACAAAGTGGCGTCCACGGTCGGAGAGGACGCCGAGGCCGCGGGAAAAACCATGGTCTGTCCGCATTGCGCCTGGGATATGGAACGCTTCCGCAAAACCGGATATCTGGGATGTCCCGAATGTTACAAAACTTTCTCCGTCCTTCTTTCCGGCGTCCTGAAGAACATGCACCGCGGCTGCACCCATGAGGGGAAGACGCCCTGTTCCTCCACGGATTCCCGGCCTTCCCGGGAGGTCGCCGCCCTCCGTCATGAGCTTGCGGAGTTGAGGAAGGAACTGGCTCTCCGGGTCAAGAACGAGGAATATGAAGAGGCGGCCCGGATCCGGGACCAGATCCACTCCCTGACCTTGAAACTCGAAGAGAATGAGAAGAAATGACACAGGAAGAACAGATCAACCAGCTTTTCCGGCAGAAGGTCTGCTGGATCACCGACAGCGGCCCGGAGGATGACATCGCCATCAGTTCGCGGATCCGTTTTGCCCGGAATCTGGCCGGAGAACCGTTTCCGATCCGCGCGGACGACGATACGCTGCGCCGCGTCCGGGGCGAAGTCCTGGAGTGCATCCGCAGCGTTTCCGCCGCGGAAGCGTTCCGCGTCTGCGAATTCGAGGTGGATACCCTTTCCCCGCTGGACCGGCGTTTTCTTCTGGAACGGCATCTGATCAGCCGGGAGTTCATGAATCCCCGGCACGGAGCGGCTCTGGTAACCAACCGCGAGCAGGGAACTTTCGTCATGGTCAACGAGGAAGACCATCTCCGGATTCAGGTGCTCGCGCCGGGATTCCAGCTCAAGGCGCTCTGGAGCCGGATCGACCGTTTCGACGATCTTCTTTCCGCCCATATCCCTTTCGCGTTCGATTCGGAATACGGCTACCTGACCGCCTGTCCCACGAATCTCGGAACCGGCATGAGGGCGTCGGTGATGCTCCATCTGCCGGGGCTGGTTCTTTCCGGACAGATTCAGGCGGTCCTTCAGGGGGTCGCGAAACTGGGATTGGCCGCGCGCGGATTCTACGGGGAGGGAAGCCAGACGCTCGGGAACCTCTACCAGATTTCCAACCAGAGTTCCCTGGGCGAGAGCGAGTCCCAGATCATCGACCGGATCTGCGCCGTGATCTCCCAGATCATCGCCCATGAGAAGAAGGCGCGGATGCTTCTGCTTTCCAACCGGCGCGATTTCCTGCTGGATCATGTCGGGCGTGCTTACGGCCTTCTCAAACATGCTTACATCATTACGGGGGAGGAATCGCTCAACGCCCTTTCCGCCCTCCGTCTCGGGGTCGATATGAAAATGTTCAAGACGGTTGACATTCATACGGTCAATGAACTGTTCCTGCTGGTCCAGAGCGCGCATCTTCAGAAATATTCCGGCAGGGAACTGGAACAGGAAGAGCGGGACGCGACCAGGGCTTCCCTTCTCCGGAAATATTTTCAGGAATGAGGGGCGGCCGGACGGCCCGCTGAAACAAGGGGAAAACGACGGTGGAAATTTTTTACGGCTATTGTCTGACCATTCTGGAGATGACGTTCATCCTCGTCGGACTCCTGATTCTGCACGGGCTCCGGCGGATTCTGGGGAACAATCCTTTCTATATCGCACTGGGGGTGCTTCTGATCTTTTCGCAGGTCGCCGGAGCCGCCGGGCTGATGCTGACGCTCGGGTATCCCGGGCTGGATTATCCTCTGTCCTCCTCCGTGCTGAACCTTCCGTTTCTGGCGATCCTGATCGTGGTCTACGTGACGGACGGCACCCTTGCCGCGCAGCGGATCATCATCGGCGTGATGGCCGCGCTGGGCTTCTATGTGTATCTGATTTCCATGACGCTGATGCAATGCACGTGGCCGGGCTACACCATTTCTCAGGGACCCGGTTCCGAGGCTCTGGCCTTCCTGCTGAATACCAGCATGAGGCTCATGGCGGCCACGGTGGTTTCCCTCTCCGTGGACCTGTTTCTGGTACCGATCCTGTTTCAGCGCCTGACCAACCTCAAATGCCGTCTCTTCATCAATGTCCTCGGCTCCCTGGTGCTGGTGCAGCTTGTCGACCATATCGTCTTCGTCACGATCGCCTACTGGGGATCTCCGCAGTGGTGGACCTCCCTGACGTCCTCCTATCTGACGCGCGCCTTCTTCGTGGTCATCATCAGCATTCCCACCACGATTTATCTCTCCCGGATCCAGTATGAGAATCCGGGCGAATCGCGCCGGACGCTGGATGTGATCCTCGCGTTTTTCGGAGCCTACGGCAAGACCATCAAGCTGGAGCAGACTCTCCGCGAGTCCCAGGAACGCTACCGTCTGCTGGTTCAGAACGCCAGCGACATGATTGTCGTCATGAACACGGACGGAGTCGTCATCGACGCCAACCGCGCCGCCCTGCGGATGCTCCACCTCAAGACTTTTCCCGAGATCATCAACAAGCCTTTCGAGGAGCTCTCCGGCCTGAAACCCGAGGTCTGGCGCCCTCTTCTGGAACATCATTTCCAGGATAATACCACCGTTTCCTCTTCCCTGACCATTCCCGGCGCCGGAACGGAAATCGATCTTTCCGTCACCGTGATCCCGTTTGAGAATTCCTCCTTGCTGATCACTTTCGCGCGCGACGTCACCGAACGGCGCAAGCTGGAGAGGGAACGCGAGGAATGGAACATTCAGGTGTCGCACCGGCAGCGGCTCGAGGCCATCGGACGTCTCGCCGGCGGCATCGCGCATGACTTCAACAACTATATCCATGCCATTCAGGGACATCTGGATATCATCCTTCTGATGCACGAGGTCAAGGACGAGGCCATCCGGCGCAACCTTGAAAAAATCGACCATATCACCGAGCTGGCCAGCACGCTGACCTCCCAGATGCTCAGCTTTGCCCGCAAAGGAAATTATCAGCGGGAATTGGTGAGCCTCAATACGCTGATCGACAAGTGCGCCGATTTGTTTCCCCCGAGCTCTCAGTCGGGCATCGCTTTCCGGATCGAGAAGGATCCCCGGAATCCGGTCGTGGAAGGCGACCCCATCCAGCTCCAGCAGACCCTGATGAACCTGATGATCAACGCCAAGGATGCCATGCAGAACGTTCCGGAGGCTGAACGCGCGCTGATCATCCGGGTAGGCGATCCGGCACAGATGAACATCAAATTGAATCCGCCCGGGGAGATCGCTGCGTCGCTGGACCGTGCGTTCTGCGCTATCCGGGTGGAGGATACCGGACCCGGCGTCGATCCGTCGATTCTCTCGAGGATATTCGAACCGTTCTTCACGACCAAGCCGGTCGGCGAAGGAACGGGAATGGGGCTGGCCATGGCCTATGGAACGGTCACCGCGCACAACGGATGGATTCAGGTCACCAATCTGCCCGGACGCGGCGCCGCTTTCGACGTGATCCTTCCGATCAAGGAAAAAATCTAATCAGTTTCCCGGTTCGTCAACCGGGTCCAGGCGGAGTAGGCCGATCCGGCGGAGTAGCCGCGTCCGGCCAGAAAACGGAGCGCTTTTTCCTTCCGTTTCCGTTCGTCCGGTTCCCGCTGGAGCGAAGACCATTTTCTCGACAATGCGGCAAACGCCGAGTCTTCTTCGGGGAGCTCCTCCTGCTGTTTCTCCATCACTTCCTTGAGAAGTTCGCCATTGATTCCCTTGGTCCGGAGCCGGGAGAATATTTTCCGTTTTCCGCTGCCCCGTTCGGAAAGGTTGGCGCAGAGAGATTCCGCAAAATGGGCATCGTTGAGATAACCAAGACGGGTGAATTCCGCGATGACGTCTTCGATTTCGCGTCCGGAATATTCTTTTTTGCGGAGCTTGGCGCGGAGTTCGCCGGTCGAATGAGCCCGGATTCCGAGGAGTCGGGCGGCGTATTCGAGGGCCGTTTTCCGGACCGGACTCATTTTATGATGCCGGCAAGGTATTTGATCATGAATTTGCCGAAGAATCCGATGCCCCAGGACAGAAGGACGATCACCACGCCGTCCGGGAAGAGTTTCGCCCCGGAGAACTTCAGGAGCAGCAGGAACATCGAGAGCAGGGACAGGACCAGTCCCCAGGGTTCCTGATGAAAGCCCAGCAGGGAACAGACGAATGCGATGACGAGCATTCCGGTGAAATCCCCTTTGATTTTGGTGATTTTCATTCCGCACCAGAGTCCGCCCGCCGTGAAAAATACCTGGACGGAAAACCCGAGGATCAGATTCAGCATCTCCATGATTTCATGTCCTTCAGTTGAATTGTTCTTCAAAAGCGTCCCAGGCGTCTTCGATGTCGCCGACGCGAAGTTCCAAAGCCTCATACTCGGCGCCTTCCGGGAGCGAACTGTCCGCGTTGAGAAGTCCGAGGGTGTCCAGAATCTGAGCGTGGAAATGCTTCATCTGCCGGACAATTTCCTTCGGGATTTCGGAAGCGGAATATTCGTCCACCAGCATGCGGGAGCGTTCGAGCCGTTTTGTGTTCAGGTCCAGCAGACGCGTCCGCAGGGGAGTCTTGGGTTCTTCCGTGACCGGGTTGAAATGGTCGGAGGCGTCTTCCCAGCAGTCTTCGGCGAAGTTCCGGAAGACGGCTTCCTGCGCATCGTCGGCGAAGTTCACGCCCATGAAATCGATCAGCCGGGAGGCGAATTCCGCGGAGGATTCCTGTCCGTTCGCGAGATCGTCGAGGATCATCGCATAGATTTCCGTGTAGTCCAGCGGCGCCTTGACGTCTTCCAGCAGGGCGTCGAGGGACCCGGTTTTTCCGGTGGATGCCGAAAAATCTTCTGGCTTCAACGGGATCTTGTCTCCGGAAGCGTCGGCGGACGGTTCCTCTCCCTCCTCGTGGTCATGGCCGCACTCGCATTCTTCGTGTTCATGAGAATCCTCTTCCCCGCCTAGGGCTTCTGAGGGACCCGGTTCGTCGACGGGGGCAAGCGTCCAGTCCGGACCGTCTCGGTGGATGGTGACGTCCCGCATGAGCGCGGGATATTCGTCCAGCGAGAGGGTCGGGCGTTTCCGGATGTCCTTGCCGGCGAGGAAAGCGCAGAGATAGGCGTGGGCGATCTGGTCGGAGAGCTCGAGGTAGGCGCCGTAGTCCTCGTAGGACTGGATGATGCCTTCCTCGAAATCGCAGAGGAAAGCTTCGCGTTCGGCATCGCCGGGAAGGCTGTTTTTCGGGGCGTATTCAAGGGCGAAACGGCCGAGTTTCCAGTCTTCGACGGTGCCGATGATGGCGTCGCCTTCCGAGAAGGAGTGCTTCCGGAAGAACGGTTCCATGCTGAACGCGGTCAGGGTGATGCAGGCTTTCTCGGGCGCGCTGGCTTTTTTCAGGGCGGCGTAATTGTCATCCGATTCGGCCACGATGCAGTCGATCATGGAGGAGCGTCCGAGCATCATGAAGAGAGGCGCCACCTGTCCGAACTGAACCGGGCAGGCAACCGGCTGGAACCGGGTTTTGGAGCCCTGTTCGTGAAGAATGTATTCATCCGCGAAGACCTCGTCGGAGGAGAAGGGCGCGAAACGGGCGCCGTAGAAGAGGACGCCCTCCTTGATTTCCAGTTTGGAGGGAATGATTTTGAAGCGGGTTCCGCTGAAGAAGGGCGCCCGGATATAGCACGTTTCCGAACCGCTGCGGTAGAAGAGGTCGGTGCGGCCTTCGAGGATCAGCTCGACATCCCGTTCGAGGAGCTTCTTTTCCTCGGCGTCGGCCGGTTTGACGGCGGCCGCGACAATCCCGATCGCGTCTTTCACGGAAAAGGAGGACGCTCCGTTCTGCGATTCGATGAAAGTTTCCAGCAGTTTTTCGGCGGATGCGGCCTGAGATTTTTTCTTCGCCATCGGATCCCTCCTTCGGTCAGAATTTCGAAAATTGGTTCATCTTGGCAAGACGGCCATGGAGGAAACCGGAGATCCATGCGTCCAGATCGTCCTGCGTCCATTGGCGGACGGTTTCGATATCGACCGCGTCGGCGAGATCGAACTCCCCGCTCCGGATGCGGTTGAGGCGGAAAAGCGAGGCACCGCAGCCGAGAGTTGCGCCGACGTCCGCACAGAGGGTGCGGATGTAGGTGCCCTTCGAGCACTCCACCGTGAAGTCGGCGTACGGCAGTTCCACGCGGGAAACGCGGATCGAATGAATCGTGATCTGCTTGGGTTCGCGTTCGACCTCCTGGCCTTTGCGCGCAAGCTCGTACAGGCGTTCGCCGTCCTTCTTCACCGCGGAGACCATCGGCGGAATCTGTTCGATTTCCCCGACGAACGATGCGAACGCGTCGCGGAGCATGTCCTCCGTGATGTTTGAATAATCGGACTGGCGCGTGATGTTGCCGTCCATGTCCTGCGAATCGGTTTCCGTGCCGAGGAGGATGGTCCCTTCGTAAGCCTTGTCTTCGCCGCTGAACTTCTGGCTGAGCTTGGTGAATTTGCCGAGAACGACCACGAGGAGTCCCGTCGCCGCCGGATCGAGCGTGCCGCAGTGTCCGCATTTGGGCACATTGAAACGGGAACGGATGAAAGCCACGACATCGTGGCTGGTCCATTCCCGGGGTTTGTTGATCAGCAGGACGCCGCTTCGGTCATAAATCGGAAGGCTGTTTCGCTCAGGCCTGTTTCTCATTCAGTTCCATCTCCACGTGATTGACAAGTATTGCTTCGGCCTCTTCGATGGAAGAAGCCGTGATAGTGCAGCCGGAGGCCATTTCGTGTCCGCCTCCGCCCAGGGAACGGGCGATCCGTCCGACGGAATATTGCTTTTCCTTGGAGCGCAGGGAGCACTTGAAGGCGCCATTTTCCAGACGGATTACCGCGACGATGACCGGACCCGAAATCGAGCGCAGAATTTCAATCACCTGCTCCGTATTGCGGAGCGCGATCTGATATTTCGCCAGCAGGTCCGGTGAAAAATACGCATACATGAATTTGCCGCCGCAGGCTTTCTTTGTCCCGGAACAGAGCAGTTCCGCTTCAAAAAGCGCCATGTTCTCCGATTTGGAGAAGAAGCAGGTGTTCATGATGCGGGTGTAATCCCCTCCGGCTTCCATCAGGGCGGCCGCCGCGCGGAGCGTTCGGGGAGAAGTGTTTGTGAAACGGAAGGTCCCGGTGTCCGTGAGGATTCCGATCAGAAGATGCGTCGCCGCTTCCGCGGGGATTTTCCAGCCGGCGGTTTCCGCCAGCGTATAGAGAATCTCCGCGGTGGCGGACGCGGTCGGGACCAGAACATTCCGGTCGCAGTAGCCGGGGTTGTCCGGATGGTGGTCGATGGCGATGCTCTCCGGGAGCTCTCCGGGAGTCTTGAAGAATTCCGCGTTGACCCGGTCCCGCGTGGCGGAATCCAGCACGATCAGCAGGTCGTATTTCCGGAGTTCCTCCGGGGACGGCTCCGTATGGAACAGACCGTTTTCCGGGAGAAACGCCTGGAAGTAGTCCGGCGTTTTGTCCAGAAGGAGCGCGGTTGCGTCGAATCCGTTTGCACGGAGGATCAGGAGAAGTCCGCAGAGGGACCCCAGCGCATCGCCGTCCGGGCGTACATGGGTGACGAGCAGAATCTTTTTCCCGTTACGGAATTTCCGCAGGAGATCAGCCAGTTCTGGAGCGGAAAGAGTCGTCATTTGTCATCCAGGTCCCGGAGGATGGAAAGGACCCTGTCCCCGTGTTCGAGATTGTTGTCCCGGACGAAATTGAGGACGGGCGTATACTTGAGGATCACGTGTCTGGAAACGGAATGCTGAATTTCCGGACGGAGCTTGATGAGTTTTTTGAGAATCTCTTCGCTTTTCGCTTCATCGGCTCCGAAGATGCTCACGTAGACGGTGGCGTTGCGGAGACATTCGGAGGTATGCACCTTCGTAATGGAAACCAGCGCGCCTTTTTCGCTCAGGGAATATCTTTCAATGACGTCCGCGATTTCCCTTTTGAGGATTTCGTTGACGCGTGCAATACGGTCGTTCGATTTTGGCATTGGACACCTCCGTTTTCGGGAATTGAAGTTTGAACGGAAAAAAAACGTCAGAGGGTGGCCTTCTTCAATTCGATCTCATAGAATTGAATGACGTCGCCTTCGACGAAGTCCAGAAAGTTGTCCAGCCGGATGCCGCATTCCATGCCCTGACGGACTTCCTTGACGTCGTCCTGGAAGCGCCGGAGCGAGCGGACCTCTCCGTTGAAGATGAGTTCGCCTTTGCGGAACACCCTGGATTTGCTGCCGACCTTGACAATGCCTTTGTCCACCATGCAGCCGCAGATTTTCGGACCTTTGGTGAGCAGGAATATCTTCAGGATGTGCGCGGTTCCGAGTTCTTTTTCACGTTTGTCCGGTTCCAGACGGCCGGCCATGGCGTCCTTGATGTCTTCCAGCAGTTCATAGATGATGCTGTAAAGGCGGATTTCCACGTTCTCCTTCTTGGCGAGGTCGTTGACCCCCGGATTGACGCGGACGTGGAACCCGACCACCAGCGCGCCGGTGGAGGAGGCCAGAAGAATATCGTTTTCCGTGATCGCCCCGATTCCCGAGTGAAGGACTTCGATCGAAATCTTTTCGGAGGCGATTTTCTTGAGGGATTCCACAATCGCTTCCATGGAGCCGCAGACATCCGCTTTCACAATGATGCGCAATGTATTTTTCTTTCCGTTCTCCATCTGGGAGAAAAGATCGTCCAGGCTGACGCCGCCGGTTTTCCCTGAAAGGGTTTCCACGCGCTTGTTGACGCCGCGGGATTCCGCAAGTTCCTTGCCCTCTTTCTCATTGGAACAGACAGCCAGCTTGGCACCGGCATCGGGCACTCCGCTGAGTCCGACAATTTTGACCGGTGTGCTGGGACCCGCCGACTTGATGCGCTGTCCCTTGTAGTCGATCAGCGTTTTCACCTTGCCGTAGTATTCTCCGCAGATGATCGGATCGCCGACATGCAGCGTTCCGTTCCTGATGATGATGTTCGCTGTCGGTCCGAGGCCCTGTTCCAACTGGGATTCCAGTACGTATGCGGACGCCGGACGTTTCGGGTTCGCGCGCAGTTCCAGCATTTCCGCTTCCAGCAGAATGCGTTCGAGAAGGGTGTCGATGCCCTGTCCGCTCTTGGCGGAGACGCGCACCACGCCGCAGGAGCCGCCCCATTCTTCGGAGGTCAGGTCGTTCTGCTGCATATTCAGGAGGACCTTGTCCGGATTCGCGTTCGGCAGGTCGATCTTGTTGATGGCCACGATGATGGGAACACCGGCGGCGCGCGCATGGTTGAGCGCTTCCACCGTCTGCGGCATGAATCCGTCGTCCGCCGCCACCACCAGCACCACGATGTCCGTGACGTTTGCGCCGCGGGCCCGCATGGCCGTGAAGGCCTCGTGTCCCGGGGTGTCGACGAAGGTGATGGCCTTCTTTCCGGAGTAGGCGACCGATGCGCCGATGCTCTGGGTGATTCCTCCGGCTTCCCCGGCGGCCACCTGCGTTTTGCGGATCGTATCCTGAAGGGACGTCTTGCCGTGGTCGACGTGTCCCATGAAAGTCACGATGGGAATGCGGGGCACCAGATCGCCGGGCTTGTCGTCATATCCCTTTTCCTCCGGGATGGGCTCCTCTTTCGCTTCTTCCTTCGGGGCATGTTCTTCCTTGTCCCGTTTGTCCACCACGAGGGTAACTTTCAGCTTGGCCGCCAGTTCCACCGCGACGGCGGGTTCGATCATCTGGTTGATGCTGGCCAAGACATTCATCATCATCAGGTTCGTGACGATTTCGTTGGGCTTCCGGCCCAGCGCTTCGGCCAGCGCTTTGACGATGATCGGGGATTTGATGTGGACTTCCGTCCCCTGAGTGCCGGCGGACGGAACTTTCGTTCCTTTGTCCGAAGCATCTTTTTTCTTCGCAAGCTCATCAAAATGAGCCAGGATAGCACTTTCCGATTTTTCCGGAAGGACGGACTGCGGTTTCATTCCTGGAAAGCCTTGAGCCTCCAGCTCCGCAATCACTTCCTTTGCGGTAAGCCCGTAGCGCTCGGACAGGTTTTTGATGTTCATCGCTCTTTTCGTCATTCAAAACCTCTTTGACTTTCCATTAAGTAAATAATTCAAACAGAACGAGATGCGCCTGGATTTACTCAGCGGTTGCACTCGTGTTCTTGGCGAACTTCGCAAGGCTTTCGGAAATGGTCTGAAGCGTTGCGTCGTCCAATCCGGGAATGGCGGAAATGTCGTCCATTCCTGCGGTTTTGAGTCCTTCCAGACTCAGGTATCCGTTATTGACCAGCAGTTCCGTCTTCTCCGGGGCGATCCCGAGTTCGGCGGAAAGCTGTTTGATGATGTTTGCTTTTTTCTCCTCGAAGGATTCCTTTTCATCTTCGTCGATCACGAAATTGATGTTCCAGCCGATCAGCTTCTGGGCAAGACGTACGTTCTGGGCTTTTTTGCCGAACGCGAGACGTGAATTTTCCTGATTGACATGAATCGTCAGCATCCGGCGGTCTTCGTCCAGTTCGATGGATTCCAGCTTGGCCGGATGCAGCGCGTTGGCCGCATACGCCTTGATGTCGTTTTCAAAACGGATGATGTCCACACGCTCGTTGCCGAGTTCGCTGGTGATGTTGCGGACGCGCATTCCGCGCATTCCGACGCACGCCCCGACCGGGTCGATCCGCGGATCGTTGCTGCGGACGGCGATCTTGGTGCGCATTCCCGCTTCCCGGGCGATTCCGGCCACTTCCACCACGCCGTCGTGCATTTCGGACACTTCGCGTTCAAACAGTTTCTTGACGAATCCCGCGTTGGAACGGGACAGGATCAGGCTCGGGCCGGAGGCCACCGTATCCACTTTCAGGAGAATCGCGTTGATCCGTTCGCCGACCATGTACTGTTCGCCGGGAACCTTGTCCTTGGGACCGATGATGCCTTCGGATTTCTGGAGATCCACGATGATGGCGCCCGCTTCCGTGCGTTTGACGGTGCCGTTGACGATCTCGCCGATCTTGTCCTCGTATTCCTCGCGGACGATTTCCTTCTCCGCTTTCCGGAGCTGCTGGAGGATCGCCTGACGCGCGGTCTGGGCCGCAATGCGTCCGAAATTCTTGGGGGTGACTTCCCAGTCGATGACTTCGCCGAGGATGACGGACGGGAACGCTTCGCGCGCTTTTTCGATCGTGATCTGGTCGTTGTTCGGGAAGGTCTCGACCACTTCCAACTTCGCCCATGCGCGGATGTCGCCGGTCTTGCGGTCCAGCTTGACCACCAGATTCGAGGCCGGATGAATGCTCTTCCGGGAAGCGGTCAGGATGGCCTTTTCGACGGCTTCCACCAACTGCTCCTTGCTGATCCCGCGTTCCTGCTCGATATACTCAAGAGTTGCCAGAAGTTCGTTATTCATCGTTTTGCCTCCGCGCTTTTTTCATATTATTGTCAACGCCGCCCAAAAAAGAAGGCGGGCCACCATGTACCCGCCTGTTTTTCCCGGCCATACGGCGGGGAGCAGGCAACTATTCCCTTATTCCGTACTTTACAGCTTTATGTGCGAATCGTCAAGCTCTTTTCCGCTGAAATCGCAAAAAAGTTTCCTCGAAAAATGCCGGGGAACGAATGTGCAAATTTTTTCCCCATACGGAGTTCCGCATGATCGGGCCGCTCTTTCAGGGCTTGAAGATGCGGGCATAGATTCCGGCGGGGAGCACGCGGGCCGAATTCGCTTCGGGGATAATCATCTCGCCGGACTCCAGAAAGGCCGAATCTTCCGGGAAGACTTCCGCCAGACAGCGTCCGAGCGAAAGGGGGGAGAATCCCTGCGAGTGACAGCTCAGAAGGATGAAATAAGGCTGGTTCGTGTCGAGAATACTGCGGCAGTTCTCCAGAATGGAACGGATGCTGTCCTCGATTTTCCAGACCTGTCCCTGGGCTCCGCGTCCGAAGCTGGGGGGGTCCAGGACGATTCCGTTGTAGAGGGCGCCCCGGCGCTGTTCCCGGGCGACGAACTTCATGGCGTCGTCGCAAATCCAGCGGACGTGTCCTTCGGCTTCCGGGCAGAGCGTCTGGTTTCTTTTGGCCCATTCGATGATGCCGTTGGAGGCGTCCAGATGGCAGGTGTCCGCGCCCGTGGAGGCCATGGCGAGGGTGGCGCCTCCGGAATAGGCGAAGAGGTTGAGGGTTTTCCGGCGGGGCTGCATCCGGCGGAGATTCGAGCGGAGCCAGTCCCAGTTGACCGCCTGTTCGGCGAAGAATCCGAGATGCCCGAAGTTGGTCGGTTTGACGTGGAGCTTAAGACCGCCCCAGGAGATGACCCATTCGCGCGGGGGCTGTCCGCTCTTCCAGTTCCAGACGCCGCCTCCGCCGCCGGATTCGCGCTTGAATTCGGCGTCGGCCTTATTCCATTCGGTTTCCGGGAGGGAGGGCTGCCAGAAGGCGTTGAGTGCGGGCCGGATGACCCGGTAGTCGCCGGCTTGTTCGAGACGTCTGCCCCCGCCCGAATCGAGCAGGAGATACGGTTTTACGGGAGAATTCTTCATTGGGCTTCCGTTGCTTTGTAGACCACGATTCCGTTGGAGATGGTCATGCTGACCTGATTGGTCATGGAATCGAAAAAGGTGATGTCGGCGCGTTTTCCGGGGGAAAGTTCGCCGCGGGTGATGAGACCCAGGTCCTGTGCCGGGTTGCTGGTGAAGCAGGCGGCGGCCAGATTGTTGGGCATGTGGGAGTAGGTCCGCAGGTGCATCCAGCCGGTGTCCAGCGTCATGGTGGTGCCGGCCATGATGCCGCCCGCGGTGTAGATCCGGCCGTCCCGCGAGCAGAGGTTCGGGTTCTGTCCTTCCACGAACTGGATGGAGTTGCTGACTCCGATCACCTTGTCGTTGGGCTTGACCCGTGCGGTGATGTCGACGACGCGGGGTTCGAGATGCGCGCCGTCGAGGATGACTTCCACGGAGACGTCGTTGCGGGTGAGCACCACGTCCGTGATGCTGGAGATCCGATGGTGGAAAGGCGGCAGTCCGTTGAAGAGGTGGGTGCAGCGCCTCGCTCCGGCGTCGATGGCGCGGAGGGCCTCCTCGGCGTTGGCCATGGTGTGTCCCATGGACGGTATGATGCCGTTGTCGAGCATGAGCCCGATCAGTCTTTCGGCGTTTTCGAGTTCGGGCGCAAAGGTGACGATTTTCAGTTTTCCGGCTCCGATGTCGATCAGTTCCTGGAAGTAGCCGAGATCTACCTCGGAACAGGCGTCGGGCGCCTGGGACCCGCACTTGTGGACGTTGATGAAGGGACCTTCCAGATGAAGGCCGCACGGGACCGCTCCGGGCATGGGCTGCGCCATCATTTCCACAAGGCGCTCCACGGTTTTGAGCATGGCGTCGCGCGGCATGGAGGTGAGGGTGGGGAGGAAAGATGTGACGCCGCGGGCGGCCAGATGAGCGCTGAGGTTCCTGAGATCCTGTCCGGGTTTGAGGGCCATTTCGGTATCGAAGGAGCCGCCTCCGTGGACATGGCTGTCGATCAGGCCGGGGATTGCGTAGGAGTCCGTCACGTCAATGACTTCCAGACCGGGTTCATCCAGCGAAAAGGCCGATGCCCCGCCGATGCCGATGATCTTGGACTCCTCGCAGAGGATCCCTGCGTTCGGGATATTCACATGCGGAGTCAGACAGTAATCCGTCAGATACAGTTTTCTGTTTTTCCCCATAATCACCCTGTTGTTGAAAAGGTTCTCTCCGGTCAAACGGTTAATATGCCGCAAAGACGTCCGATTTCAATAGGCGGAGCGGACAAAACCCCGAAAATAATCACGGAAAACTTCCTCCGGGAGTGCGGAAAAACAGTCCTGCGATTCTGTCGGTCCGACAGGATGCCGCGGGGAAAAATATTGCGCAGACTTATGCGTCGGGGTTTTTCCAGCGGGAGGTCTCATTGGTGTAGTAGCTGTGCCGGGCAAAATCGTATTTCTGGAGTTTTTCCGCGTGACCGTCCGCGAATCCGGCGACGAATCCGCTGTGGCGGTCAAAGTTCACCGGCTCGGTGTCCTGCGTGTAATTGTCGTGGTCGCAGTCGGTTGTGGAAAACATCATTGTCGGACTTTCTTCGATCAGGATGACATTGGACGCTCCGATTCTGGAACGGGAGAACTCCTTGTCGTACCAGGATCCGAACTGTTTGCTGTTGCGGACATAGACTTCGGCGCAGTTCAGGGAATACGAGAATTCGCGCCGGTCGTCCTTGGAACATTTGAAGATTTTCTTCTGGGCGTTGCAGCTCAGACGGAGCTTGTTGGTCCAGCCTTCCGTGTCGCCCCAGACCGGATCGCAGACTGCCGGGGCGTAGCGTCCGGCATACTGGTCGGCATACTGGATTGCCATCAGTCCGATCTGTTTGATATTTCCGGTGCAGTTGCTTCCCGCCGCCATATCCCGCGCCTTGCTGAGGGCCGGAAGGAGCATTCCCGCCAGAAGCGCTATGATGCCGATCACGATCAGCAGTTCCACCAGTGTAAAAAATGAATTGGTTTTCATCAGTTTCTCTTTTCCTGTTTTGTCAGACGAAATGAAGAGTTTTTCGGAAAGCGGTCAATAATAAACAGGCCGTTCAAATGTTTCACAATCTCCGGAATAATATCATGGATATGCGAAAAATTCAAGTCGGGAGATAAAAAAAGTTCCATTCCTGAAACCGTCCGAGGGACGGAAGGAATGGAACTTCGGGGAGGACGGAAGACTCTCAGCGGGCGGCTGAATCGGCGAGCTTCTGGAGTTCGAGCGCCTGACGCGTCCGCTTCAGGACCACCGCCGTGTTGAGCTCCGGCGCCGCTCCGTCGATATCCGACAGGAAGCTGTCCAGATAATTGGAGCCCGCAAAGGGAGCCGGGATGAGGGTCTGCGGTTCCTTTTCGCCGTTGATGTAGGCGGTGATTTTCTTTTCGATGCAGTTGAATTCGATGATCCCCTTTGTGCCCCAGACCGTGAAGCGCCAGTATTGGGGATTCTTGTATCCGAGGGTGTCGGGGACGGCGTAGGAGACGTCGCCGAGGACTCCGCATCCGTTGTCCAGCTCCAGCATGAACTGGGCGGCGTCGTTGAATCCGTCGTTTTCCTGGTCGAAGGCTTTCCATGTGCGCGCTGCGAGGAAGGTCTTGAAATCCGCGCCGGTCAGCCACGGAATATAGTCGATGGCGTGAATGGCGATGTCGTTGATGGTTCCGCCATGCTTGCCGGGCTCGAAATACCAGCCGGGCCGGGTGCCCCGGATCAGGGGATGCTGTCCGCCGAACTGAATCTGGGTGACGGTTCCGATCTTTCCGGTGCGGACGAGTTCCTTCGCTGCCGCAAAGGTGTCGGTTGTGCGCAGATCCAGCATGCAGCCGACCTTGAGTCCGGTTTTTGCGGAGAGCTTTTCGATTTCGGCGAGTTCCTCCAGAGAGGTGCAGAGCGGCTTGTCGGCGATCACGTGTTTTCCGGCGCGGAGGGCGCGGAGGGCAAGGGAACCGCGTTTCGCATAGTAATCCCCGATGGCGACGATGTCGCACGGAGTTCCGGCGAGCATCTCTTCCAGGGAGGTCTGCGTGATGGCGATGTCGGGGTTGGACTTCTTCAGGTTTTCCACGGTCCGGGCGTCTTCCTCGCAGGCTCCGACGATTTCCAGTTTCGGAGATGCGGAAGCCGCGTTGTAGAGGGAGAGGATGTGTCCGTGTCTGAATCCGGCAAAAACGATTTTCTTTTTCATGCGCGTTTTCCTTGCGTTTATTTTGAACTGTTTCTGATGAGCTGCTGGAGATGGACATTGAATTCTCCGGAGGCGATCGGGAGAGTCACGCTCTGTCCCTTGAGATGGGAAAGAAGCATGGCGTTGCCGATTTCAAGACCCCGGATTCCTTCCGCCGCGGGAGCGATCAGAGGTTCGCCGCTGCGAATGGCGTTGACGAAATTTTCGATGATGACCCGGTGAATGGACGAGGGCATCGGGCCGAACGGAATGTCGGCTGTCCAGACGGGCGGAAGCGCAAACGTCATCGGGGATTCGTTCCTGAATTTGGAAACCGGAACTTCCGTACGGAAAAAGGTCAGCTTTCCGTTTTCCAGCACGAGTTTTCCCTGATCGCCCGCGATTTCCAGACGGTTCGTTCCCGGAGCCTCGCCGGTGGACGCCACAAAGACGCCGGTTTTGCCGTCGGGATATTCCAGCATGGCGGTGACTTCGTCTTCCACCTCGATCTTGTGATATTTTCCGAAGGCGATCTGGCTCGTCACTTTTGAGGGCATTCCGAAGAACCACTGCATCAGGTCCAGCTGGTGGGGGCACTGGTTCAGGAGGACGCCTCCGCCTTCGCCGCGCCATGTGGCGCGCCATGTGCCCGAATCATAATAGGTCTGCGTGCGGAACCAGTCCGTGATGATCCAGTTGATCCGGATGAGGGAGCCGAGCTCTCCGGCGTCGATCAGCTGCTTGACCTTCTTGAACATGGGAATCGTGCGGAGACAGAACATCGCGCTCAGCACCAGTTCGGGATGCTCTTCCGCGGCCTTGACCAGGCGTTCTGCGTCCTGTTTTTCCACGGCGACGGGCTTTTCGACCAGCACGTGCATTTTCCGTTTGACCGCCTCGAGAGCCAGGGGAACATGCGCATAGTGCGGCGTTGCGATGATGACGGCGTCCACCTTGGCCTTCTCGAAAAAGACTTCCGGGTCGGAATACAGTTCCGCGCCGGAGTCCTTCCAGCGTTCCAGCGCCGATTCCTTGAGGTCGCAGATTGCCGCCAGTTTGCAGCTGTCGAGGGTGGACACGTTGCCCGCGTGGCTGCTTCCCATGACTCCGACTCCGAGAATGCCGATTCTTACTTTCTCCATGATGATATTGATCTCTCCGAATTATTCTGCATTTGCTTTTCTCGCGTACGTATATATAGTATATCACAGAAAAATCGTTAAAACAACAACATAAAATGTCAATTTTTTAACAATGAAGTTCACAACCCTCGTCCGACAAGTAAGGCACATTCCCCGTCCGAAGAATTTTTACATGTACCGTTCGAACGGATACGGTTTCGACCTGCCGGACAATATCCTGATTTTTTCGAGGGGCGGTCTTGCTCCCGTGGAAAGCCGCGCCGTGGTTCATCACAGGCATCTGCTCAACGTGAACCTCGGCGTGCCCTGTTTTCTTCTCCTGAACGGTCAGCGCATCCGGCTGGAGACCGGCAGCTGTTTCCTGATCTATCCCTATGAGAACCATCTGTTCCTTCACACGGACCCGGGGATTTTCCGGCTGATGATCACCTTTGAGGTCAAGCGGACCGACATTCTCCCGGAACGTCACTCCGCAACCCTGCTTTCTCCGCAGACGCTTGACCTCGTTTCCTCGCTCCTGAAGGCCTATTCGCGCGAGGTTTCCCCCTGGGAGCTCACCCTTCTGCTGACCCTTCTCCTGAACAAGCTCAGGGAAGAGGCCGTCGGTTCGCGTCTGCCCTACGGAGGCATTGCACCGGAGGCTTCCGTCTCTTCCGAAATCGCAAAATACATCCTGACGCATCTGGACCGGCCGCTTTCGCTTTCCGGAATCGCCGGAAAATTCCATTGCTCCCTCAGCAGCCTGCGGCGGAAATTCCTGTCGGAAACCGGGATCACTCCCGGCGAGTATATCGTGCGGAGCCGGATGAGCCGGGCCATGTACGAGCTTTCAAGGAATGAAAAGTCCATCGGGGAAATCGCGGAATACTGCGGATATTCCTCGATCCAGGCGTTCAGCCGCGCCTTCCGGGAAAAAGTCGAAATGACGCCTCTTTCCTTCCGGCTTCAGCGTCGCCAGATGAATTCTTCCCCTGCCGCCGAACGCCTCTTCCGAAAATCTTCCAACCCGTCCTGATGCCCGGAAGCGGGGGTTTCACTTGACGATGGATCCGCCTTCCGCCAGCGTTTCCCTCACTTTTTCGGACGCCACTTCCGGAATGGCGCATTTCTCCCGGACCGCCAGCGCGGCGGCGACTCCGGCCGCTTCTCCGCACTGATTCAGGTTCACCATGACCCGGACCGCCCCGAAGGCTTCCGGATCCGCATCGATCATCCGTCCGGCGGCCATGTAGTTGACTGCGCTGGACGGAATCAGGGCGCTCAAGGGGATCTGGTAATAAGGAAGGGATTCGTCTTCCGGGAGCCACCGGCGGTATTCGGGCACTTTGGCGCCGCGATAGGTGACTTCATTGCCGTTGAGATGTCGAAAAATGATGCCGTCATCCTTGTCGCTGTGAATATCGACCGGGTAGGTGCCGTTGGCAATGGCGTCCGGCTTCGGGTCGCGGTTCAGCAGCTCCTTTCCCGTGAGCTGACGTTTGGAGCGGATGTGGAGACCGTCCCGGATTCCGATCATGGAAGGCAAAGCCTGCAAGCTCAATTCAGCCTCCGGGAAATGTTCCCTCAGCATGGCGTCCAGTGCGCGCACCTGACGGCGCGATTCCAGTTCCGCCTCCGTGATGGAACGGGTGTCGGTCGTATTCCCGTGAAGAAGCCGGGTTCCCGCGAGCATATACAATTTCGATCCGTGGGAATACATTCCCCAGCTGTAGCCGCACGGGAGGTCAGGATATTTCTGACGGGAACGATCGATAAGATCCCGCAGGGATGTCGAGGAGAAATCGCCCAGCCTGTCCCAGTTGGCGAAACGCATGCAGGCGGTTGCCGGCTGGGGCGACGTATGCCGGTGCATTTCAGTTCCCGCCGAACGGCAGAGATAACCGTCTCCCGTGGCGTCGATGAAATAATCCGCCCGGATGGCGAACCGTTCGCCGCGTCCTTCCAGCAGGACAGCCTCGATTTCTCCCGGAGCGCGCATGATCGCCGAAGAAAACGCGGAATGAAAATAGACCTTGAGATTCGGTGTTTCGCGGACCATCCGGTCCAGTTCCAGCGTGAGGTATTCCGGATTGAGCCGGACTCCGCAAAGGCTGTCTTCCGGATCGCGGAAATTGGAAACGGCTCCGTATTGCTCCAGCCGTTCGCAGGTTTCATACGTCAGTCCCTTGATGATCTGTTCTTTCCGGGCCGTGTCGAAAAACGTATGCCACATCCCGACCAGTCCGAGGGTCGCCACGCCGCCGAAGCGGTTCTGCCGCTCCACCAGCACGGTTTTCACTCCGAGCCGGGCGGCCCGGATGGCGGCGAACACGCCGGTGCAGCTTCCTCCGATCACGCACAGTTCCGCCTTTTCAAACACCGGCGCTTTTTCCGCCGGAACATTCACGAATTGATTCATTTTCACATCTCCTCATTGAAAAACGGTTCAAATCCTTCTCCTTTCAGTATACATCCTGATTTCCCGTTTTCTTGGCGCGGAAGGTTGTTTTATTGGAGGATCATGCTATATTCAGCATAATCACTATATTCCGAGGCCATGAAAGAGATCGAAAACATTTTTGACGCGATCCGGAAACTGACTTCCCTTCCGGTTCTGTGGAAAGGAGTCGGAGCCAAAAGCGCCGATTGCGGGCTGGACTTCGGACACACGCTTCATTGCAACCCGTTCTGTTCTCTCGTGAAAAACAGCCCGGACCGGCTGTCCCTCTGCTGTGCGCACGACAACCGTATCCTGATCGCCGAAGCGGAAAAGCGCGGCGCTCCCTTTGTCGGAACTTGCCATGCCGGATGTTCCGAAATCGTGATTCCCGTTTTTCAACAGGGAAAATGCGTGGAAATCCTCTGTGCCGGACCTTTTCGGCTGCCCGGAAGCATCCCGGCTTACCGCGATCTGGAGGACGCATTCAGGAGTCTTCCCCGCAAGACCGCTCCGCGGATCGCGGAAATACAGTCCCTGCTGGCGTCGCTTCTTCCTCTTGTTTCGGATGCGAAACGCCGTTTTCAGCTGGCCGGCATGACCGGAAACGTGAAGGATCCCCGCATTGTTGCCGTGATCGACCTCCTGCGCCGCCGTCCGGAACGGAAAATCGAGACGGCGCCTCTGTCCGCCGCCGTTTATCTCAGTCCGTCGCGTCTGATACATCTGTTTAAAAAAGAGATGAACTGCTCCCTTTCGGAATACGTGATGTCCCTGCGGATCGAAAAGGCGAAAACGCTTCTTGCGGAAACCTCCCTGCCGCTCAAGGAGATCATGCGGGAAACCGGACTGGACGATCCCAGCCGTTTCTGCATGGTCTTCAGGAGGGAAACCGGACTGACTCCCCTCCGATACCGGCGCCGGTACCGGAGGCTGCGCAACGCATAGACGGAAAAACGAAGTCAGGCGACGCTTTTCACGGAGGATTTTCTCCTGACCTTTCCGGAAAGTAAGATGCCGCCCAGGACAAGCGC
Organism: uncultured Victivallales bacterium; assembly: GCA_964581935.1. Taxonomy (GTDB): domain Bacteria; phylum Verrucomicrobiota; class Lentisphaeria; order Victivallales; family UBA1829; genus SIG94. The sequence continues at coordinate 57,430 of CAZORN010000001.1, forward strand.
GATTCCGAAGATTCTCAACGGCGTAAGAGGTTCTCCCAGAAGGAAAAACGCCATGACGACCGTCATGATCGGAGTCAGATACTGCATGATGGTGACAATATGGATGCTGATCCGGCTGAGGGCGGCATTCCATGCGTAGAACCCGAAGGCGGTCGGGAAAACCGCCAGATAGAGCACCAGTCCCCATGTCGTGCCGTCGGACGGCAATATCCGCGTATTTCCCATAAATGTTTCCATCGCAAGCAGGGAAACGGAGGCGAAAAGCATGGACCATGCGGTCACGGCCATGTCGTTTCCCGGCGTGACGATCCGTTTCGCGTAGACAGCCGCCACCGCCCAGCTCAATGCCGCGACGAACGCCAGGAAATCCCCGATTCCGAAAGCGGTGATTTCCAGTCCGCGCGGGGTGATGACTTCGAGCACCATCATGCAGCCGAAGGTGCTGAGCGCCATTCCGCCCCACTGGAACAATCCGATCCTTTCAACCAGAATCCCGCTCAGCAGCAGAGTCAGCACCGGGGAAAACGACATGATCATGGACGCGTTGATCGCGCTCGTGTAGCGTTGTCCCCAGAACAGAAACACGCTCATGATCGTGGAGGAGAACTGCCCCAGCAGCGCAATTTTGAGATAATCGCGCCGGGAAAAGGAAAACATGGCCTTCGGATCTTTCATCAGGCAGAACAGAAAAAGAATCGCGCCGCCGAGTGAAAAGCGCAGCAGGGAAAGTGTCACCGGATCGATTCTGGCTTTGCCTCCTCCCATCAGCCAGCGGACCGCCACATATACCGTGGCCCAGAGAAATGCGGAAAGGAACGAATAAATCACTCCGGATGCGGTTTTCCGGTCGGTTTCTGGAATACTCATTTTTCAGGAGGCTCCATCTGAAAGGTATTTTTGAGGGTTTCGAGAATCAGCAGCGTATAGCAATCCCTTACGCCCAGTTGTCCGAGTTTGCGGATGAATTTTGCATGGGATCTGGAATCTTTTTCGCAGATTTTGACCAGATAATAAAAGTCCGCGGCCATGAAATGCACTTCCTGGACCTCAGGCATGGCGGCAATTTTTTTCCCGATTTCGACCGTGCCCGGTTGTTCATCCGTGTGGACTTTGATATAGCATTCCATGTCCAGCCCAAGCGATATCGGGTCGACCTTCGTCTCATACCCGAGAATGATTTTTTCCTCTTCGAGCCGGCGGATCCGATTGAGTGTGGCGGAAGGCGCAATTTTCAGTTTCCGAGCGATTTCGGCGTTTGGAATCCGGGCGTTCCGCTGAAGAAGTTTCAGGATTTTCAAGTCTGTCTGGTCAAGCATGATTGCCTCGTTACTGAATATTATTCTTGTAAATGATAAATTAATATAATGATATTTCCTGAAATGTCAATATAGAAGAATATTATTCTTTTAAAATCCGACGGCTGTGTTTGAAAAAATTCGTGGATTTGCGAAATCGGAGGTTATGAAACGGAAGCAGGAGTTCAATGATGATTTTCCGGTTTGCCGCAGAGCACCCTCCGGAATCGGATCGGAAAGAAGCGTTGCGATATAATGAATCGATATGTGTGTCTTTTTTTGTTTTTTCATCTTTCCGGGCATCTGCGAATTTATTCACATTTGGTAAATGTTTAAAAAATAGTCAAAAAAATATTTTTTGTCATTTTCGTACACTTGAACTTTTATCCGACTGTAGTATCTTGATTCCGGGAGAGGGAATGATGAAAAAAAGAAGACCGTTGACATTGCCGAAATTGCTTCCGGGTTCCCGACGGCGGAATTGCTTCACCGCCGGTATGTCGGCGACGGTTCCCGGATTTCCCGGAAATGAGGGATGCGGGATTGTCGGGACCATTCGCGAGGGCGGAAACGCCGTGGCCGAACTTTCGGATTTCCGTCCGGACCTTTTCCCGCGTATGACCGCATCCATCCACCGGAATTTCAACAGGAGAGTTTCCCTGAAGACTTTGTCATTGGCATTTCAGGTCAGTGAAGAGACGGTCCGCCGTGTTTTTCAGAGAAGCGGATGCACTCCCGGCGGAATGACCCGGAATCTGAGATTTTCCCATGCGCGGGAATTGCTCCGCAATACGTCTCTTTCCGTTGCGGGGCTCGCGGGATGCTGCGGATTCGGGGACATTCATGTTTTCAGCAAGGCATTCAAGCGGAGAATGAAGATTGAGCCTCTTCAATTCAGGAAGAAGGGCGGATGAACAAACGGAAGTGACCTGAAGTTTTTCTCTTGAACCGAAAAAGAATTATTGCGGGGATGAAATATTACTTTTTTCATAAAAAAAAGGTTTTATGTGCATAATTTCATTATTTCGGACGAACTAGTAGATAGAATGTTGAATATTTTTTAGTGAAATATGCGTAAGCCATATAAATGTAATGAAAAGTGTCGACGCGGCATGGTTCCTGTTTATGAGGCACGCACTAAATAGATCGGGGGTATCCTATGAAGGGTTTGACAGACAAGCAACGCAATATCCTGAACTACATCGAGGATTTCATGGATGTCAATCTGATGGCGCCCACCGTTTATGAGATCGCAGAACATTTCCACATCAAGACTTCCACCGTCTTCGCACATCTGCGCTCTCTTCAGAAAAAAAATTTCCTCTCCCGGAGTTCCAAGGCACGGAGCATCAGCCTGAACAAACCCCGTACGAAAACGCGCCGTCTGAACGGCATCTGCTCCATTCCTTTTTATGAAAAGAACGGAGAAAAATCCGCCCGTGAAATTTACTATGACTCTTCGGCGATCCGCGAGTCTCTTGATTCCAGAAAACTGTTTGCGGTCCGGGTTCAGGACAGTTCGCTCCATTCCTCCGGGATTCTGGATGGTGACATCGCGATTCTCAAGAGATTCAATGACGAAGTGAAAAACGGAGACATTGTCCTGATTGAAATCAACGGGACCAGCGAACTCCGCACCATCCGCCAGCTCGACGGCGACAATGTCGAATTGCTCCCGAATTCCGCAGGCGCAAAATCGCTGACATGTTCAAAGAAAGAGCTCCCCATCCGCGGGGTGCTGATTGGCATCCAAAGAAGTCTTTGATCCGAGGGACCGTGAATTGTCCCGCCGAAAGGGGGGAGGAAGGGCGTTTGAGCCGTTCCTTATTTAGACGGCGTTACAATTCCTGATCTCTGACTGGAGCCATACGACTCGGAAGACTTCTTTCTCCGGGGGATGTCGCGGAATGGCATCCTCCGGAGTCTCTTCGAAGATTACAAAAAGAAGGCTGTTTCCGTTTTGCCGGAAACAGCCTTCTCTTTTGTGCAGAATCTCTTCGGTCTGCCGCTTATTTCCCGTAGTAGGCGCGGAGATACATTTCCTTGATTTCGGTGATCAGCGGATACCGGGGATTCGCCCCGGTGCACTGATCGTCGAACGCCATTTCGGAAAGCTCGTCCAACTGGGCGAGGAATTCCTTTTCGGGAACTCCGGCCTCACGGATCGTCTTCGGAATCGCAAGGCGGTCCCTGAGCGTCTCTATGGCCTTGATGAGATTTTCGACCTTTTCCTCTTCGGTTTTTCCGCCGAGCTGTAGGAAGTCTGCGAGGTTCGCGTAACGTTCCACTGCTTCCGGGCATTTGTACTGGGAGAAGGTTCCCTGCTTGGTGGGTTTGCGCGTGGCGTTGAAGCGGATCACTTCATTGATCAGCAGCGCGTTGGCCAGACCGTGCGGCACGTGGAACGCGGCTCCGAGTTTGTGCGCCATGGAGTGGCAGACGCCCAGAAACGCGTTGGCGAAGGCCATGCCGGCGATGGTCGACGCGTGGTGGACTTTCTCTCTCGCCCGTTCATCCGTGGCGCCATTTTCGTAGGCGGCGGGCAGATATTTGAAGATCAGGCGCGCGGCTTCTCTTGCCATGCCGTTGGTGAATTCCGTGGCGAGGATGGAGACACGCGCTTCCACCGCGTGGACCAGGGCGTCGATGCCCGAGTAGGCGGTCAGCTTTTTGGGCATGTTCATGACCAGCTGCGTGTCGATGATCGCCATATCGGGCGTGAGTTCATAGTCCGCCAGCGGATACTTGATTCCGGTCTTTTCGTCCGTGATCACGGCGAACGGCGTGACTTCGCTTCCGGTTCCGGAGGTGGTCGGGATGGCCACCAGAGTGGCTTTGTCGCCGAGCTTCGGGAACTTGAAGACGCGCTTGCGGATGTCCATGAACCGCATGGCGATATCCTCGAAATGAACGTCCGGGTGTTCATACATCAGCCACATGATCTTGGCCGCGTCCATCGGCGAACCGCCGCCGATCGCGATGATGGTGTCGGGATGGAACTGGTTCATGCGTTCCACTCCGCGCCGGGCGCATTCGAGGGTCGGGTCCGGAGCGACATCGGAAAAGATCTCGAGCTTCAGCCCCAGTTCCTCCAGTGTCGCGATCGCTCCCTGAAGGACGCCGCTTTCGTAGAGGAAGCGGTCGGTGACGACGAACGCGCGTTTGCGGCCGTCTTCCTTGAGGTCGCGGAGAGCCTCGCGGAGGCATCCGTATTTGAAGTAGACTTTTTCCGGCACGCGGAACCACAGCATGTTTTCTCTCCGTTTCGCAATCGTTTTGATGTTCAGAAGATGTTTCGGGGCGACGTTCTGGCTGACTGAGTTGCCGCCCCAGCTTCCGCATCCGAGCGTCAGCGACGGATCGAGTTTGAAATTGAAGACGTCGCCGATCGCTCCCTGGCTCGAAGGCATGTTGATCAGGGTGCGCGCGGTGTTCATGCGTTTTCCGAATTCCGCGATGCGGTCCTGATTGGTCGGATTGGTGTAGAGCACGCTGGTGTGTCCGAGTCCTCCGTAGTTGAGCAGGGCTTCCGCGTTGTCCAGCGCATCCTTGTAGTCCTTCGCCTTGTAGAGGGCCAGGACGGGCGAGAGTTTCTCACGGCTGAACGGATAGTCCGGCCCGACGCCTTTGGTTTCCGCGATCAGAACCTTGGTATGATCCGGAACCTTCAGGCCCGCCATGACGGCGATGGCATCGGCGCTCTGCCCCACGATTTTGCCGTTGAGCTTGCCGTCGATCTGGACGACGTCGCCGAGAATCTTTGCGTCTTTCGCGTTCAGTACGACCGCGCCGCGTTCGACGAATTCCTTCTTGACCGCTTCATAAATCGCTTCCACGACGGTGACCGACTGCTCCGAGGCGCAGATCATGCCGTTGTCGAACGTTTTGCTCTGGAGAATCGAGCTGACCGCCATCTGAATGTCGCAGGTCTCGTCCATGATGACCGGCGTGTTCCCGGCGCCCACGCCCACGGCGGGCGTTCCGCTCGAGTACGCAGCCTTGACCATGCCCGGCCCGCCGGTCGCGAGAATCAGGCTGATGTGCGGATGGCTCATCAGGTGCTGGCTCATGGAGACGGTCGGATTGTCGATCCAACCGATGATGTTGTCGGGCGCTCCGGCCTTGACCGCGGCGTCCAGGACGATCCGCGCGGCTTCGATCGTGCTTTTCTTGGCGCGGGGATGGGGACTGAAGATGATCCCGTTCCGGGTCTTCAGCGCGATCAGCGATTTGAAGATCGCCGTCGAGGTCGGGTTTGTGGTCGGAACGATTCCGGCGATCACGCCCAGCGGCTCGGCGACTTTCACGATGCCGAACGCCTCGTCTTCCTCAATGACTCCGCAGGTTTTGTAGTCGCGGTATTTGTTGTAGATCGACTCGGAGGCGAAGTGGTTCTTGATGACCTTGTCTTCCACGACGCCCATTCCGGATTCGGCCACGGCCATCTGGGCCAGCGGGATCCGAGCGTTGTTCGCGGCCAGCGCCGCGGCGCGGAAAATGGCGTCCACCTTCTCCTGCGGGAAGTCCGAGTAAATTTCCTGCGCCGCCTTGACTTTCGCCACGATCCGGTCCAGCTCCTGCTTTTCGGCATCCTCCGCAATCACTTCTGTTTTCAGGTTCTTTTCAGCCATCTTGATCCTCCTTCATTTTGAGTTCCGTCTCTCAAAAACATGCAAATATTTTTAAGTTAGATGTTTTTATATAGATATTTTTATATCCATGTTTAATATGCCATACCTTGGCGCATTTGCAAACGGGAAATAAAAAAAACTGTTTTTTTTTTGGCTTTCCGAATGATGTCCTGCGAAATCCCGGTTTTTTACGAAAAAAAGAGGAAAACAGTTTGACTTTGGAAAAAAATGGAATATAATGGTATAAAATGGAATAGGAGCAGCCATGCTGTCTTTCTGCGGTATTGACAGATGTCTCCTGGATGCAAACGGAAGATTGAAGTTCAGTCCGCGGGTCCTGGAGGATTTTTCCCGGTGCGGCAGTGAGGTTGTTTTGCACTGTCTTCCGGAAGGGGCTGTTGCCGTGTATCCGGAAGAATTCTACCGGCAGATGCGCGCTTCCGAGTCCAACCTGGCGGAAAAGGTATCGCAGAGCATGCTTTTCCGCAGCAGTCTGAGGCGTTTCGGCGCGTGGAGCTGTTCGGCGAAGATATCGCCGCAGGGGCGGATCACGGTTCCTCAGGAATATCGGGAACAGGCGGGACTGAAGAACGGTTCCGTGGTGGTCGTGGGCGTGGAAGTGGGCGTGGAAATCTGGGATCGCGAACGCTGGCAGGAAGAGCAGCGGACCGGGATGGATCATGCCCGGGAAAAAGGTGAACGTGAAATGGCGTCCGACTTGGTGGTTCCGAAACAGGACAACGGATTGCAGCCGAAATAAAAGAACGGCAATATAAGATCGGGAGGTGAAAGATGAACGCAATAAGAAAGATGGATCCGCGGATGCGCTATGCTTGTGCGGCGATGCTGGTTGCGATATCCTTTCTCCTGCTTGGCGCGGGTCGGCTTGGCGAAGGTCTTTCTTCGCGGAACGAGGCGGACGCCAAGGCGAAAAAAGAGTGGTGCGAGGCGGCCGGGAAATTGTGTGCCGGGGGTGTTTCCAGAGACAACGGGGATTGGGAGCGCGTTGTGAAGTCCCATCCGGAAATTCTGCTGAAGGCGTTTCACAGTGATCTGAAAGCCCAGCAGGAGTGACTAGCGACGGGCAGGAAACATGTCTGCCGACACCTTCAAAGTAAAAACATTGATAGTCCTTTCTTTCCTACTGATATGGGCGGTCGTTGCGGCCGCCCATGTCTTTTCCTATGCGGTTTCCAGACGCGGCGAGCTCCTGAAGGCGTCGCGTGCGATTGCCTGGCGCGAGGCCCGGATTCCGGCGGTCCGCGGCTGTATTCTCGACCGTGAGGGGGGTCCGCTGGCGGTTTCCGCCATCCGCAGCGATCTGGTGCTGGATGCAATTCCGGAAAAGGCTGTCCGGAGGGATTCTCTGATCCGGAATCTCCGCGAAATGTTCCCTGAAGTCACGGTGAATTACGAGAAGGAAACATATCCGCTGTTTCTCCGGAAAAACATATCCCCGGAGGAAGTGGTTTCCTATACGCGCAAGTTCAGGCGGTTCCCTGAAGTCCGGGTCGCGAGCCGTCTGGAGCGGGTGGTGTACGGGGGAGCGGCGGTGAAACGGAGACTTGGCGCGACTGCCCTGAACAATGTGAATGAACTGGTGGGAGTCTCGGGATTGGAGCAGGAGCACGATCTGGCGCTTTCGGGCAAGGCGGGGACGCTGGTGGTCATGCTGGACCGCAATGGCGCCTGGCTCTACAACACCCTGCGGGTTACAAGGCAGCCTGAAAACGGACGTGACGTCCGCACGGATATTTCCCTGAGGGAGCTGGGTGAAAACAATGAAAAATGACTCGACTTCATCCTTCTGGCTCCGTTCATTTTCCTCCCGTAAGAAACTGTTTCCGATGGGTGCGGCGCTGATCCTCGTGCTTGTCGGACTTTTCGGGTGTCTGGCGATCTACAGTTCCCGCACCATGACGGACCAGCCCTTTGCCTTTGCTTTCAAGCAGATGTTTTGGCTCTTCCCGGGGATAGCCGTTTTTCTTGCGGCGGCTGCGGTTCCGTTCCGGTTTTACAAGGCGGCGGCTCCGTGGTGGTTTCTCCTGAGCGTGATTTCCCTGATCGCTGTGTATCTGTTCGGGCACGAAATCAACCGGATGAGGGGATGGTTTTCACTGGGTGGGGTGAACATACAGCCGTCCGAATTCGCAAAATGTTCGATCCTCCTGTATCTGTGCGCATATTGCGGGACGCGCAAAGACCTTTCCTTTTCTCAGGTGGCCTATCTGTTCCTGGTGAGTTTCGGGAGCATGATCCTTGTCATGCTGGAGCCCGATTTCGGAGGCGCCCTGATGTTTTTCGTGGCATTTATTCTGGTGATATTCCTGCGGGGCGTCCGTTTTCATTACATTCTGGCAGCATTCGGTTTTCTGGCGGTCAGCACGGCGATTTTCGTGATTTTCAACGAATACGCGCTGATGCGGATTCTGGGATATCTGAATCCCGACGGCGTTTTCAGCTCCAGCGCATGGCATATCAAACAGTTCCAGTATACGATGGCGCACGGCGGCTGGATCGGTTCCGACTGGGGAAACGCCCTCTGGTCCGGCGCGTTTCTGCCGTTTCCGCACACGGATTCGCTGTTCGCCTCGATTGTGGAGTCGACCGGGTTTATCGGCGGCTTCATCGTGATTGCCGGATTCGTGACGATGGGAATCGGATTCTGCGTG
>CAZORN010000002.1:0-56907 GCA_964581935.1 uncultured Victivallales bacterium
TGCCCAGAGATGATACCACACCGCCTGTAATGAAAATATGCTTCGTCATTTTCTAAGTGTCCTGCGTGTTGAACTCATTACGAAATTATGGATTGAGAAACATACCACGTTTTTTCCTTTTATCAAAGGAAGGGAGACAAAAAAAATCAAAAAACAGGAGGAGCGTGCCGTGGCAATCCCCTTCTTCCGCGGAGCGGATCTTCTGTACCCGCTCCTCTTTTCCGTTGATTTTCAGGTTGATCTTCAGGAGGATGCCGTCCTGCTGGCTCAGGATGAAATCCTCGTGAGAGTTCAATTCGGGCGTCCGGCCAAGTTTCGGAGAAATCCCGGGGACGCGGTTGAAAGGGACGTCCCGCCGTAGTATAGTAACGCATAGCATTGTTGAAAGACGGAGGTGCGTTTTGCTTTTCATCCAGGTTCTTTTTACGAATCCGACTTACTTTCTGATGGTCTGCCTGATTGTTGTATTTTCGGTCTGCCTTCATGAATACTTTCATGCGCAAATGGCTGTCATCGAAGGCGATTATACCCTGCGGGACCACCTGACGCTGAACCCCCTCAAGCAGATGGGGTTCATGTCCCTGCTGATGCTGGCGCTGATCGGAATCGCCTGGGGCAGCGTGCCTGTGGACCGGAGTCTTCTGCGTTCGCGCTGGAGCCTGCTGAAAATCTCCCTGGCGGGGCCTCTCGCCAATCTTCTCCTCTTCCTGATGTCCTGGATTCTCTTCGGCGTCCTCCAGTTTCCGAAATTTTTCCGCGATACGCCCGAATATATCATGATTCTTCAATTCGTCATGCTTTTCGGAGTCTACAATTTCGTGCTGCTTGCATTCAACCTGATCCCGGCTCCGGGGTTGGACGGCTGGGGCATCCTTTCGGAAATCTTCCCGAAACTCCAGGAAATCAACTCTGAATTTGTCAAGGGAGCGATGGTTCTCCTGATGTTTCTTGCGTTCTTCGGGGTAGGAATCCTTTTCGGCGTCGGAGAGTGGATCATGAGGCTGAGCGGTCTTGTGATGCGGGGAATCGCCCATGTCTGAGGAAAAAGTCTGGAGCGTATCCGAAGTCAACGCCGCGGTGCGCGAAATCATCGAGGGCAGCCTGATGCCCGTATGGGTCAGCGGCGAGGTCGGAAACCTGACGCTCCACCGCAGCGGACACGCCTATCTGACGCTCAAGGACGCCTCCTCCCAGATCCGCGCGGTATTTTTCGGCGGTGCGGAACAGTGCGCCCGCCTCAAGGTCCAGGAAGGCTCTCAGGTCGAGGCTTTCGGCAAACTTTCGGTATATATGCAGCGGGGCGAATACCAGCTGAACATCAAGTCGATCCGTCCCCTCGGACTCGGGGAGCTCCAGCGGCAGTTCGAGCTCCTGAAGCAGAAACTGGCCGACGAAGGACTTTTCGACGAATCGCGCAAGAAGTCCATCCCGTTTCTTCCGGCGCGCATCGGGGTCGTGACTTCTCCGGAAGGCGCGGCCCTTCAGGATTTTCTGAAAATTTCCATGGCGCGTTTTCCGGAACTGGAAATTTTGATTTATCCTTCGGCGGTTCAAGGCCGGGGAGCGGAAAAGCAGATCGCGGAAGGTGTGAAATACTTCAACCGCCGCAAAAACGTGGACGTGATCGTCGTTACCCGGGGCGGGGGAAGCCTGGAGGACCTGTGGCCGTTCAACGAGGAGGTCGTCGCACGCGCCATAGCCGCGAGCCGGATTCCCGTGGTCAGCGCGGTCGGACACGAGATCGATTTCACCATCGCCGACTTCACGGCCGACTTGCGGGCTCCGACTCCGTCGGGTGCGGCGGAGCTCATCGTTCCGGAAAAGGCCGTCCTTGAAGAGACCCTGTCCTCCATGAACGCCCGAATCCTTTCCTCGGTTTCACTGGCGTACGAACGTTCCAGGCGCCGCCTCGAAACCTTGATCTCTTCCGAACCGCTGCGGCGTCCCGCCTTCTTCGTGATGGAAAAGAGCCAGCAGACGGACATGCTTCTTCGCGAGATGTCCTCGCTTCTGGATACCGCGTTTCAAAATGCCGGTTCCCGCTATGAGGTCGCTTCCCAGAAACTCAACGCACACAGTCCCTTTGCCATCCTGAACCGGGGCTACGCCATGGTTTTCGGGCCCGACGGCAAAACGCCCCTCATCCGGGCCTCGGACGCCCCGGAAGGAACCTCGCTGACCGCCCGTCTGGCGCAAGGGGTTCTCCGCCTCAAATCCGAAGGGGAGGCCTGAACCGGTCTTTTCCGGTTTTCCGTGTCATCTGGCATTCCGCTATATTTTTCCGGAAAAAAAGAAAAATGAGTATGCTTTCACCCTTTTTTCTTCCTGCGACCTTCCTTTTTTCCTGATCCGCTCTATTTTTCTGGAAAAAGGAAGGTTCCTCTTTCTGAAAATGCCGAAAAAACTCCCCCGGACTCATTGACGAACCGGAAAAGGGCTGATATATTTAACATTGTCGAGCGGAAACCTATGGTTTTCCGGCATTTTCACATAGAAATATTTCGTCAGGGAGAATATCCATGATTCTTGAGAAAATGAGAACTGCGGACCCTAAGGTCCATGCGCTCCGCTGTGCGGACGGCGCCGTTTACCTTTCGCCCGGACTTCAGGGCCGAATTTTCTGTTCCATCGGGGAGGAGCTGATCCACAAGCTCGACTTCGAATTGGCCGCCCATCCGACGGAATCCTTCAACAACATCGGCGGAAATTCTCTCTGGCCCGCGCCCGAAGGCGGTGCATTCGCCTACAATTACCCCCACGGAACCTGGTGCGTTCAGGACGGCATCAACAAGGTCTGCCCGATCCTTACGCCCAGATCCGAATCGGAAGCGGTCATGGTGAAGCACATCGCCATGCTCACCGCCAAGGGAATTCAAGTCAGGCTCGAGGCCAAGCGCGAAGTCAAAACCGCGGATATTTCCGCGACCGCCGCGAAGTTTCACCTCAAAGCCGTGGCTTACTCGGAAACCGATACCTTCACGCCCGGCGAAGCCTATTCGACCGAGGAAGTGGTCCTCAACGCGTGGTCCCTGGAACAGTTCCCCGGAGCGGACGGCATCATCGCTTTCGGAGCTTTCGACAATGCGTCCGCAAAGCCCGCGCAGATCATCAATGACGACTTTTATGGCGATCCTCTCGCGCGGATCCGCTTCGCCGACAAGCTGTTCCTGTTCGATCTCGGCGGCCACAACCGCCTCCAGATCGGATTCAAGAAAGATTGCCGTCCCCGTCTGATCGGCGCCTATGACGCGGCGCGCGGCGTCCTGATCCTCCGCAAGACCTCCATCTGCGAGGGAACCTACGTGAACATCGCCGACAACGACCAGAAAAAAGGCCTTTATTCCACCGAAGACATCTACAGCATCTTCAACGGTGCGTCCGAACTCAATTTCTTCGAGCTGGAAACCATTGCGCCGATGACCGTCCGCGACGGACGCCTGCTCCGCTCCACGCTCGTCTCGAACACCTGCATTTTCAAGGGCTCCGGAGAAAACCTTTCCGCCCTGCTGGACAAAGAATACGGGATCAACCCCAAGGAGATTGTGAAATGAGCAAGATCAAGACCGTTCTCGGTTTCGACATGGAAACCGACATCGGAAGCTGGACGTCGGGCGACGAAGGCTTCAAGCACGGAACGCCGCTGATTCTGGACGTTCTCAAGAAGCACGACATCAAGGCGACTTTCTACTTTACCGGCAACCTCGCGAAGAAGAACCCCCACATCGTCCACATGGTCCGCGACGCCGGACACGAAATCGGCTGCCATACCCTCTTCCACGAAACCATCGGAGATCCCCTGTTCGAGATTCCCGGCATGATTCCCATCCTTCCCGAGGAAGTCGATCACCGCATCGACCTCGCCACGCAGTGGGTCGAGGAAGTGGCCGGCGTCCGCCCGACCTCCTTCCGCTGCCCGCGTCTCTGGGGCTCCAATTCCGTGGTCCACGCGCTCGAACGCCTCGGCTACAAGTCCGACGCCACCTATCCCATGTATTTCTACCGCGAACGCCTTACTCCCTACCATCCTTCCCGCAAGGACTGGACCAAGGAAGGCGACATGAAGATCATCGAGCTTCCGAACTTCGCCGACCTCTCCATGGATTCCAAAGACCAGTACGGACGCGACATGGACCAGTGGCCCCTCTGGCGCACGGAGTCCGCCGACGCCGTCATCCAGCACGTCAAGGGATACATGAAATACTGCGAGAAGAAGGGCGTCGAGCCGTTCCTCTGCTTCTACATGCACCCGTGGGAATTCTGGCCGATGCCCGAAGGTCTGATCCACTCCGGCGAAGGCGCGGTCCTTCCCGATCCCTTCATCATCAAGAACTGCGGCAAGTATTCTCTCGAACAGTTCGATCTCCTGATCCAGAAACTCAAGGATCTCGGGTCGGTCTTCACGACTGCTTCCGGCGCTCTGGAATGATTCCGGAAGCCTGAATTTCTCCTCGCTCCGCGGAACCGGATCTTCAAACCCGGTTTTGCGGCGCAAAATAAGGTTTTTTTTCAAATCGGGACTTGAAAAACAGAAAAAGTCCTATACATTACAAGGCATCGCAAGAGATGCGGGGACGTAGCTCAATTGGTTAGAGTGCCACCCTGTCACGGTGGATGTTGCGGGTTCGAGTCCCGTCGTTCCCGCCATTTTTCTGTACCTCGCGGCTGAAAAATAACGGCGGAGCCATGGAGCGCATTCTCGAACATTTTCTCGGTTACCTTTCTCTGGAGCGAGGACTCGCCCGGAATTCCACGGAAGCCTACCGCTCCGATCTCCTCGATTTCATCGAATTTCTCCATTCCGCTTCCGTGCCGGATTTCCCGTCGGTTACCCGCGACATCATTCTGGATTATCTTTCGAACTGCAAGGATCGCGGAATGGAAGCCGCCACTCTTGCCCGCCGTCTTGTCGCGATCAAGGTTTTCTTCCGCTATCTGGCGCAGGAGCGCATCATCCGCGCGGACATCACCGGCGTGATGGATTCCCCGAAGCTCTGGCGAATCCTCCCCGAATTCATGTCCGCCGCGGAAGTGGATGCCTTCCTCAACGCCTTTCCCGCCCATGCGAAAGATCCCCTGACCTTGCGCAACCGCTGCATTCTGGAAACCATGTACGCCTGCGGGCTGCGTGTTTCCGAAACCGCCTCCCTCAAGGTCAGCAGCCTGAATTTCGACGAAAATATCGTCCGCGCCTTCGGCAAGGGCTCCAAGGAGCGCATCGTCCCCATGGGCAGGACCGCCGTCTCCCTCCTGAAACGTTATCTGGAAACCGTACGTCCCGTTCTCCTCAAGGACTCCTCCGAAACCGCCCTCTTCCTCTCCAACCACGGAAAAAAAATGGACCGCGTCCGTCTCTGGGAAATCGTCAAGGAAGCGGCCCGGATCGCGAACATCCGCAAAAACATCCATCCGCACACCCTCCGGCATTCCTTCGCCAGCCATCTGCTGGAGAACGGCGCTGATCTTCGCGTCATTCAGGAGATGCTCGGACACGCGGACATCAGCACCACGCAGATTTACACCCACGTGGACCAGCGCCGCCTGATCGCGGTTCATAAACAATTTCACCCGAGGGCCTGATTGAAATGCCTCCGAAACAGAAAATCCTTTTCCTCCTCGGCCTTATGCTTGTCTTCTGCGGAGGAGTCCTGCTTCCGCTCTGGATGCGCTCCCGTCCGATACCCTCGCAGACTATCGATTTTCCTGTAATGGGAACCGTCGGCTCGATCACCGTATATGGACGCGACGCGAAAGCTCTCGAAAAAGCCCTCAATGAGGCGCAGAAAACCGTCCGCGAAATCGAAACCCGCTGCAACATCTTCAAGCCCGACAGCGAACTTTCGCGCTTGAACGCGTCCGCTTTCCGTGAAGAGGTCGTCTGCTCGCCCCTCCTCTGGGAGGTCCTCTGCGAAGCGCAGCGGTTCTGCAAGCTCAGCGACGGCGCGTTCGACGTCACGGTCAAGCCACTGATGTCCCTCTGGGGCTTCCACCGGAAACGTTCCACGCTGCCCTCGGAAAAAGAAATCGCGGAAACCGGCAAGAAAGTCGGTTTCGATAAGGTGAAGCTGAATCCGGAAAAGCGTTCCGTCCGGTTTCTCTCCGACGGCGTCGGCATCGATCTCGGCGGGATCGCCAAGGGGTTCGCGCTGGACAAGGCCGCCGAAACCCTGCGCAAAAACGGAATCGAAAACGCCGTCATCAACCTCGGCGGCAATATTCGCTGTCTTACTGCCTCCGGCGCAAAAGACCGCGTGATCGGCGTCCGGGACCCGGTTCATACGGATCAGGTCATCGAGCGGATTCCCATGCGGAACAACTGCATCGCCACCAGCGGCGACTATGAACGATACGTGATCATCGACGGCAGACACTACACCCACATCATCAATCCGAAAACGGGACGTCCCGTTTCGGACATGCTTTCCGTGACGATTCTCACTCCGCGCGGAGTCGATTCCGATGCCTTGTCCACCTCGACTTTCATTCTCGGCGAATCCTTTGCGGAAAAGATCTGCCGCGAATTTCCCGACACCGGCGTCCTGATGGTCCGCCGCAATCCGGCCGACCCCGAAAAACCGGTCATCACCCGATACGGCGTTTTTCGCCGCTGATGGGTTCCGCCTCTCGTCACCCGACATTTTCAAAGACGGCAAACCCATTTGCCGGGGTGCAGGGAATTTTTCCCTGCCGCGGAGTTGGAGGGCGCGAAGCCCTCCTGCTCTTTGGGTTTGCGGCGGCGGGTTCCCCGCTGACGGACGAGCTCCGGGAGGAGCGAGAGCCGCCGCTCCCATGACGCTGTCTTCGGGAAGGCGCCCGGAGCTCTCGAACTTGAGGAATCAAGTTCTCGTCCTTGAGCGGTTGGAATCGCTCCGGGCGGGGATTTCGTGCTTTGCACGACCAGCTTTCGCGGCTGGACCGCGACAAGGCTGAGAGCCTTGCATGACATTTTTTCAGAAATCCAAGATACTCATGGACACATTCCATTGCCTCTTTAAAAAATAAGCATTTTTTATTTTCCGCTCTTGCAATGCATCGTTATTCGATGTATTATTTTTGATAGAGCATAAAACAACCGGAGGTGGAATATGGTGCAGAACAGCGAACTGATGAGGGGAATTGCCGAGACCGTGATCCTGAAACTGCTCTCCGAACGGACCATGTACGGATATGAGATCATCAAGCTGGTCAACGAGCGCACCAACGGCGAATTCCAGTGGAAGGAAGGCACATTGTATCCGTGTCTTCACCGTCTGGAGGAAGCCGGGCTGATCGCGAGCTCCTGGGAACTGTCGTCCGGGAAGCCGCGCAAGTATTATTCCCTCACGAAACAAGGAGAATCCGCCGTGCCGGAAAAAGTCGGAGAGACCAGACGCTTCTGCGCGGCCCTCGGCGCCCTGTTGGCCAATGCCTGACGCGGAAAGGAGGCTCCTTATGGATTCCCGTCTTGAAAAAGTCGTATCCGAGTGTACGCGTCCGCTGTCCGACGACCGCGAACTGGAATTGGACATCGCGCAGGAACTCCGCTCCCATCTGGAGGACAAATGCGATGAACTGAAACGCAATGGCGCGTCCGAAGACAAAGCCGTTGAAGAAGCTGTAAAGGAGTTCGGGGACAGCGCGGCGATTTCCGAATCGTTGTATCGGGCGAATCTTCCGCGTTTTCAGTTCCGCGCCAAGCTCCGGCTCTTGCGGAAAATTCTCATTTTCCCGCTTCTGCTGCTCGGCTTGTATTTCGCGCTGGATCTCCGCCTGATCCAAGTGGCTGGAGAAATAGATGAATTTGGAAATAATTTTTCCTCAGAAAGCGCTTCTTCCAATTTATTGAGAAACGTTTCCCGCTTTTTGAAAAAAGAGAAAAAGCTGACGCCGGATGAAAAGCTGATCGTATCCGGAGGCACGTCCACGGCGAAGGATAAAATGGCCGCCGCAAGCGACCGTCAGCGCGCCATATGGGAACGGTTTCCCGAAAACGAAGTTTATCTTGCCAACTACATCAAAACCCTGATCGACGATCCCCGGAAGGAGTATGTCTATTCCGAAATAGAGAATGCGCGCAAACTCGAACCGGAGAACGCCGCTTACGACTATATTCTCTGCGGCCTTCTTCTGAAAGAGGCGCTGAAGCCGTCCGAGACCTGGAAAAAAGGCGGTCCGCCGGAAACGTTCTACACGGTACGCGACCGCCGCAAACTCGATCAGGCGATGGCCGAACTGAAAAAAGGAATGCAGAAACCGTATTTCCGCCTTTATACTCAGGACATGGCGCTGGAACGGATAAAGATCATGAATTTCGGGCAGGATTATGTCGGACAGTTTCACCGGATCGCGTTCAGCGCGGGAATTCTGCTTCAGACGCTGAGTCTGGAACGGGAAATTTTCCGGGCGATCCCCGTGTATGCCAATCTCCTGATTTCCGAGGGAAAAGGGGCGGAAGCCGAATTCTATCTGGATGCCTGGAAGCGCATCATTCCGCAATTCAATGATGATTCTTTCACGCTCATCGACCAGCTGATGATTGCCGCCTGCCTCAACACCCAGCATGAATATGCGGTCCGGCGGAATGATACGCGCCGGATCAAAGAGCTTGCAATCGCGGCCGAACCCATGAATACATGGCGTGCGAAAAGTTCAAAAACCGAAGGGGAAATGTTAAGGAAACATGCCGGAGTCTTGAGCAGAGTTTTGCTCCCGGTATTCAAAGACGATGTACTGACTCCGGAAAGTCTGGCTCCGGAACGAAACCTGAACTATTCCCTGATAGACTCAATGGCTCTCGCGATTCAGGCGGCCTTGATCCTGGTCTTTCTTCTGGTCAACGCAATCCTTCTGTCCGTTATGTATCTGAAGGGACAGCGTCCGTTCCTGATTTTTCTGCCGTGGAAGACCGTGCTGAAGATCGTGCTGTTCGGAATTCTTCTTCCGCTGGGAATCTATCTTCTCTACAGCCGGATCGATTTTCTCGGCGGGCACAACTATAACTATCTGTATAATTTCTGGCGTTTCCTGCCGGGGATCCTTTTCTTCGTGCTGGCTCCGCCGCTGGCATTCGGCACCCTGTTCTGGCGCGCTCTGAAACGGCGCGGACGCGAACTCGGCTACCAGAAACTGCCGTTGGCGACGCATTGCCTGAATGTCCTTTTCGTGTGGGCGACGGCATTATTCCTGATCGGTGGGATCATGCGCCCGATTCTTACGTGGGAACAGGACTATTATGTGAAGGGCGACACCGTCACCTGCAACGGAAAATATTTCTCCGTCGTGGAAGAGCGCGTTGTGGAAGACCTCAACAAAAAACAGCGCGAGGCTCTGGAAAAGAGCCTCAAACTGAATTCCGTTCCCTGATTGGATTCCGTGCGGGGAAACGCCTTTCCGACGTTTTCCCCCGGAACCTTACCGGCGGACCAGAAGAATGCGGTCGAGGCTGATTCCATTTTCCTTTTTGGAATTCTTTACATAAGCGGGTCCGGTGAACTTCAGGGACACCAGCACTTCCACCTTGTTCCGGTCTCCGCCGTCTTCCCTGTACCAGCGGCTCAGGTCCTGCTGCAGATACCATGTCGGATGACCGTAGAACAGGGTTTTCGGCTCCAGAACGACTTTCCCAAGAGAATAGAAATGGTATTTTTCATCCTGCGGGATCTGGTCTTTCTTCAGCCGCAGAAAAGCCAATGTAGTGCGGGAGGTCCGCCCGGCAATGCCCATGGTGAATTCCTGCGCGTGGAACTTAGCGGTATCCTCCTCTTTCCGGAGAGTTCCGACCGACATGGCTTTTCCGCCCGCGGCCTCGGAATCATCGGCAATGGTCACACCGAATTTCTTCACTTCCCCCAGAGAGGTGAAATCATTTGAGACGATCTCAAACACTTCCTTTCCCGTGCAATTTTCCGGAACCGGATATTTCGCGCCGGGTTTTGGAGAAAGATCCACAATATCCTGTGCGAAAACGGCATAGGAAGCGCAGACGAGAATCAGACAACGGAAGAGTATGGCTTTCATATCATCGTTCCTTTCCTTTCAGGGATTGTTTTTCGGAGTCGGGGGTTTCCGTCCGCACCAGAAGAATCCGGTCCATCCAGAAAGCGTTTTCCTTTTGGGAGCCTTTCACATAGGCGGGCCCGGTGAACTTCAGCGAAACGAATACCCGGTAGCGGTTTTCTTCCGGGTCATCCTTCCGGAAAAAACCGCCCAGCTCCTGCTGAAGGTACCAGGTTTCATGCAGCCAGAGCAGGGCGGACGGTTCCAGTCTCACCGTGCCGAGCGGGTAAAAATGGTATTTTTCGTCCTGCGGGATACGGTCTTTCGGAATCACTGTGGAAAGAAGCATTCTGCCGTTGACGCGGTCCCGGATTCCCGCGGTAAACGCTTTGGCATGGAACGCCTCCGGATCGGCGATTCTCGGGGACTTGTCCACGCCCATGGCCTTGCTTCCGGCCGCCTCGGGGTCATCGTTCATGCGGACGCCGTGAAATGTCAGGTCTCCGAACTTGTTGAAATCAGGGGCGGTGATTTCGTAAATTTCCTTTCCCGCAAGCTCACGCGGAACCGGATATCGAGCGCCCGGTTTGCGGACCCCGTTCTCGCGGAAAAATGCTTTGATCTGCGCCATGGATTTTTCAAGGGTTCCTCCCGCCAGTGTTTGACGGGCGGCGTCGGGCCAGTCTTTGGAAAGACGCGCGGCGACCTCGCCGGCATCCGGCTTGAACCCGGGGATGTCGGGACAGCAGAGCAGTCGAGCGATGTCCAGCGGGACGCGTTCCCGGAGGACTCGCGAAGTCCTCTCCGGATCGTTCCGTACCGCATTCAGCGCGGACTGGATGAACCCTTCCGCCTTCCGGAAGAAATCAGGAGTAAGATATTTGCGCTCCAAAACGCCGCGGGTATCCAGCTCGGGTGCGGTCCGCTGAGCCTCGGCCAGCAGGTCGTAATACTCTCTCATGAAGGGCGCGGCCTCACCGTAACAGGCTTTCATGAAACGTCCGATCAGAGGCTCCAGTTCCTGACGCGGATCGCATTTGAGTTTGTATCCGGCCCACACCCGCAGCGCATGGAAGGTCGCGGTTTCCGGAAATTCGCATTCGCTGAAAACATAGTCGGCTCCGTTGTCGAGATATGTATTCAGATTTGAACGGATGGACTCCAGATTGACAAGGCATGCGTTCTTGTCCGGATTCGATCCGAAAAGAACCCAGTAATTCCATATCTGAATGGAACCGATGGAACTCCAGGTACGAAGCGATTCAAGGGTTTTCCGATTCCTCGGAAGCGTGAGCGGACGCATGGTGTCGAAGCCGCTGCCCCAGCGGCTCGGAGATACGCGGACCGTCACGTTCCGGCGCGGAACGATTCCTTCGGTCGGCGCTTTCTCGAAGGAAAGATAGGCGGACGTCTGAATCCGAACGTCGGGATACTTTTTTTCCACGGCCTCCGCGACGGCATTGACGAACTCCAGCATCCCTCCGGAAGGACTTCCGTATTTTTTCGTCCGGGCCGTGCATTCCGTACAGTGGCAGATATCCTTGATGTCATTGACCGAAAGATTGTAGAGCCGGGGCGGATTGTCCGGATTCAGCTTCCGGTCTTTTTCGATGTAGCCGATCATCTGGACGGCAAATTTTTCTCTCGCGCGCGGACTCGAAAAACAAATCTGGCCGGGACCGAAAATATCAATGGGGCGAACCCGTTTTCCCGCCTCGTCGAGAGAATAACAGTCCTCATACCCGTTTTCAGGCCATTCCTTCACGTAAAAAAACAGGGTGTTGAGCGGCTGTGGACTGCCGAACACCGGCGTATATCCGATTGCGGCGGACCGTTTTTCCGGAATTTTTTCCTCCCAGAAAATGTTCTCCCGACAGCGGGAAAGGAAGCGCATCCTGCGTTCGGGATCGTTGCTGTAACAGACATAGATGCCGCGGTAAGCGAAGGCCGGTTTTCCGCGGAGATCGATTTTTTCCGGAAGAAGAATCGGGGCAGGCGGCGGAATATAGGTAAATCGTTCATCGACCCATACGATTCCGGCAAATTTTTCGAGGAATTCATACGCGCCGTAAAGAGTCCCGCGGGGGTTGCCTCCGACGATTGCAACGCCGTCCGGAAAAGACCGGATCAGCCACTCTTCCCGTCCCATGGAATCCGGGTCGATTTTTTTCGCGGCCGCAAAACGGGTCCGGCCCACGTAAATCGCATTTTTCAGGGCAGGCGAAGAGGATTCCTTCACACAGGGAATCTTGGTTCCCGATGCCTTGCCGAGATGTTCGGCAAGTTCCTGCGCAGCGTTCAATTCGGAAGGAGCGGGAGACTCCGGGCAAACCACAACGGAAATATCGCCGGGAATTGAAACGTTCACGGGAGCATCCCCGCGGACTATTCCAAAAGACATGAGGAAAAGGATCAGTGCAGAAATGAAAATTCGCATTGGCAACCTCCGTTCAAGGCCTGTCTTTGATTCTGAACCAGTCACCGAGCACAGCCTGAGGCCGGGAGGGGTTCGTGTAATAATAACGGTAGCGGTTGGTCTCCTTGACCCATGTCATGGGATAAGAGTCGGCGCGTCCGTCGGCGGTCATCACCATTTTCTGCATGTTGTGCATGGCAAGGATTCCTTTCATGGCGGTGTAAGCGGCATTCTCGGTGTCTAGGTGGTTTACCCAGTAGCCCTCGCCGCGAGCCCATTCGGAGGGCTGGATGCTGTCGCCGGGATTCAGATACAGGGAATCGGAACAGAAGACGGTGACGATCATGGAGTCGTATCTGGAGCGGCCCACACGGAAAATATAGGTGTATTTCGAGCTGTCGCGCTGGCCGAGCTGCTGTTCGATCATATAATTGATGTTGCGAGGAAGATTATTTTCATACCGCCACGCGGCGGCAGTGTAGTCCACGGTTTTGAGGGTCGTCGGGTCGGTCGGACAGGACAACGTTTTCAGTTGAATGTATTTTCCTTCCTTGAGCATTTGCCAGGAAGGCTTGTAGGTATTGGTATCCACCGTGCCTCCGTCGTAACGTCCGCAGGTGGGAAAATAATCGTTGCAGTCGCCGCTGTAGAGATGAATGGCCAGACCGCACTGTTTGAGGTTGCTCAAACAGGCTGTCCCCTGCGCCTTCTTTTTCGCGCTGTTCAGCGCGGGAAGCAGCATTCCCGCCAGAATGGCGATGATCGCAATCACGACCAGCAGTTCGATCATTGTAAAAAGCGTCTTTACCCGCATTTTTCCGATCTCCTGTCCTGAAATGTTGTTGTGAAGCCGGCGGTCGGCCCGAAAAAGGTTCCTGCTTTTCTAAATGTATGGCGGCGTATGGAAAAAGCAAACGGAAGCCTTCTGAAAAATTTAGCAGAAGTGTTTTTTTATTTAGCAAAAAATATATCTTTTTCATCGTCCTTATCCGTCCGCCTGCAAAAATACTGGAGACAAGGATTATTCTCTGTTTTTTGTCATTCGTATTTGTTTATTCAGCAGGAGCGGAATATATTCCCGGGAAAGCCTGCCGGAAAAGATGGAGTCCGATTTAGCAATTATGATTAAAAATTTAACAAAAAGTTCCTGGGAGATGTTTGATTCCGGGAAAGGGAATTATGTAAATGAAGATTCCGCTTTGGGAGAATCATTTCCGCATCATATCCAGTTATATTGCGCAAAGGGACTCCGGCCGGACTGCATCGATACGATCCACAACCGCTGGCTGCTCAGCGTCAATCTCGGCTGCGAGTGCGTCCTGGAACTGGACAACCTTCCGGTCCGCCTGAAAAAAGGATCGTGCATTCTGGTACATCCGTATCAGAGGCATCTCTTCAAGCACACCAACGCCGGAGTTTTCCGGCTTCAGCTGGCTTTTGACATGACGGTGAAAGAACCTCCGCTTCCGCCGGGGGAAAGCATTCCCATGGACAAAAAGCTGTTCGAGCTTCTGTGCATGATCGTGAACTATGCGCGGGACAGTGCTTCCGTGCGGGACATGGAGCTGCTGCTTTCGCTGATCCTGAGCCGCATGCAGCAGCTGAACGCCCAGTCGGTCATCCCGAATCCGGAACGGATTGTCGGCAACATTTCTCTGGCGGCTGAGGTTTACCGCTATGTTTCGGAAAACCTTGAAAAGGATTTGCGGCTGGAGTCCCTGACGAAAAAATTCGGGTGCTCCGCCTCGAAATTGCGCCGGATTTTCTTTGAGCAATCCGGTCTTGGAATTGGCAAATACATTACCCGGATCCGCATGCTCAAGGCTGTTTTCCATCTTTCCAAGGATGATAAAAACATCTCCGAGATCGCGGATCTTTGCGGCTATTCGTCCATACAGACTTTCAGCAGGGCTTTTCACGCATGGCAGAAGATGTCTCCGAACCGATTCCGCAAGGAGAGCCGTTACCTCAAATCCATGAAGAAACGGCGCTGACAGCGTTGTCTTGGTCAGCTTTGCGAGGACGCCGAAACCGTGAATGGAGGCGTTTCCGCAGAGCAGGGGAGGACGATGCGGAAGGAGCATCCCGCGTTGGGGACGCTCTCGAGCTCGGCGCGTCCGCCGTGAAGCTGGGCGATATGCTTGACGATCGCCAGCCCGAGTCCGGTTCCGCCGAGAGAACGGCTGCGTTCCTTGTGGACGCGGTAGAAGCGTTCGAAGATCCGCCCCTGGTGTTCCGGGGCAATCCCGATTCCGTAGTCGCGGACCTCGATTACGGCGGATTCGCCCTCCCGGTAGAGGGAAAGGTCGATGGTTTTGGAACCGCTGTATTTGATGGCGTTGTTGACGAGGTTGACGACCGCCTGTTCGAGGAGCTGACAATCGCCTTCGAGCTCAAGGGACTCCTGCTTTTTGACGGAAAGCGAGATTCCGTTCTGGACCGCTCTTTCCGAACAGAGGGAGATGGCGTTGGAAAGCATGGACTCCAGCTTCACGCGGGTGAACTCCTTTTTCGGGTCGAGCTGCTTGCGTTCCAGCGCGGAAAGGCTCAGGATGTCCTGCACCAGCATGTTCAGACGGTTGGTCTGGTCGAAGAGCATGGAGATGAGCTTGTCGAACTGTTCTTTGCTGAGGTCGGGTTCTTCGCGGATGGTTTCGACGGCGCCCACGATGCAGGTCAGCGGAGTCTTGATCTCATGGGAGACATTCGCGATGAAGTCGCTGCGGAAGGATTCGAGCTTACGGAGATTCGTGAGGTCGGTGATCGTCAGGAGGAGGAACCGGGTATCGTTCTGGCGGATGGTGTTTCCCTTGATGAGAAGCGTGAGGGGGCCGTGATCCTTCTGGAGGGTGAACTCCTTTTCGAAGGAGTCGCCGGTCTGGAAGCTGTTGCGCGCCAGCGGGAGGAGCTCCGAAATGCCGGACCGTGCCAGGTTGAAACGGGCGTTCTGCTGGAGTCCGAAGAGCTTTCCCCCGGCATGATTGAATTTCTGGACATCCCCGTTGGAGGAGAAAAGGAGAACGGCTTCGGTCATGGCGTTGAGGATCGCTTCTTTCTCGTTGCGTTCGGCGGTCATCAGGGAAAGGTGTTCGCGGAGGCTTTCGGCCATTTCGGAGACGCCAAAGGCAAGCTCGCGGACGATTCCGCGCGGGGGAACGGGAATTGCGGTATCGAGCTCGCCGTTCGTAACGGATTCTACGGCGCTCTGGAGTTCGAGGAGCGGGCGTCGCACGTGAAGGATGATGTAGGCTGTCAGGAAGCCGACGAGGGTTGCGCCGAGGAGCAGGGCGAAAAGCATGTTTCTTTCGGCCATGCGGAGGACCTGAAAGACATTGTCTGTGGAGACGGCCGAGCGGAGGACGAAATCGCCGTGATCGGTTTTGAGGAGTACGGCATGGTAGATCATCCACTGGTTGAGGCTTTCGCTGTAGCGGGTGACCGTGGCGGGGAGGCCCTGAAAGGCGTTCCGGATTTCCGGGCGGTTCAGGTGGTTGGAGAGGAGGGCGGCGTTTTCGGAAGAATCCGCACGGACTTTGCCGGAAGCGTCGATGAGGGTCAGGCGGAGAGTGTCCTTATCGAAATTGTCGCAGAATTTCCGGGCCTCGTCGAAATGTCCGGTGTTGAGAATCGGGGTCAGGATCATGGAAACAAGGCGTGTTTCCTGCGCGATGTTGTTTTCGGCCTGCCGCATGTAGGCATTTTCGAAATAGGAAAGGTGCCAGAAAAGAAGGACCGCGGCAAGAGCCATGATCAACGCGGCGGAAACCGGAAGAAAAAAGAGAACTTTGTCGCGGTTCTTCATGATCAGAAACCCTGTTTGAGGCGGTAGCCGACGCCGCGGACCGTTTCGATATTGATGCCCCAGTCGCCGAGTTTGCGGCGGAGGTTGACGATCTGTACGTCGATGGCGCGTTCCGTGACGGGGTAGTCTTCGCCCTTGATGCGGCTGATGATCTGGTTGCGGGTGTAGACGCGGCCCGGATGAGAGGCGAAGAGTTTCAGGATTTCGAATTCGCTCAGGGTGAGGTCGAGTTCATTCCCCTGGAGCTTGGCGCTGTGGGTGTCGGAATTGATGACGAGTCCGGAGCAGCGGATTTCGGAACTGGTTTCCTGTTCGGCGAAGCCGCGGAGCTGAGCCCGGACGCGCGCAATGAGGATCTTGCGGCTGAAGGGTTTGGTGATGTAGTCGCACGCGCCCATTTCGAGTCCGATGACGATGTCGGTCTCCTCGCTTTTGGCGGTGAGCATGATGACGGGAATGTTGCGGGTCTCTTCGCCTTCCTTGAGCTTTCGGCAGACGGTGAGGCCGTCGATGCCGGGAAGCATGAGGTCGAGGAGGATGAGGTCGGGCAGGCGGAGCTGGGCCTGCCGCAGTCCGTCCTCGCCGTTTTCGGCGGTGTAGATGGTGGAGTATCCGGCGGTTTCGAGAGTGAGTTTGACGAGGTCCCGGATCGGGGCTTCGTCTTCGATCAGCAGAATCTTTTCATTTGCCATGTCTGCGCCCTTCATGTTTGTGACGTACGATGTTTCCGCTTTCAAGATAGATGATGTCTTCGCAGATATTCGTCGCAATATCCGCGATGCGTTCCAGACATCGCGACACGGTCAGGCAATCCATATAATAGCCAGACTCGTTCGGATGCTTCAGGATCATGTCCCGCACCCGGGAATAGTTTTCCCGGTGAATGTCGTCCACGGCATTGTCCATGCGGATCACCTCGGTTGCGAGGACGACATCGTGGTAGGTCATGGAATCCAGAGATTTCCGGAACATCTCGCACGCACGGTTTACCATACACGAGAAATCGATTTTTTCAATCGGGGAATCCGCATAGTTGACCATATCCGGGACCCGTTCGGCGATGCTGGCCGCGAGATCTCCGGCGCGTTCAATTTCGTTATTGACTTTCATGATGGTGACGACCTGCCGGAGATCGCCGGCCACCGGCTGGTAGAGCGCGAGGATCTTGAGGCATTCCTCCTCGATCTTGATTTCGGCGTCGTCGATGGCATCGTCGCCCGCCTTGACTTTTGCGGCATCGTCCACCTGAAGCTTCTCCACCGCGTTGACCGAGAGAAGGATGGCCGCCTCGACCTGCGCCGCGACCTCGGAGATCATCTGGTTGAGTCCTTCGAGAGCCTGGATAAAATGGGCTTTCATTGTTCCGAATCCTCCTTATTAACCGAAGCGTCCGGTAATGTATTCTTCTGTTTTTTTGATTTTTGGATTGGTGAAAATCTGGCGGGTTTCTCCGAATTCGATGATTTCGCCCTTGAAGAAGAAGGCGGTGAAATCGCTGATCCGGGCGGCCTGCTGCATATTGTGCGTGACGATCACGATGGTGAACCGGCTTTTGAGATCAAACATGAGTTCCTCGATTTTGAGCGTGGCAACGGGGTCGATGGCGCTGGTGGGCTCGTCCATGAGAAGAACTTCCGGTTCGGTGGCGATGGCGCGTGCGATGCACAGCCGCTGCTGCTGTCCGCCCGACAGCGCAAGTCCGCTTGACTTGAGCTTGTCCTTGACCTCTTCCCAGATGGAGGCGCCGCGCAGGGCTTTTTCCACCCGTTCGGCAGTTTCCTTCGGGGAGAGCTTATAATGGAGCTTGAGCGGGTAGGCAACATTGTCGAATACGGACATGGGAAACGGGGTGGGTTTCTGGAAAATCATGCCGACCTTCCGGCGGAGTTCGAGCACATCGACGCCGGGGGCGAGGATATTTTCACCGTCGAGGAGGACTTCCCCCGTGACCTTCTGTTCGCGATAGAGCTCGAAAATGCGGTTGTAAATGCGTAAGTGGGTGGATTTTCCGCAACCGGAGGGTCCGATCACCGCCGTAATCCTGTTTTCCTCGACGCAGAGATTGTTGTTGAAAAGCGCCTGATGGCTTCCGTAGTGAAAATTGATATTTTTAGCCTCGATTTTAATGCTCATGTTTTTTTCTCCCGGAAAATGATTCTTGTGGACAAATTGATCACCAGAACGAGCACCGTGACGACGAGGGCCGCGCCCCAGCCGGCCTGGTGCATGACCTCGAATGGAGAGTTGGTGGAGTATTCCGTGATGAGCACGGGCATGTTGGCGGTCGGACCGGTGAAGTAATTCTTCGGCCAGCCGTCGGAAAACAGGGCGGTGAACAGCAGGGGAGCGGTCTCCCCGCTGACGCGGGAAAGCGAAAGGAGGATTCCTGTGAGAAGTCCCTTGCGTGCACTCAGACAGACGATGCAGAGGGTGGCGCGGGTCCGCGTCATGCCGAGGGCGAGGGCGGATTCGCGGAGGGCGTCCGGAACCATGCCGAGCATGTCTTCCGTGGTCCGCATGATGACCGGAAACATGATGATCGCCAGCGCGACGGAGGCCGCGAAGCCCGAGAAGTTGCCGGTCGGGAGAACCAGAATGATATAGGCGAAGAGCCCGACGAGCACGGAGGGAATTCCCATCATGACGTTGGCGGAGAAGCGGAGGATGTTGGAAACGGTTTTCCAGTCTTTGTATTCGGCGAGGAAGATGCCGGCGCAGAGGGCGGGCGGCACGGCGAGCACGGCGGCTCCGAACGTGATCATGACCGACCCGAGGAGGGCGTTTGCGATGCCGCCCCGGACGGCGCCGTAGGGCATGGTGGGCGTCGTGAAGAAGGAGAGGTTCATGGAGCGGAAACCGTAGCAGGCGACGGTGTAAAGGATCCAGAGCATGGCTCCGACCGCCAGCAGGACCGCGGTGGTGGAGAAAATCTTCACGAATTGATTGGTCAGTTTCCGCCAGGTGAGGGGTCTTCGCTTCATCATCTTGCTTCTCCCCGTTTGGCTCCGGTCGCATGGAGATAGTATTGAGCAAGGACCTGGATGCCGAAGCTCATGACGAGGAGGACCAGTCCCAGCGCGAAAAGGGCGCTTCGCTGGAGGCCCTGCGCCTCGGCGAAGTGGTTGGCGAGGGTGGAGGCGATGGTGGCGGAACCGGAAAAGATGGAAGAGGGCATTTCCATGATGTTGCCGATCACGAACAGCACCGCCATGGTTTCGCCGAGCGCGCGGCCGAGTCCGATGAAGACTCCGCCGAGGATTCCGCGGATTCCGTAGCGCAGGACGATATCCCGGGCGGTTTCCCACTTCGTGCATCCGACTCCGTAGGCGGACTCCCGCAGCATCGGCGGGGTCATGCGGAACACGTCCCGCATGATCGCGCAGATGTAGGGCAGGATCATGATCGAAAGGATCAGTCCGGCGGTCAGGATTCCGAATCCGTTGAATTCGGTGCCGATGAGGGAAAAGCGTCCCAGTCCGAGAGTCTCCGACAGGAACGGCTGAACGTATCTTTGCATCAGGGGGGCGAGGACGAAGAGTCCCCACATGCCGTAAATCACACTGGGAATGGCGGCTAAGAGGTCGATCGAATGGCTGAGGACTTCGCCGACGATGGGCCTTGCATCCACCAGATAGAGGGCGGCGGAGAAGGCCAGCGGCAGGGCGATGACCAGAGCGATCACGGTGGTGGAAAGGGTCCCGACAATGCTTGGCAGGGCGCCGTACTTGTCATTGACCGGATCCCACTCTCTCGACCACAGGAATGGAAGGCCGAATTCGCGCCAGGCCGAGAAGCTGCTGATGAAGAGCTGGATGAAGAACCCGAGCATCAGCACGCCGACCAGTCCGGCGCAAATCAGACAGAACCATTTGAAAGCCGTGTCATACCGGAACATGAGGTCTCCTTATTCGAGGCCGTCGCGCTTGACCGCGATGACGGTCTTGGCTTTGTCGGACAGGACCAGGTTTCCCAGCTTGTCGAAAGCGATATCCGCGTTCCAGTCGGTTTTTTCGCTGATCCAGTGGATCACTTCGACGTTTTCCCACGGAATGATGCGGATCAGGGTGTCGCCGCAATGGATCTGGGAGCGGATCTGGTCGACGATCCGGCGGAAGTGGAAAGTTCTTCCCTTGACCACCACGTATTTGGCCGTTTCCTCGACCACGTTTCCGATGATGATGTGGGTATGCGCTTCCGGGTATTCCTTCTTGCAGCGCAGACGGATGTTTTTCCCTTTCAGATACTCTTTCATGTTCCTCCTTGATTCAGGATTTCAGAACCGGTTTACTTCAGGATTTCCTTGCGGATCAGAGCCACCACATTTTCCGGAATCGGAACATAGTTGAGCTTGGCCGCGGCGGTGCTCCCGGTGGTAAAGCACCACTCGAAATATTTCACCAGAGACTCTCTGACTTCTTTCTTGCAGTCCTTGCGGATCAGGATGTAGGTTACGCCGGTGATCGGCCAGGATTCGTCGCCGGGCTGGTCGGTCAGGACCATGTAGAATCCGGGGGCGTGCTCCCAGTCGGCGTTCATCGCGCTCGCGTTGAAATTCTTCACGGAAGGTTCCACGAACTTGCCGGCTTTGTTTTCAAGCAGGGTCATGGCGAGCTTTGCCTCCACGGCGTAGGTATATTCCGTGTAGCCGATGCTGCCGCGGATGCGTGCGACGTTGTTGCAGACGCCCGGGTTTTTCTGTCCGCCGATGCCCACGGGCCATTTGACGGCCGAGCCGGAGCCGACCTTGTCAGCCCATTCCTTGGAGATTTTCGAGAGATAGTTCGTGAAGATGAAGCTGGTGCCGCTGGCATCGGCCCGGCGGACCACCGTGATTCTCATGCGGGGCAGGGTCAGGGACGGATTGGACGCCTTGAGCTTGGGATCGTCCCAGCTCGTGATCTTGCCGAGGAAAATGTCCGCAAGCGCTTCGCGGCTGAGGTTCAGTTCGGCATTCTTCACTCCGGGGAGGTTCACGATCACGACCACTCCGCCGGTCAGCATCGGAAACTGGAGGAGTCCGTGTTTCTGCTGGTCCTCAAGGGTCAGGGGATCGTCCGTGCCTGCGAAATCGATTGTTCTGGCCTTGATCTGGTTCACGCCCGCACCGGAACCGATGCTCTGGTAGTTGACGCGGACGGAGGGAGTGCTCTGGCTGTAAGTATAGGTCCAGTTCTGGTAGACGGGAGCCGGGAAGCTGGCGCCGGCTCCGTTCAGGGTCTGTTCGGCTCCGACCGCTCCGAGGGAGGCCGCCGCGATGGCTGTTATCAGGATGTTCTTCATGCTGTATTCTCCTTGTTCTGTTATTAATTTACTTCCGTGGAATTCATTTCCGGTTGCGTGTTTGTTAGGATTGTGTCAGGAATCATTCTCCGCGTTCGCTGTCGATCAGATACTGATGATAGCCGTATTTGTTCCATTCGCCGGCGGTGTTCGTATCCTTCTTGATCAGCTTGATCTTTTCGAGGGATTTCTCGTCGATGATAGAGTTCGGCTGGATGATTTCGCATTCCGCGACAAGAACCAGATTGGATTTCTTCGTGGATTCGCGTTCCGTGGAGAAGAGGAATCCGACAAGCGGAAGGTCCTTGAGGAAGGGGACGCCGACCTGGTCGCTGACCACGTCCGTCTTTTCGATTCCGCCGAGATAGAGACGGTTCCGTCCGGTGCCGAGCATCACCTTCTGGCTCGAGTCCCATGCCGACGTCCGGATCGTGCCGCTGGAATCGAAGCCGATCAGGGAAACGGTGCTGACATTCATCTGGACGGTGGCCGCCTTTTCGGTGATGGACGGGGTCACGTTCATCTGGAACTTGAACTTGTCGTTGGCCGTCTTGACTTCCACGAAGTTGCCGGACTTGTCGGCGGCGGGAATCTTGGTCGATGCCGCGTACAGCGTGCCGCTCTTGCGGAGGACGTTCCCCGTGGCGCCGTTCCGGACCGCGATGTCGGCGGTGCTGAACACTTTGGCCTTGCCCTTTGACACAAGAAAGTCGAGGAACCGTGTGTTCCATTTCGGTTCGAAGTTGAAGTAATGGGTGTTGATGGTTCCGCTGGGAGTGATCGGAACCGAGATGTTGTTGAGGTTGTAGTTGCGGCTCAGGTTCGCTCCGGTAGAGAAGAACTTCACGCCGTCGTTGTTCTTCCACGACTGGAAGTCGAGTCCGAGCATTCCGTCGTTTTCCGCACTCAGCTCGTAGACCGTGCACGAGATGCGGATCTCGGGAAGCGCCACGTCATAGATCCGGAGCATCTCCTCGATGTTCTTCCGGGAGTAGAGCGCGGTGTTCATGAAGAGACAGTTCAGGTCTTCGTCCACTTCGATTTTGTCCTTGCCTCCGATCAGTTCGACGGTGTCGTTCGAGACGTTCGCGCCGACGAGCTTGATCATGGTCTGGAGCTCCTTTGCGCTGCGGTTCGCGGGAAAGTAGATGTATTTGGGCTGCCCCGAGGAGTTCATCAGGTTCGGCGCATCCAGTTTCTTGATCAGGGAGTCGATTCCCATTCCGTTGGTGCTGTCCTGAAAACGGTAATCTTCGGCGGCCACCATGATGACGCCGGTTCCGTCGGAAAACCGGATGCACTCCACCCCGGTCGGGACGAAGATTTTTTCCGTTCCGGCCAGGTTATCCTTATTATAGGTATTATAATAGGCAGGATTGCTTCTTCCCGCCGGGTTGTTGTAGTCCACCCGCAGGGCCTGCACCATTTCACGGATATACGGACGCAGGGAATAGGGGTCCGCATGTTTCAGGACGTAGGTCTTGGTGATGATCTTGGGATCGTTGGTGTCGCGTATGAAGTGAACGGTGTCGGCGTCTTCGCGGATATTCAGGCGGAGGTGCGCCTGGACGTGGGACGGTGAATAAGCAGCATTTGCAGTGCTGGTCGGCTGTTCGTTCGCCAGAAGGCTCAATGTGCCGAAGGCCGCCATTCCGGCGAGGGAAATAATGCGTTTCATCTTGCGTTTCATCCTTTATTTTGCAAGGGTCTGGTTGACAAGTTCGGGTACGGGAACCAGTTTTCCCGTGATGGCCGCAATATCGGTGTCCGGGTGCAGGAGTTCCGCGCGGACCGAGAGGAAGTAGAAGTGTTTTTCCTTGATGCGCGTGGTGGTTCCGAAGATATATTTGAGGACCGGGAGTTCGCAGAGGAACGGAACGCCGATGGTCTGCTCCACTTCTTCATCCCGGGTCCAGCGGGAGAGCATCCGCTCACATCCGGTCTGGATCGTGACGGCGCTTTCATTCAGAGAATCCTCATAGAGCTCGTCGCCGAGGTTGTTGCGTTCGACCACGTTCTTCATGGCGAGCGAATAGGCGAAATTCAGGACCCCGATCTGTTCCGCGTAGTCCTTCGGGGAAAACTTCAGGCGTCCGTCCTTGTCCGTGTCTCCGGAAAGGGCGATTACCGGGTTTGTGACCGAGAGGACGAACCGGTCGTTGTCGGAGGTGACCACCGAACTGGCGAATTTATCGTTTTTCTTGAGGTTCTGAAAATTCGGGGAGAAAGCCAGCGAGGCGTTGTTTCCCGTGGAGATGGTCAGCGCTGCGCTGGTGGCCTGACGCGCTTTGCCCGCCTGCTGGAGAATCCGGATGAACGACATGTCAAAGCTCGGGGCGAACATGAAGAATCCGTAGGGGCCGAAGGCTTGCGCCAGGGCGGTGCTCTCCAGATACTTGGCACCGACATCGAACAGGTTCAGGCCGGGCCCGTTTTTCCAGGCCAGGTAGTCGATTCCCATGTCCAGCAGGTCGGCTTCCCGGATTTCATACACGTTCATGGAGAGGCTGAACTGCGGAACCATGCGGTCCAGCCATGCCAGATATTTCTTCAGGTCTTCGTCCTTCCGGGCGGAGTCTTTCCAGTAGATGCGGTTGGTCGCGCTGTCGAAGGCCACCGTCGCGTCCTGGTTGGCGCCTTCCGTGGCGTTCGAGGGAATTCCCGCCTTGATCATGATGTTCATCATCTTTTCAGTTCCGCGGTACTGCGGGACATAAACGCTGCGCGTAATGCCGGTTCCGTCGATTCCGGAACCGTCTTTGCCCGTCACGTCCCGGTCCAGCTTTTCGATCATGTCGTCGATATAAGGCATCAGGGGAATCGGACAGCTGACCGCCACGAACTGCTTGTTTCCCGCCGGGTAGTTGATCCGGTCGGCGGAACCGTTGTTGGCATAGCGTCTGATCGCTCCCAGAATGAAGGGGACGATGTCGTTCGCCTTCTGGTGCTTCAGCTCATAGATTTTCGAAACCATGAAATTCTGGGCATCGTCTTCCACGAATCGGATCCGCTGGACTTTGCCGTTGATTTTTTCGACTTCGGTTTTTGCCTTCCAGCTTCCCGGGATTGTACCCTCCTGGCCCAACACCGGAACAACCATGCCTGACGCGCACAGAAAGAGCGCGGCGGTTGCTTGTGTCTTCTTCACGTTCATCATTTCTCCTTGTTTTTTCGCCGGTTCTTTTTTCCGGCGCAGCTGACAATTTTCCCCCTTGTCAAGCATCTAATTTAAATTCGGATTGTTAGCGTATCGTGAAGAAATGGACAGCTCTTTGTGAATTTTTGGAAAATATTCGGATTTGGTTTGTACACGCTCGATTTCGACGCCGGGTTTTCGGCGTCTTACGGAACTCTAATGAAAATGACCGGAGCAAATCAAAGACAAAAAAAGGGCTTGCCGGGGGGTGACCCGTTTCAAACGGATCGAAAACGGAACGTTAGCGGAATCGGGATGCGCGGAAGCTCAGAAAGCCGGGGAGGCTTCGGGGGAAAACAATCCGACCAGAATCCCGGGGCCTTCCGCTTTGCGGCAGATGGTCACGATCAGAGGTTTGGCGGAAGAAACGTCTCCCTCCCGCGGGGGCGTCTTGAGGGCATACGCCAGCAGGGCGTCCTCCTCGATCGCGGCGGCCACGCGGTTCAGCTTCTCAAGAGTCTCTTCCGGAATGCCGTAGGGGGCAAAGAATTCCTTGAACCGGGCGGCTTCGGTGAATTCATGTTCATCTCCGGAATAGGGAGCCTCGAAAAATTCGGAAAGAAACGCCAGAAGAGCCGCCTTGTCGTCCATGCGGTCGGCGATCTCCTGCACCAGATTTCCCGGAAGCGACTGAATCGGGGAATTCTTCGGTTTTGTCCAGCGCAGCATGCGCCAGGCCATGAGAAGGAGAAAGCCGGCGACCGCCATCGCGGTCAGTATTTTCAGCGCAAACCAGAACATGCGGAATCCTTGTCTTTTCGATTGTGAAACTCTTGAAATATATCCATAAGAAAAGCATTTTCAAATGGTTGAGGCAGCCGAAAAATGAGAAAAAAACAAGATTTTTTTGAAAAAACGGAGATTCCCTGTTTGCATTCCGCAAAATTTGGATATATTGTTTATTATTAATGCAAAAAGAAACTTTTTTTGTCGAGGATTTTCTTGATTCCTGTATCCCGGCCTTCTCTGTCACCCGCCCTGTCGCGGAAAATCCATCCTTTGCTCTTAAAGCCGATTCCCGGCTATAAGATATGCCCTGTTGCGGAATTCGTTTGCGCCGGTCACAACCCTCCCGGTTCAGCGAAATTTTTCGACGGCGGCTTCATGTCATTAACAAGTTGTATTAATTTGAGGGTAGAGGACAGACGACTGTCCGGAAAAGGTTTTCAATGAACATCTACGTCGGTAACATGCCGTACTCCACCTCGGAGGAAGAACTCAACGCCCTGTTCGGAACTCATGGAAGCGTCAGCCGCGTCCACATCGTGATGGATCGCGAAACAGGTCG
This sequence comes from uncultured Victivallales bacterium, assembly GCA_964581935.1. Taxonomy (GTDB): domain Bacteria; phylum Verrucomicrobiota; class Lentisphaeria; order Victivallales; family UBA1829; genus SIG94. Next base: position 25,955 of record CAZORN010000002.1, read on the forward strand.
GGCCAAAGGATTTGCCTTCGTCGAAATGCCCAATGATGCGGAAGCCAAAGCCGCTCTGGAAGCAATCAACGGCATCTCGATGGGCGGACGTGCCCTCGTCGTTACGGAAGCCCGTCCCCGCGAGGAAAAGCCCCGCGGCGAACGTCGTCCCTTCCATCGCGGCGGCGATCGCGGCCCCCGCGGCGAATAAGCACGACGTTTTATTTCGGCCCGGCTCCCGTTCTTTCGGAGGCGATGCCGCTTCAAAAACGGCGGTTTCTGATCTATAGAGGCCGTCGTTTTTTTCTTGCCTGAAAAACACCTTATTTTTATTTCATGGAACGGATTTCCTTGCGGAGTCGTCCGTTCTTTTCACCCTTGAAACCTTCGCCGGTCTGTAATATAATAAACCATGGTATTATATATGAGACATGAAGCGAAGAAAAAATCCTCGGTGTCCGCTCTCGACGCCGGGCTTGACATTCTGGTTCGACGATCATGAAATTTTTCCGGTCCGCATGAGACTCGCCGCGCCCGTCCTGAATTCCAGCGGACGGATCGTCGGAGCCGTCGGAACGTCCTGGACCCGCATTTCTGTCCCGCCGAAACGCTTCTCCGACTTCACCGCCGAACTGCTCCGCCATGCCGCCCTTCTTACTGGAAAAATTACCTCCTTACTCGATCAGCAGAACCGCGGGCCAGACATGGGGCCGGTTGAAACATCCGCCGCCGTCCGAGGCCAGCGTGAGGGCGCTGGTGACCTTTCCCGGGACATTGGCATTCGGGACAAAAAGACCGAAGCCGAATACCGTGCTCTTCCGCAGCTGGATCGGCAGCAGAAATTTCGCGGGGAAGAAGACCCGGTAAGTCAACACGCCGTTTCGATTCGAGAAAGAACACGGAATGTCCGCAGCCACCGTGTTATCCGGGGGCGCCTGGGTCGCCAGCCCGAGCTGCTGTTCCACCGAACGGTTGCGGAAGACCAGTGCGGAATCTCCTTTCGCATTCGGGAAGAGGGCGTAATCGTAGTCATTTTCGTCGTATCCGTTCCGTTTGGAACGGGCGTCGGCCATGGAATCGATGTAAATCTGCAGACAGTCGTTGTTCCAGCGTTCGCTTGTTTTCGGATATTCGGTATGCACGAATTCAGAATCCTTTACCGTTACCTCGAGGAAAAGCCCGTTCCGGTTCCAGGCCATACGGAAGAACCCGGAGGTTTCTTTTGCCATGTAATTCCGGGAAAAGGCGATCGAAGGGATTTTCTCCCATTGGATGTTTGAGAATGAAGTTTCACCGTCGATTCTTTTCGCTTCGAAAGCCTCGAACGGGAGGTTGTATTCATATTCAGCTCCAGAATCGGCGCGAAGACGGAAACTCAGCGGTTCGGGCGTAACCGCATTGTCTTTGAGGGGCGCGGGAAGGGGAAGGATGACCGTCGCCGTCCCGGATCCGGGAACTTTCACCTGCGTTTTTCCGATGAAACCTTTGAAGTCGCTCGAGAGGAAATTCCGGAACGTGATTTGAGCTTCGCGTCCACTCAGCGGATTGACGATCACTTCCAGAGGGGAAACGCCTTCCCCGGAAACGATCACCGCTTTTTCGAGCGCGGAAACCATTTTTGTCAATGTTCCGGGTTTTCCGCGCAGAAAAATCGGGAAGGAAGAAACCGGGAATCGGAATTTTCCCGCGGTGAACTTGCGGGGTGAATTCATCAAATCGAAAATACCCTCGAGCGAATCGCCGAAATCCGCCTCGGCCACGGGAGCGTCGGAGCGTCCGTCGTCCACTTTGTCCAGATAGCACCAGATGGCGGCGACCGGGCGTTTCAGTTCATCCTCGAACACATAGGCGCGGATGAACGGCGCAAAGCGGATGTCCTTTTGGAAACGCGAATTGCCCAGCAGAATTCCCAGCGTATTCGGAACCAGCTGAGCCGCGTAAGGAGTGAGCATCACGTCCATTGCAAAGTTGTTGTAGGTGTTCCCCGCAGTCGCGGTCACGATCCGGTCGGAATATTTGAGCGCAACCAGATACGCCCGTGCATACCAGGCGGCGCTGACTTTTTCGGTCCATCCCATATCATAGCTCAGCAGCGACCCCGGCCAGGTGCGAGGCACCCCGCTCCATGTGGACGGATCCACGTCCCATTGCGGGATACGGAATGGGCCCCAGTGCATCATTTCCGGCCACGACACCGGGGTTTTTCCGTAGCCATGCCTGTCGAGCATGTTGAAAAGCGTCTGCGTATCGGCATCGAGGTCGGGCGATTCCGGGCTTTGACGGTAGGGATGGATCGCAATCATATCGAATTTCACACCGAACTGATTGCATTCCTTCAGCAGACGGTCGGTTTCGGCGATGCCGCCCTCGGGACGCATATTGCAGGGATCATCCTGGAATATTTTTGCATTCGGATTCCCTTCGCGCACGCCCTCGGCAAAAGCCTTCAGCAATTGAGCGTGAATTTTCGCACATTCTTCCTCCGAGCCGTTCGCACTCCACCATTCGGGAGGAAATTTGGCGATGAATTCTCCGGCCAGCCCCCACATCGGAACATGCGGATATTTGGCGGCAACGGTCTCGACCGCATTTTTGAATTTTTTCAGATATTCCGGGGTGATCTTTCCATTGGAATCGAAATGAAAATCGCGCACCAGCAGTCTCTTGTCGCCGGCAAGGACAAAGGATTCCGTTGCTTCCGCGTCCAGAATGCCGAACCCGACCAGCTTCCGGTTTTCATCGCGGAGCCAGCTCATCATGAAAGCGCTCAAGGGCGTTATTCCATAATTTTTTTCAATGTCCCAGACCTCTTTGCGGAAAGTGTGATGATGTGCTTTCATACCGATCCCGGTTTTTTTCCAGCGTTCAAGACAGCGGAAAAAATCATAGAATAATTCCGGGTTTCCATAGTCCGCGGAAAAAAGATTCTTGAGACGGTGTTTGTTTTCCAGAAATTCCACCTTTGAATAGCGGTGGAAATCGTATGCCTTCGTGCCGTCTCCGAGCGCATAGTCGGCCCGCAGCATGAATACGCCGAGTCCCGGAAGATCCTCCAGCGGCAAGGCAATCTCCGCCGTTCCTTTTTCATCGGTATTAAAGTCGAACTTCCGGTTGAGGAGTTCCTCTCCGAAAAAATTTTTTACCCGGATATTCGCCGTTCCCGGCATATTTTTCTTTTCCGTGACGATCGCGAGGCGTCCGTCAATCCGATTTTTTGCGGAAACGAAATTGTCCGGGTCGGAAGTCCGGAGCCATCCTTCGACGGGCTTCGGCTCGAATGCGGTAGCCTGACCACCGCGCTCGAGTTGAAGTGCGTCGACCCAGACCCGGGTCTCCTTGCCAGATGGACTCCAGACGTTGAAGTGCATTTCCAAAGGCATGCCCTGCTTCACGTCGAAGGAGAAGGAATACCGTTTCCACTCCGGTGAAACGGTAAATCTCCCGACCGCTTCCTGACTGAGCGCCGCGTAAAGACTGCCGGAATGAAAATTCGGTATCCATGCATTGAGTTCCGCCGTTGCGCCCGCTTCGCATTTCGCATGCAGGCTTGCGGTGTATTTTCCCGGCGGAACCACCGCAACGGAAGTCGTCAGGTTGACGCCCCCCCGGAGACGCCGGTAATCGGTATCTTTCACTGTACGAGCATCCATTTTCAGCGAATGACTGCCGGAAAAAGACTCCTTCGCATCGAGCGCGAAAGGAGTCCAGTTCCACTGTCCGTCATGATTGGGATGTCTTACCCGGTATCCTTCGAGCCCGCGCTCGAAGGACGGATTGACGAAAAGGTTTTTCCCGGAACCGTCGGACAGTTCAATGTTTTCGATTGCCTTGAAGTCCACCCCTCCGCGGAGATCCGCCGACGTGCGCGCGGGCGGAGACTCGCGCAGATCGATAAAAAAGGCGCCCTCTCCGTTGTTGGCTTTGCTGAACTGCCAGGTCAGCCTGAAATGCTTATTGCCCGGATAAGGGAGCAGAGCCGTCGCATGGACATCCTGTTTGGAAGAATAAACCGAAAACATTTTGCCCGGATCATCGGCATAAAGCCGATATGCGAAGTTTTTCGAACGATAATCCTGTTCAGGGCATTTCCCGTTGAGGTTCAGCACATATTCCGTTCCGTTGTAGACGATTTTACTTCCATCCGAGGGATCGGCCGGGAGGATTATCCACGCGTATTCCGCCCGCAGTTCCCAATCCGCGCTGGGCGATTTGTAAATCCGGGCGGAAAACTTCAACAGGCCTTCCGGAGTTATTTCCAGAGACTGGTCCGCCGCCTTCCAGACGGCTTGCGGAGTTTTTTTCATCAGAGTCCAGACGAATTTATTCCCGTCGCGTTTCACCGAACAGAGCGGTTCGGTGAAAGAACCCCAATCGATATTGCCGTTCTTCAGATTTTTAAGGGTATAGTAACAATACACCTCGGCCAGCAGCTTGCCGTCGGAGGAGATCCGGATTTTGCCGTCCGGAGTCATTTCAACCCGTTTGTTTCCGCAGACGATCGCCTCTCCTTCGATTTTCGGGACGGCCGGTTCCGTTTTCACGGCCACTTCTTCTTTTTTTTCTTTCCACGCTTTTCCTGGAGCGATTTCCGGAGCCGCAAACACGGTCAGCGGCAGAACGGCCGACAAGACGAGACGGAATTTCCACTTCATCGTTCAAATCCTTTCCTGTTCAATCATGATAAAGCGCATTGTAGTTTCTGGTCACGGCGGCGGATGTTTCCGGCCGGAGCATGAAAACTTCAAAACGCAGCTTTGTATAATAAACGGATTCTACGTGCCCGTCGGAAAACAGCAGGTTCATCGAACCGTTATGCACGTCCGTGGCAAGCTTCCTCTGGATGGCGGAGGTGGACGGATTCACTTTGCAGGTCATCTGAAGGGCACGCAGGAGCATGTGCTGGGCCAAATTGACATCCTCGACTTCCATACATCCCATGACGGCAAATCTCGACGCGTCCCGGATGTGGGTGTTTTTGATGCCGTCGGTGCCATAAGCGTACCCGGAGGAGAAGGTTTGAAGGCTTCCGCCGCCGGAATACCAGCTCGGTTTGATCGAATTGATCATATAGGGAGGCATATTGTCTTCCGATGAAACGGTCCCGTAATATGCTTCCGGTCTGGCTTCCGAGCATACAAGGCTCAAACGCCATCTTCCGTTTTCATAGGTGCGGTAAGGCAGATATTTTCCATCCTTGAGCCGGACATGCCAGAGCAGGAGATTGTAGTCCGTGCTGTTTCCCGGGTTCTTGCAGTAAAACCAGTTTTCCCTGTTGTCGTCCACATACTGCTGAAATGCAATGCCGTATTGTTTCTGATTGGACTGGCATCCGGCGCGCCGCGCCGACGCCCGCGCCTTCTGCAGCGACGGCAGGAGCATCGCCGCCAGAATGGCAATGATCGCAATCACAACCAGGAGTTCGATCAATGTGAAAAGAACCAAACGCTTTTTTCCCGGCAAGCACAGCAGTGTTTTCATTGATCTATCCTCCTCAGATTTCAAGATCTCCATAAGTTTCAATCCATTCCTTCATCATGCCGACGGTTTCAAGTCCCACATCCGCGCAGCAGTTCGAACAGACGATCACTCCGTCCAGGTCTTTGTTTTTCAGGCCTTCGAGATAATAGTCGAGCTGCGTTTTCATGAGCCCGGAATCCAACGGTTTGGACTCGCCGTAATTCCAGAGGTAGCATCCGGCCATTACGGGCGCTGCCGGAATCATGGCCTTGAATTTTTTCAAATTTTCCGGAAAAGCCGGAAGATCGCAGGCCTTCCATGTCCAGAGCGTGAAAACGTCGAACAGCTCAAGATACTCGAAAATCGGCAGTCCCAGCTGATACGTGTAGACCACCAGATGGAAATTCAACCGGCGGGAAGGAAAATTATGGAGTTTTTCCCGCATGATCTTCACATTTTCAGTGCTGTGCCTCGCCACATTTCCGCAGGTTTCAAATCCTTCGACGGAAGCAAAGAAATCGTCGAGAATCGCTCCCGAAACATTGGGAAAAAGCTCTGCCTGACGCAGTACTTCCGGAAGATCCCCCAATCCTTCATTGCACCGTTCCACGCTTCCCGCACCGACTGCCGACCAGACAACTTCCGGAAGATGGCGCAGTTTTTCGCTTTCAGCGTCGAACGGCGGAAAAGGGCCGGCTTTCATGCAGACCCGGTAACATTTCCGGATTCCGAAGAAATCGCATCCCGCGGCGGAATCCATCTTGTTCACTCCGGGAAGCCGGTAATGGCCCGACGCATGATGCGAGCCCGGATTCTGCCCCCACAACCAGAGTTTATCACGAAGTTTCATCCTGAAATCCCTGTCCTTTGTGTTTGTTTGAAAAATCCTGTTTTTTATGAATGAGAAAGTTTCAGGTAATAGGTAACGGATTCCTTATGTTCCCGGAATCCGGCGCGTTCGTATGCCCTGCGGGCAGGAGCGTGAGCCTCGTCCAGCCCTGTCGTCACCTGGGCCAGACGCATTCCCTCGGAACGGAAGCGTTCCAGCACGGCGGCATACATTTCCTGTCCGACGCCTTTTTCTCCGGAATCGGGATCCGCCGCGTTGTTCGAAATGACTCCCACCCCGATGTTCCGGTTAAAACCGAACGTGATGAACCCGACGATTTTTCCATTGCGCTCCGCCACATAGCAGAAATCCGGGTAGGCGTTTACGTGATTTCGTATCTGGGCCGCCTTGCTCTCAAAGGAGTTCCGGCAGAGGATGGAAAAAATTTCTTCCCCCAGCCGTTCACGGAACCCTTCGTAAATTTTCGCATACGCGCGGTTCGCGATGTCTACAAGAGTTTCATAGTCGCTTTCGATGTATTTCCGGATCATTTTCTGCCTCCGTCTTTCCCGGTCAATTTTGTACCTTTTGCCAGAGGGCCTGGTTCAGATTCACATGAGCCGCAATATCTCGTGACGGTATCCCCGGGGATGAATTCAAAAGCGACGGCTTCCCTGAAGGTGTCCGGAGCGTTCCTCTGGAGCAGCTGCGAAAAGAGCCACCGTGTGGAGAGTTCCTTCAGAGATTTGTTGTAGTCGATGAAGGCCGGACGTCGTCCGCCGAAAAACACCGGCGAGGATTCGCCGTAAACCACGCAAGAAAGATCTTCGGGAATCCGGATTCCGCAATCGCTCAGAATACCCGTGACGGCGGGGATGACCACTGAGGAGCAATAGATCAGAGAAAACTTCTTCCGGAAGTCGGAACGGGCGGCAAGCCGGGGCAGATCCTTGATCTGGCAAATGCCGCTCCGGTCGATTGTCCGGGAGTTTTCCGGAGCGCCCCGCAGTCCTTTCAAGCATTGGTAATACGTGCTTCCGGGCTGAAAATGAACGTCGAGAGAATTGTCCGCCGTCACGAAAAGCACCTTCGAGTGCCCATACTGCTTCATGCAATCCTGCAGAACGTCTCCGACGGCTTCCGGGGAAATCGTGATATTGTCGAACTCATCCTGTTCTCTCGGATAGGAAAGAGTCAACAGGGGAATGCCCGCTTCCCGGAGAGCCTTCCAGTAATCCAGCGGAAAGGTGTTGGTTGTCTGCCAGATAACGGCGTCCAGGTAACGGCATTGCTCGACCATCCGCTCTGTCCGGCCGGAATCGGGCACAAACAGAATTTCCGGATGGATTCCGCATATCTGGCAGGCCGAAAAAACCGTGGGAGAAAATTGATCGGCCGCGCATTCCCCGGATCCGACCAGCATGCCGGCCGCCTGGAATTTCAAGGACGAAGGGAACTCCGGATTCACAAAAGTCCCCATCCCGCGCCGGGAGAAAAGGAGTCGGTCGGACAGCAGGGCCTTCAGTGCGCCGCGCACCGTCACACGGCTGACGCCGAACATTGCGGCGAGTTCGTTTTCCGAAGGAATCTTGATGCATTCCCCACGATTCTTCATCGCAAAATTATAAAGGTAACTTCTTACTTTGATATATTCCGGAAGCGGATTCAGCATGATTCATTACTCCATTGACAATACAACATAAACAAGTTGTGAGATAATGATACAACATAAACAAGCAATTGTCAAGGAGAGGATTGAAAAAATAATATTTATTGTTTATTCCTATTGCTGCCAACCGGTTATGACGGATTGTCAGGCGGAGGCCGTCGGAGGAAAGAAGAGAATTCTGCCTGCCGACAAGGGAGGCGGCCTCCCTCTGAAGGGGAATTTATGCGGCTGTGGGTCCATCAGGTGTTCTTGCCGCAGAGTATGGTCCACCACGATTTCCGGTACACTCTCATATTACCTTCAGAATTTTGACCGTCTCCTGAATCGAACCGAAACAGAGATCGATGAGACCCCCTTCATCCGTCACATGCAGCATGGAGAATCCGGCTCCGGGATAATATCGGCTGAGGTGAGTTATTTTTCCCTGAAAGTCTTTCCGCAGCGGCAATTTCAATGCTTTCTCTTGCATGATTGTGCCGACGGCAGACTTATACCCGCTCCGTATCGAAGCATGAATATGGGCAGTCAGGACAATTGCATTCCTTGCCGCCGGCAAGTCCAGAAGCTCTGTTTCCGCGGGACCCCGGTATTCGTGGAGCCATACACGATCCAGGCCGCATTCGCGACTCGCTTGCCGGAAGAACGGACAGGGCCATCAGAAAAAAGACATGCCGTGTCTTCGGCCATTTCCTTCAAAATGCTGCGATAACGCTCTGGATTTTTCTGCCCGAGGATCGAAAGCAGTTCAAAGAGCTCAATGCCGTATGCGATGTTCTTCCACCGGTCCGTCCGCATGGGGATAAAGCAGATGGGTGTTTCCGTTGGTGTCCGCCCGACTCCCCCGGCAGTTCTGGAGACAGAACCGGCATCCGCCGGTGGTGCGCAAGGAACTTCTTTCCGGCAGGGTCAGGTCGAGAACTCTGCATTGCAGTGAACGGTGATGGAGCCCGTAAGGTTCATCGGCGGATCGGATGACGGATTGCACAGCACGAATTGACGACAGATGCGGGCCTTGCGCAGGACTCGGATGTCCTCATTTCCGGCGGGTGGAAATGACATCAATCGAAGTAAAAGCGGGATGATGCGGAAGGACGGATGAAAATGGGATCCGTCCTTCCGCAGATGTTTATTTATTCAGTGCCGCTTTGATGTAAGAAACATATTCTTCCGGAGTATAATTTTTGTAATCAAGGCGGGCCAATACCTTGCCGTCGCCGTTCAAAAGCAGAATGGTGGGAAATCCTTCAACGCCGTACTTGCGCATCAGAGCCTCATTCGCTTTTCTCTGGGCAGGCATCTGGACCTTGTTTTCCGGGAAGTCGACTTCGACCAGAACCAGATTGTCCTTCGCATAATCCAGAAACGCCTTTTTCGTCAGGACGTTTTCTTTCAGCCGGATGCACCAGCCGCACCAGTCCGATCCGGTGAAGTCGACGAACATGACCTTATTGGTCTTTTTCGCCAGCTCTTTCGCGGCGTTGAAGTCTGTGGTCCATGCGGACTCCTGAGCATTCACGGTCACAAATCCGGCAAGGACGATCACGGCAAATAACGTTGCAAACCACTTTATCATTGAAACAACTCCTTCTTTGAGAAATCATACACTTTTTCGAGTCCCTTGGTTTCTGAGACAATTCAGAAAGGAAAAGGTTTCAAGACACGAAAAAAAATCGGTGTTTTTTCAAGGGACGGGTGTTTTATTTCTTTCCTCAATCCGGGGAAGCCGGAAGCGTTATTCCGGGAAACGGACCTTCAGAGTGCCTTCGGAAATGATGGCGTCTTCCCCGCAGAGGAAAGAAAGGGAACGGGCGCAATGTCCGAAGGCAAGCCCGGAGTAAACCGGAATGGAATTTTCTTCCGCCAGCCGCACGGCAAGCGAGTGAATCTCTTCCGGCGGAGAACATTTTCTGAAGTTGGCGAAAATCACGGCGGCGCAGCCGCTGAAAACACCGTTCAACTGAAGTTGCGTCAAGGCGCGGTCCAGTTTCCGGACCGGTTCGGCGATGTCTTCCAGAATCAGGATCCGGTTCTCCATGGAAGGAAGATACGGGGTTCCGCAAAGCGATGAAAGCACCGTCAGGTTGGCGCAGACGAGGGGCGCGGAAACCGCCTCTTTTTCCGGAGCGGCCGCAGTCAGTCGAGCCGTTTTACGGAACGGACAATGTCTCCTGTCCTTTGCAAACGTCAACGAAAAAACGCGCCGCAGGGAACGGGCCGTGAAGGGGTTCCGCAAATCGCTTTCCAGCGTGGCGGCCATGCGGGTTGAGAGGGGAATTCCCGCTTTTCTTGCGAGCATGCCCATGTGAAGCGCCGTGATATCGCTGTATCCCGCCACCGGTAGACGGCGCGCCCGGAGGGTGTCCCAGTCTATGCCGCCGAGTAGATGGACCGAACCGAAACCGCCCCGCAGACAGAGGATCAAATCCGTTGAGGAATTGCGGATGAATGAGTTCAGGTCGGCGATACGTTCTCCGGCGGGACCGGAAAGGTAGGAACATCCCTTTTCTCCGGAAACGGACTTCGGAAGAAGAACTTTCAGTCCCATGGATTTCAGAAAGGATGCCGCATGAAAAAAGGTTTCCGGATCGACCGGCCCGGCGGGAGCCGCCAGCGCAACCGTACGAACCGTTTCCGGAAAGAGAGATTCCGGATGAACTTCGGAAATGGGGTGTGTCGGCATCTTCATCGGTAAGAAAAACCCCGTTTATGACATTCCTGTTTGGGCGGAAGTAAAACGGAAATGGGCCAGAGGGATTGCAGGGAACTTCCCCGCGATGCTCTGACTTTCCCATTTAAATGCAAGTATTCCTGTTTCCAGGAAAATTCTGCTGAAGAAACCCGGAATCAGGAATACCATGGATCCGCGAAAGCGGAGCGCCTTACTTGGTCTTGTGGCGCAAAGCCTTACGCATTTTTTTGCGCTTGTGCTGTGCGATCTTCGTACGACGTTTTTTTCTCAGGTTTCCCATGAACAGATTTTCCTACAGTAAAAGTGTTGTTCAAAAAACAATGTCTTTTAATGTAACGCGAAAATTGAAAATGGCAAGTCCCATTCTCATGAAAATCTAAAAAAAACGCAAGGTGGAAATCAGTCAGCGCCATCGGAAAACCGGACGGACGGAGAAAAGCTTGCCAGGAAACAGGACCGATCAATCCCGGGACTCCCCTTGAAAACAGTGTCTTTCCTGAATCCGGAAACAAATATTGCAAAAATCTTCGTTTTCGCGAAAAAACGCTATTGACAAAGAAAAAGAAGAGACTATAATAAAGTGACATAAATAAATAAAAGTGACATACTATGCCTGTTGCAATCCCCAAAAAACCGTATGAACCCCAGAGCCGGGAATTGTCGCGTCTCCTGATTCATAAGATTCATAACGGCGAATACGCGCCGGGACAGCGCATGGAAAGCATCCGTGTACTGGCGGAGCGTTACGGAGTCGGACGGCAGGTGGTGCTTTCGGCATTTTCGCTGATGGCGAAGTATAATTATATTTATACGGCACAGGGCAGCGGCACGTATGTGAATCCGTCCCTCAAACCCGGCATTTTCTACCGGCTCGGATGGTTCATCAATCAGCTGGCTCCTTTCAGTATGTTGGCGCAGCACGCGCATATTTACGCGGCGCGGCGGCATTTCAATGTGGTGCTGGGAAGTAATTATGAAGAAAATTTCACTCTTGCCGACTGGCTGATCCACAAGGGCGACCTCGACGGGGTGGTGGTCTACGGCATTGTGGAGGAAGAAATGCTCAAGTATCCGCGGTTGCACCGGATTCCGTATGTCGTGGTCGGAAACTACGATATTTCACCGGAGCATCCGCAGATCAACTATGATGTGCGCGGAAGTTACTTCAGAACCATGTCGGAACTTTTCCGGGCGCATCAATGGGAATCTTTTGCGGTCATTGGCGGGACTCCGGACATGCGGGCGGACCGGGAAGCGATGGACGGCATCCGCGCTGCCGCCGTCGGGGCCGGACTGAATCCGGAACGGAGCTTTTTCGAATTTTCTTCCGACGACGGCTATAATGAAGTCGTCGCCGCGCTCAAACAGAAGCCGGAAGTGATCATATTCTGCGGTTCGCACTGGCTGGGACTCCTGAAATATTGCGAACTCCACCCCGAATTCAAGCGTCCGGCCGTCGTGATCAACAAAAATCAGGAACAGGAGGCCCCTGATTCCTTGTATGACTTTACCTTCGAGCACAAAGACTTGCCGACAGACAAGGAGATCGCGCATCAGGCGATAGATCAGCTGATTGACATATTAAATACAAACGGGAGGACACCGCATCATGGTTAGATTTACGAAAAAGAATTTTACACTCATCGAACTTCTGGTCGTTATTGCAATTATCGCCATCCTTGCCTCAATGCTGCTGCCGGCGCTGAACAAAGCCAGGGAGCGGGCGAAAGTGTCGGCTTGCCAGAGCAATGTGAAACAGGTAGCCACGACTATGCTGATTTACGCCGGTGACTATGCCGACTGGGGACCGACTGGAACCAGGTCATACAGTCCGAATGACTACGGAATGCAATTGCTGGATTATTTTTCCCGCCCGAAAAACACCAGTTGGACACTAAGCGGAAAGAAAACGATCAAGCAGCTGGTTTGTCCGGGGCTTGGCGGTACATTCATCAGCGGCGGCGCATCCTGTTGGGCTGGAACATGGGGGACTCCCGGCGGGGCCGCGGCCTATATTTTTTCCGGATATTACCTGGCTTTCGGAGTCGCCGATTATGCGTCCACCCTGGCAAACGGCTATGGATGGATAGGCTATGCCAACAGCAATGGTTCCGGCTACAGTTCGTATCAGCCGATTCCCAGCCTCAGGTTCTTAAACAGTGTCATTCCCCGAATCGGCGGCGTCACCAACTGGAAGTATGATTCTCCCTCGGCAACGGCGATGCTGGGGGATTGCGCGAATCCATTGCGTCAGCAAGGCGACAAGGTTGCAGGATATGGCCGTACCTCGCCGACTCCGCATCCGGCGAAGGCGAATACCGCTTTTATGGATGGTCACGTGCAGGGGACCGCAAAAGCCAAAGCGAAAAAGTATATCCGTTTCTATTCCGACGGAAACGGCGTCGACGAAATCTGGTGGGATTGAAGAGAATCGAAAATGGGAAACGGGGCAGAATGCACGGTTGGATTGCTTCGTGTCTTCTCGCTCGGTATGGGCTGAAAATCAACTATCAAATATCATAAGGATTTGTCATGATGAGGAAACTGGGATTTCTGTGTCTTTTTATGATGGTGGTATCGCTGTGCGCGGCATTGCCGGAAGGTTCCATCGTGTTCGAGGCGGAATCGCTGAAGCCTGAAAACAATGCGTGGAAGGTGAAGCCCCACTTTCCCAACATGTACGGGGGCAAACCGTCCGGAGATCAATTTCTGGACGGTTTCAGCGGTGCCATGGGCAAGGCGGAAACCACTGTGTCTTTGCCAAAGGACGGCAAATACCGCCTGTGGGTCCGTTATCTGGATATCGACCGTTTTCGCGGCGCCACATTCAAGGTGACGGTTCTCCAGAAGGACAAGGTCATCGGCGAACATGAATTCGACCGTGAATCGATGCGTGTCTCCGCCGACGGCAAGAAAAAATGGGGGACGGGGTTCGGCCAGTTCGTCTGGGATGGAATGGAATTCACCGGGGAGGCGGGAAACGCGACTGTCCGGGTTTCCAAGGGACAGCCCAAAGCCGGAACCGGTTCCGGCTCGCGCCATCTGGATGTTTTCGTGATTACGCCCGACCTTGCCTTTGAACCCCGGATTACCGATCTGTATCCTCTGTTTGTCAAAGTTCGCACATTGCCGCAGCAGGACAAGCCGGTGGCGATCCATGTCTTCGGCCGGCGTTCGATGGAGCCGTGGTTCACCGGACACATGAACATCAACGGCAAAGGGATTTTCCAAGGGACCAACAAAGGGGCGGCGGATATGAAAAACGCGTTCCTCAAGCCCGGCGAAGAGTCACCATGGATTGAGATTTCACAATATCTCAGTTACAACGGCCGTGATTCCATTCTTTTTTACGCAATGGAAAATTACCATGCCGATCCGCTGCCGTCCTCCGCGTTTGAAGTCAGTTTTTCGAAAACGCCGGATGACAAAGACATCTTCAAGAAAGAGTCGCGGAGCGGAAAAGGGAACGGCATGATCGTCAATATTGACCTTCACGGTAACTACGCTGCCCTTACCGACCGTGAAGGAAGCGAACAGTCGCTCAAATACGCGCAGGCGACAACCGATGTGAAAGGGCGCCGCCCGCTGGAATTCCCGTTCATCACCACCATGGCGCTGGACCCCGAGCTCGTGATGCCGGAATATGTGGACAATGAGCTGGAAGCCCTGAAGCTGATCGGAATCAGCGGGTTTTCCAAGCCGACTCCGCAGACGGTCAGCAAGAATTTCACCTGGTACATGGGGGGACGCTTTTTCTTCCATCTGCTCAAGAACGGATGTTTGAGTCAGCCGGAGACCGCCAGAATCGAAGCGCACATGAAATCTCTTGCCGAACCTTACAAAAATGGAAAGACCCCGTGGTTCATGCTGAACCTGATGGATGAACCCGGCCTGGACATGAAACACATCACCACCTGCCCGGTTTGCATCGCGGGATTCGCTCCCTATCTGGAAAAACAGGGAGTAAAATTGACCGGTGCGCCGACCGCCGACCATAACGCGGGCTTGTTGTACTATTGGAGCAACCGCTACCGCAACCATGTCATGACGGAAGTGTTGCGGACCGGCACAACCGCCGCCCATAAATTCATGCCCGGAATCCCCACCACGGTCAATTTCGCCACGGAAATCGTTTTCGACGGCAATATGATCAAACGCGGCTGCGACTGGTTCGAAATCCTCGGTTCCGGGGCTCTGACCATGGGCTGGCACGAAGACTGGGCGAATTACTCGGCGACCTATCAGGTGGCCGGGTTCCAATCCGACGTAATGCGCGCCGCCTGCCGTCCGAAGAACCTGAATTACGGCATTTACAACATCCTGGCCCGTCATCCGTGGGATATTCAGGCCAAGGGCTTCGCCGAAATCGGACACGGCAACAAGGCCATGCACTTTTTCTCCTACGGTCCGTATTATTCCCTGTCCAGCGACTCCAACAGCCAGCGTCCGGAAATCTATCAGGCGATCAAAAACATTACCATGGCTTCCGGCCTTGTGGATAAGGAACTTGCTTCCGCACGGGTGGCTCCCGGCGACGCGGCCATGCTTTTCAGTGTAACCGGAGACATCTGGAACGACGGAAAAGACAATCCGTTCGGACGTGAACGGACTTATCTGAGTCTGTTGCTGGCCCACTGCAATTACCGGCTGGACATCCTGAGCGAAGATGACTTGTCCGCCGAACTCAAGAAATATAAGATTCTGTTTGCCGTCGATTCACATCTGCGCCGTTCCCAGCTCCTCCCGCTGATTCAGTGGGTGAAGGACGGGGGCACACTGTATCTGGGCGCCGGAGCGCTGGAATTCGACGAGGCCAACCAGCCCCTCGGATTGGATCAGAATCTCGGACTGAAGAGGGAGAAGCTGACTGCGGGCGAAAAAGCCGGACGGCCCCAATATGAGATGCTGAAGCTGAAAAATCTCAAAGCGACGGAAAATCCGCCCGTTTTATGCGGTTTTCAGGAGCCCATGAAACAGGACTTGAAGGTCGGCAGGGGACGCGTGATTTTCAGCGGATTCTTCCCCGGAATAGGGTATCTCGGAACGTCCACTCAGGCAAAAGGAGAGGAAATCTACAGTGTCCGCGATTATTCCAAAGCATTCCGCGACTATATCGCGGGCTTGAAGCTGCCGTCCGTCCCGCGTCTGGCAACAGACAACTACCGGATCGAAGCCAATCTGCTGGAAAGCGACAAGGCCGACGTGATCGTCCTCTCCAACTGGACCGGCAGGGAACAGACCGTGAAGGTGACCCTGAACGATGCGCCCGCTTACCGGAACATCGAAACTTCCGGAGAATTGTGCGACAGCAAAATTAAAAACAGAAACCTTACCGTTACCGTCAGAATCGGCGCCGGTGGTTATATCAAGTGTGAAAAATGAGGAGAGAGAGATCCATGCACCCCTTGTCCAAATTCGCTTTTGTCGGCGCCGTGGCCGGATTGGTCGGATGTCATCAGGTCCCGCCGTCGCCGCAGTATGTGCCGACCAAGCCCGCCGCCTCTGTGAAAACGGAAGAAGGCAGAGTGATCAATACAGGAGACCGCCCCGCGGTTCTGGAACTGGATACGCCCGTTTGCGCCGGACGTCGGCTGGTCTTTCCGGTAAAACTTCCGGCAAATCGGGCGCTGATCGTGAAAACAGGCCGGGGCGAAGAGAACCTGACTGTCATCAACCGCGGTGATTTCATTCAATGGGACCATCGCGACTCTACCGGGCAGAGCACGAAAAAAGTTTATCCGTGGGATACGGGGAATTATTATCCGAACGGAAGAATCCGCGAAAGTTTTGCCTATACGAAAAATATGCTGGACTGGAATAACTATTTCATGAACACCTGCCGGCTTGACATCGCCAGGGATTTTTTTCCGGTGACGCTGGAAGTCCAGAATGGAAAATGCCGCTGGTATCTGAATCATGTCCTGCTGCAGGAATGCGATTCTTCCGCCGACTTGTATGGACGGAAGCTCCGGATCACCCTGCCGCCGGGAGGCGAAATGATGAAGCCGGAGGTTGCAGGACTCGCGGATTCCCGGGGACGTTTTCTGCCGGTGGATCTGGGAGGACGGTATAACGCGGTGAACGCCAGTCCCGGAAACAGCCGTGAAATCGACGGAATTCCCTTTGAGATATCTCCTGCAGGACCCGACGGACGCAACAGCATCGATGTGGGAAAGTCATGGTTCCGCGAAGGCTTCATGACAGACAATGAAATGTCGCATTCGGGCAGTTTCGGCGGACGCTGGAGCGGAGCGCTCGGAGGCAGTCCCGCACGGATTCAGTTCCGCGTGCCGAACCGACAGTTCACGGCGATTTATCTGCTGGCCTCCTGTGTCCGGAGTCCGGAACGCGTCCCGCGCGTGACAGCCCAATTTTTCCGGACAGGTTCCGGGTTCCCCAAGAATTTCCCCGCTGAAGTCATATCTGAAAAAGATGGTCTTCAGGTTGTCAGGATTCCCGTTTCGCCGGGAATGCTTCAGGAATTCAGCGACCGCGACGTGATCGAACTTGAACTGACCGGAGACGTGCATGTCTACCGCGCCTATCCGGATCCGCTGCACTACAGCATGCACGGAGGGGGAATCCCTTCGGGCGTCCAGATATATGCCATGACACTGGAAACCGCTCCTGTCGAAGTGTTTTTCGAACCGGAAGAGTTCGGCAATGTCTGGGTGGAACCGGTGAAGCCCTCCTACCGCGTGAAGCTCCGCAATACCACCGCACAGCCGCGGAAGGTGAAGCTGACCTTGAACACGGAAAGCTTCGACCGTTCGGAAAAACAGAATCTATCGCAGACGCTGGAAGTTCCCGCCGACAGTGAAATCATCACCCGTTTCGACCTGCCCCTGAACAAATTCGGCTGGCATCGGGTGTCACTGGATGCCGACGGGCAGAAGTTCGACCGTTCGCTCGCGTTTCTCCGCGGCCGTGAATACAGTGCGCGTCCGATCGACGCCAGAGGATTCATGTTCGGCTACTGGAACTGGCGCGGTTCACACCTGACGCTGAATAACCGGGACTCGCTTTTCCTGCTTGGAAAACTCGGCATGGAATCGGTTTCGCACAACGGTTCCACCATGCTGGGCCATGAGGTGGAAGATGTGGTCAGGCGCTTCGGTATGAAGAACTTCTGGGCTTACGAACGCGGCCCCCGCACGGCTACGCAAATCGGGGAAATTCCCGAGATGCTGCGCAACGGACTGCTGGGAAAATCCCAGGTCACCGAGCCGGCCTATGTGAATATCTTCGCCGAGCCCGGCGGAATCGGGACCGAAGGCAATCTGCCGGAATTCTTCGGCGAAAAAGAAAACGTCATGACGCCCGAACAGCAGGAGCGGTTCAATACCTATAAAAAGACCGTAATAGCGGCGGCCTCCGAAATCCGGAAACTGACTCCCGGAGTCAAAATCCTGATGCCCTGGGGCGATCCCATGTTCACGGTGCCTTTCCTGAAGGATCCCGAAACGCGCTATCTGTTCGACGGCATCGCATTCGACGCCGGATACTTCGACCGTCTGCCCGAACAGCAGCTGCATCAGTGCTCGCTGAACCGCATGTATCAGTTTACCAGTTACTGGAACAAATACCGCAAGGACAAACCGTTCATGATTACGGTGGAGGGCCCCTGTCTGGCGCAGGTCGCGCCCGGCGCGCTGACAGAGGAGCAGTTCGCTTCCCACATGGTCCGCTCCGCCATGATTCTGGCCTCCTACGGCATCAACCGCCAGTTCTCGCTGACCGGTCCCTCCGATTGCGCTTCCTACTGGGGCGAACAGCACTACGGAGGCGGATTGTTCTCCCGGATCAGCGGCGTCAATCCCCATGTGGCCTATGCCGCGGCGGGAACCATGATCCGGCATCTCCGGCACATGGAATTCGTCAAGTGGGTCCCCACCGGCTCCCTCAGCACATATTGTCTCCAGTTCAAGGATTCCCGCGACGGCAAAATCATGCACGTGCTGTGGACGGTTCGAGGCAAACGGCCGCTGTCGGTCAACGGCAGGAATGTTCAGGTGTATGATTCCATGGACAATCTGATGTCCAGTCCTGTGGTCAGTCAGATGCCGATCTATGTCTACGCCGGAGAAAACGCGCTCAAATTCGGTGCGCCGGATCATTCCGATACGGCACTGGGCAAACATCGCGTCCTGCTGGGAAATCCGGCGGAACTGTTTCCCCGCCAGAGTCAGGACACCGATCCCGAATATCTCGAATCGTTCCCGGACGCCATCCGCCGTTTCCCCGCTGCCATGACTTTGGAGAAACGTCCGGACGGTCTCGCCGTGACATTGCCGCCGCAGGCGGTTGACCGTGGCACCATGCCTTATTATACGACGCTGACGCCCGGAAAGCCTGTCGTCATTCCCGGCAAGGCGAAATACCTCACCATGGAAGTCTCCGCCAATTCCGACTGGGGTCGGATCGTCTACGTCCTTCGCGACGCCAAGGGAGAAAAGTGGATCAGCGTAGGCGCAACGGGTGTCTGGAATTGCGACGATACTCCCGGCGCAAGTTCATTCAACTTCGACGGCAAACGGCTGGTGCGTTTTGAACTCCCCTCCAATCTGCCCTGGGACAACTTCCGCGAAATGGGCACCACCTGGTGGGGCGCCACCGGCGGAGACCGTATCGTGAATCTGCCGCTGACTCTTGAGAAAATTTTCGTGGAACGCCGCGCCAAGGCGATCTATGTGAATTCCCTTGAACCAGCAAATCCGTCTCCGGTGATTCTGGGCAACCTTTATGCCGAATACGAATCGCCGGAAATGATGAAACCGCAGCCGACCGTGCAAATGCCTCCCCCTCCGGTCAGCGCCGCGCCTCTCAATCCGATCGCGGAACTGGCCGGAAAAGCCG
Source organism: uncultured Victivallales bacterium (assembly GCA_964581935.1). Taxonomy (GTDB): domain Bacteria; phylum Verrucomicrobiota; class Lentisphaeria; order Victivallales; family UBA1829; genus SIG94. Next base: position 45,434 of record CAZORN010000002.1, read on the forward strand.
TCCTGCCTCCCTCCGAAATCATCCGGGTGGATCCTCCGGATCACTATTACGACGGAACCAGAGGTGTTTTCCATTTCCGTGAAATGCCTCAGGCGGCTTTCTACGACGTCTATTTGAGCCGGTCGCCCGACGGCGCCAACGCGCTGAAGCTCGGTTCGCAGCTCCGGAAATCAGGCACGACGGTCAACGGATTCCTGCCCGACACGGATTTCTACGCGTTCGTGGTCTGGTATAACCGGAAGGGACAGTCTTCAACGCCGTCGAAACCGTTCCGCTTCAAGCTCCAGGACAATTTCGGCAACAAATAAGAAGTCTTTGAAAACATCGCCGCGGAATCCGGCAGAAAACGGATTCCGCGGCTTTTTCTTTCCCGTGAAACGGAAATATCCGATATCAGCAGGGAATGAAGTCGAACTTGGCAACATCCACAAGCCCGCGGTCGGTCAGGCGCAGGAATGGAATCACCGGGAGCGGCAGAAACGCCAGCTGAAGGAAAGGATCGTGCAGCGTGCAGCCGGTTTCCAGCGCCGCTTCGTGGAGTTTCTTCAAATGGACCGCAACCTCTTCATAACGGAGGTCGGAAAGCAGTCCGCCGATCGGCAGAGGCATCCTTTCCAGCAGTTTTCCGTTCACCGCGACCGCGAAGCCGCCCTGGGACTCTATCAGGGAATTGACCGCCAGCGCCATGTCTTCGTCGGAGACTCCGACCACACAGAGATTGTGGCTGTCGTGTCCCACGCTGGACGCGATGGCCCCGGCCCTCATTCCGAAGCCTTTCACAAAACCGTGCGAAATGTTGCCGTTCTTTCCATAGCGCTCCAACACGGCGATCTTGGCGACGTCCTGTTCCGGAGAAATCCCTTTTTCCCCGCCGTCGAAGGGCAGTTCCAGCTCCAGCTTCTGCGTGATGAGAGTGCCTTCCGTGACTCCGATGACCGGAGTCGATGCGCTCTTTGAAAATACCTTGAAGTCCGAGGCGGAAACGGGCGCGCGCCGGACGGAATTCCGGAATGCGGAAAAATCGGGTGCGGGAGAACGGGAGGCGAAGAGGGCTTCGTTGACCGTTTTGCCGTTCTTGAGGACTTTTTCGATTTTGCATTTTTCCAGATCGGAAAGCAGGACGATGTCGGCTTTGTAGCCCGGGGCAAGGAGCCCGCGCGCTCCCAGGGAAAAATGTCTGGCGGCGGACACGGACGCACAGCGGTACGCCGCAAGAGGTTCGACACCCAGTTCGATGGCCCGTGCAATGATGTAGTCGATATGCCCATGCCGTTCGATGTCCAGCAGATTGCGGTCGTCGGTGCAGAAGGAGATGAACATGGAATTGGCCGGGGTAATCAGCGGCGCCAGCGCGTCCAGATTTCTTCCGACGCTTCCTTCCCGGATCATCAGATGCATACCCTTGCGGAGTTTTTCCAGCGCTTCCGCCGGGTCGCTGCTCTCGTGACAGTTCCGCACGCCCGCGGCAAGATAGGCATTGAGGTCCTTGCCGGAAAGCAGAGGGGAATGCCCGTCGATCCGTCCCTGAAAAAGCTCGATCTTTTCCAGCACGTCGGGAGACTGGAAAAGGACTCCCGGAACATTCATCAGCTCGGCAAGTCCGGAGGAATGCGGTTCGGAAACATAGCGCGCGATGTCTTTCGCCGAAAGGGAGGCTCCGGCGGTCTCAAGATGGGTGGCCGGGACGCAGGAACTGATCTGGACCCGGAGATCCATCCGCATTTTTCCGGCGCATTCCAGAAAATAGTCGATGGCGCGGGTTCCGGCGGTATTGGCCAGTTCGTGGGGATCGCAGACCGCCGTGGTCACGCCATGCGGGAGCGCCATGCGTTCAAATTCATACGGTGTGATCATGGAGGATTCCAGATGTACATGGCTGTCGATGAAGCCGGGCACGGAGGTCAGCCCGGTTCCGTCGATGACGATATTTCCGTCATATTTTTCAGGTCCCGCGCCGAGAATGGTGTCGCCGCAGATGGCGATGTCCCCGACGGTGAAGGAGCCGTCCGTGAGATGGAATATCCGCACGTTCCGGATGACCGTATCCGCTTTTTCGACACCGCGCGCCTGGGCAATGATTTTTTTCAGTTTTTCGTGCATAAGCATCTCCATGGTGTTTTCCGCAATTTAAATCGTGGAGCCAGGAAATGCAATCGGAAGAATAATAAAGAGTTGCATTTTCTCCGGATTCATGCTATTTTGAATGGAGACTATGTCAAATCAACAAAGGACATGAAAAATGTGGTGGTTTCTCGGAGGGATTCTTCTTCTCGCGCTGGGGTATTTCACGTATGGGAAAATGGTGGAACGGATCATCGGTCCGGACGACCGCGAAACGCCGGCGAAAAAACATCCGGACGGCGTTGACTTCGTGGTCCTTCCGAACTGGAAAAACATGCTGATCCAGCTGCTGAACATCGCCGGGGTGGGTCCGGTCATCGGAGTGATCCTCGGCATCAAGTTCGGAATCGTCGTATTCTTGATCATCCCGATCGGAAACATCATCGGAGGGGCGGTGCACGACTTCACTTCGGGCATGATGTCGCTCCGTCACGACGGCGCAAATCTTCCGAAACTGGTGGAAATTTCGCTCGGGAAAAGAATTTCCCACATTTTTAGCGTTTTCATGATTCTTCTTCTGCTTCTGGTGGTGGCGGTTTTCATCAACATCCCTGCAACGCTTTTCGACAAGCTCTTTCCTGAATACCAGCTTTTCTGGGCCGCGATTGTCGTCATTTTCCTGTATTACATCTGCGCCACGCTGTTTCCCGTGGATAAAATTATCGGTGCGATCTATCCGTTTTTCGGAGCGGTCCTTCTGATCGGTACTTTCGCGATTTTCTTCACGCTGGTGAAGGAAGGGTTCCGCCACCCGGAACTCCTGACCGAGACCGCCGCCTTCAAAGCGGGAATCATCCAGCAGCCGATCGTCCCGGCGCTCTTCGTCACGATTGCCTGCGGAATCCTTTCCGGGTTCCACGCGACACAGTCGCCGATCATTGCGCGGACCATGTCCTCCGAGCGTCACGGACGCAGCAATTTCTACGGGATGATGATTCTGGAAGGGATCATCGCGATGATCTGGGCGGCGGGCGGCATGGCCATCTACAACATTTTCCCTGAACTCATGAAAGTCGATCCGAACACGGTCCTTGGAAAGATCACTTCCTATTTTCTCGGCTCCGGAATGGGAACCGTCACGATTCTGGCCGTCATCATCCTTGCGATCACTTCGGGCGACACCGCCATGCGGAGCATGAGGTTGAGCCTGGCCGAGATTTTTCACATTGATCAGGTCAAAACCATGAATCGGATTCTGCTCTGCCTTCCGTTGATCGTGATCATCACTTTTCTCCTCTGGTGGTCCAACATCAGCGCAAAAACGTTCGGCTACCTGTGGAATTATTTCGCATGGGGAAATCAGGTGCTGGCGGTCTTTACTCTCTTTTCGGCGTCCGTCTGGCTTTCCATGCAGAAGAAAAATTCCGTCATCACCATGGTGCCCGGCATCTTCATGATGTTTGTCGTCACGACTTTCATTCTGTGGACCTCTCCGGCGCACGGCGGACCGTGGGGCTTCGGACTTCCCCTGGAAATGGCCTATTCATTTGCCGGCAACCTCACCGTCCTGACAGCCGGGCTTGTCTTCTACCGCGGCATTGTCATGCGGAGTGAAAACAAGCATCTGCTGAAGTAGACGACCGGGAAATACCGTTTCCGCCGGAAATCTCTTTCCTTGTTTTCAATGCGGCGGAAACGTCACCCGTGACGCACCGTTTTTGCCGATATGTCAAGATGGTATCAAAGAAAAATTAAAATTTTTTTTTGGTAATTCGACATGACATATCCGGTATTGTACCGTATATTTTTTATCAAAGGCACAATTTTTGTTCAAGATAAACGTTGTCCGTAACAAACATTTTCTTTTGCCGTAACAAGACACGGATGACAGAAATGACGATGGAGGAAAAATAATCGAATGATCATGGAAAAAATACGGCGTCTCCATTGAAATATTCCTGCTCCCGTATTATTGTCCGGTAACAATACGCTTCATTGGCTCAGCCTTCATCACCCTGCTGGAAAGCGGTACAAAAGATTTGGATAAAATGGTCTCGTTCATTAAAAAATTCATCACGAAAAGGACCATTTTCACAGCAGCGGTCCTCCTGTATTCGTTTCTTCTCATAGGGTTCTGCATTTTTCGCTTCTGTTTCAGCAATCTGGAAGTCCTTATCGGAATTGAAGGCGAGTCCCCCTCTCTGGTTACGCTGGTTATAGACAAAGGGGAACGGCTTTCCTATACCCGTAAATATTTCTTTGCGAATTTTCAGGAAGTCATTACTTTCTACGTCAATGAAATAAATGCTCCTCCGGAAAAACGGACCATCAATTTTGAAAGGATCCGTCACTATCAGGAAGATACCTATCCGCAGGATTATTCAGACATCCGGGATTATACAATCTCGCGGATCGTTTTCATGAAAAATTTCCGAAAACAGACGATTCCCGGGTACAGACTTTCCGAATTTTATACGCCGCATGACATGCTTATCCTGAAGACCGGAGAGGGAAAAAGCGTTATACAGACGACCGGGGTTCATCCTGAACTTCGTCCCATCGCCCGGAACTTCGACCGTCTGACAGCCGAATTCGCCTGGGATGATTTCCGCCAGTTCGTCCTTTTTGTTCTCACGGTTTCCGTGGCGGTTGTGTTCCTGCTTTACGGGCTGATTCTCTACTACGGTCCGTTGTGTAATTCAATCGCCCGATTGTGGTCGCCGGTTCAGCGCCTATATACACGCTGGCCCAGAATTTCCGCTCTGGCGGTCCTCTCCGGAATGGTTCTTGTTTTTGTTCCCGGAGAATCGGAACGCGCCTTCTGCGAACTTGTTCCACCGGAGCCAGCCGATGCGCGGGACGTCTTCTTTCTGTCGCGGGGCAGCAACTTCTGCGGACTGGAGTTCAAAGTCCCCGAAACAGCGGAAAAAGCCTTCGGGTCCATGACGCTTGAGCTGTATGAAAAAGGAAATCCCGTTCCTCTCCGGAAAACTGTTCTGCCGGAAGGGGAATGGAAAGGAAAGCCGTCCGCAAACTGGACCTTTTTCCCTGTTTTTGAATCCCGGTACAAGATGTTTTCGCTCAAGCTCAGTCTGCCGTCCGGTCAACCGCTGGTTTTGAAGGCTCCCCCCGTGGCATCGTACCTTCTTATTTTCAGCCATGCGGCGATTATCGGAGCGCTTTCCCTGATTGCCGCCCTGACCTGGCTTCTGGAATGCTTGAAAAAGAGCCGTGAAAAGAAAGAAACGTCTTCTCCTGAACCCCGCCACCATCCGAAAAGAGCGTTCGACTACGGAATGCACTATTTCCGGGCCTTCGCCATCATCAGCATCGTCTTCGCCCATTTCTATCATACGGACCTGAGTTTTTCCATCTTCAACTGTTCCACAATTTTCTTCCTTTTCATCTCCGGATACCTTCTGATCTATCTGGACCGGAATGATTTCCAGATCCTGACCTATTACCGCAAAAAATTCATGACCGTTCTTCTTCCCTACATCATCATTGCAGCTCTGATTTATGTTTACCGGATACAGAATATCGACGTGTCCTCCATTTTCTGGTACTATAAAAATCTCCCGATGGAAATCATCCTCGGCTATCGCATCTGCGCACAATTCTGGTATATCCCCTTCATTGCGATTGTATTCCTTTTCACTCCGCTCCTGATGAAAATGCCGCGTTCGTGGCTGAGGAACATCACACTGGTGTCACTCTTCGTTCCTCTTTACGCGGTCCGCCGCGATTTCCTCACGGGGTTCCTCGATTCCGTTGAGGTTATGGCCTTTTTCGTGCCGATCTATCTGGCGGGCATGTGTTATGCGCTGGACAAGGAAAAAATCGACCCGGTGCTGCGGAAATACTGGATTCATCTGGCCGTGATCTCTGTGGCCCTGACCTTTTTCATTTATTTCAGGAATACGAAGCTTCCCGTCAACACTGCCGCGCTGTATGTTCAGAAAATGTGTTTCACCGGACTTGTGGTTCTGGCCCTGAACCGCATCAGCCACAAGAAAATCCGGGTTCTGGACCTTTTCGCCAAATACAGTTTTTCCATTTACTTCCTGCACGTTTTCCTGGGGGAGCCGCTGATCACGTTTTTCGGCAGTTACATCGCACGTCTCGGCGTGCAGCAGGTCAACGATTTCATTACTTTTGTTGCCGGAATCTGTTCCTTGTTCACGGTTCTGTTCATCTGTCTCCTCCTGAAACAGATCACCGGACGTTATTCCAGAAACCTCTTCGGCGGATGAAGCACGCGTTCTTCAGGAAGGACTGAAAGTCCCTTCCTGATGCGGGAGGTGTCCTCCGCATGGAAGCGATGATTCGCCCGCCGTATTCGTGGCGGTCCGCATCTCTCCGTCGTTTCCCGGCGGGGAAGAAGAGGTATTGTCCTGTTTCAGCTTTTTTCCGCAGCAGCAGGGGCCGTGCCTGCCGCAGCAGACTCCCGATTCGGATGCACTGCACATGGTCGTCTCCTGTTTTTCAGATGGCGTTTTTCAGCTGTTCCACCCATGCGACGATGCGCGCGGGCGTCTTGTCCGGGTCATTGTTGTCGTCCAGAGCAAGACCGCAGAATTGTCCGTCGGTTTCCGCCAGAGACCCCGTGTTGGAATATCCTTCGGCAGAGGTCTTTCCGACCAGTTCCGCGCCGCGTTCGGCGGCCTTTTTTGCGAGGATTCCGAGGGCATCGCAGTAGGTGTCCGAAAAACCGCTCTGATCGCCGGTTCCGAACACGGCGACCTTTTTGCCGGAGAGATCGGCGCTTTCCAGAAGGGAGAGTCCGGCGGCCCAGTCGTCCTGAAGTTCTCCGAGACCCCATGTCGAACATCCGAAAATCAGCAGATCGGCTTGAAAGTCGTCCGGAGTCGCGTTGACGATTGAGACCGCCTCCGTTCCAAACATTCCGGCGATCTGTTTTGCCGCGCTTTCCGTGTTTCCCGTGGTGCTTCCGTAGAGGACGTTCACTTTACCCATTTGCAATGCTCCTGTTCTCCGGGGTTCCCCGGAAGGTTGTCTGGTTGAAGAAAGTCTGCAAGCCGCCGCAGGCGTCCAGCAGATCGGACGCGATCCGTTCTGCCTGACGGTAGAGATTCATTCGCGAGAGCGATTCGGAGGCGTCGCCGAACACCTGCCAGTTTCCGTTCCGGATCGGAGTCCGGGGCTGCCGTTCAATGAATCCGGCGACATCCTTTGGCGGATACCCGATGAAGATTCCAACCTCGTGCGGGATATTGTCTCCGGCGCAGCGTTTCCGGAGGGACGCGAGGGCGTCTTGCGCCGCAGCGCCTTCGGGATATCCGCAGCGCGAGAGAAACGCGCGGGCTTCCGGGGCCGACAGCGTGTTTTCAAGACTCTCCCGGCGGAAGAAAAGAACAAGGGAACTGGAGAAATTGGAGTAGAGAATATGATGGTCCAGCCGGAGGATTTCAAAGATTTCGGTACAGGAGAGAGAGTCGGACATCGGACTTGAATCCCTTTCCTCATAGCGATGGCGGACCCTGAGAAGTTCCCCCGGCTTCACGCCTTCCCTGACCGCCGCCGTCTTCAGCCAGAAAAAGCGGAGCCATTTCTCCCTGACGCTTCCGGAAATCATGCTCGACATCTTGTTCCTCCGTATTTTTATTAGTCTTGTCTAATTCGTTTCTTCTGAAAAAGCACGCCCTCTTCCGAAAAAGAGAAGCATGCGTGTTTTTATCCGTTATTTTTTAATATAACAGATGTTTTTCGCTTTTCAATTAGGCATGGCTAATTATTTTGAAATTTATATCCGCCCGATGGTTTATCCTGCCGGTTTTAATTCTTTCACGGACGAATTGGCGGATGAACGAACTCCTCCGGATTCAAGAACCCGTGTCAGGAGCTTTTCATTTTCCGGAAAGCTCCGGGAGAGATCCCATAGCGTCTGGAAAAGTGCCGGATCAGATGGTTGGAGTCACAGAATCCGCAGTGATAGGCTATATAATCAAGCCTCTCGCCGGTAGTGCGGAGCAGAGATTCAGCCAATTCCAGCCGCTTCTGACGTTGATATTCCAGAGGAGAACAGCCCGCGAGTTCATGGAACCGGCGGAAGAAATTGGTCCGGGAAAGACAGCAGAGCCGCGCCAGCTGGCCGACCGAAATATTTTCCCGGCAGTGGAGATTGAGATAATGGAGCGCCGGCACTGCGGCGGATACGTATTCCGATTGGCTCGCCCGGCCTCCGGCGCGGCAGAGCCGCACGAGGACAGCAACGAAAAGACCGAATGCGCAAAGGTGTTTTCCGGGCGCATCCCCGTTCAGTTCGTGTTCCAGCTGGGCAATCAGGGATTCCACGGAAGAGAGGGCTTCTTCATCAAGGTGAACGATCGGTTTTTCCGGAGATGCTTCGCGGCAGGTCGGATCGAGAAAAGAACAGAAGCAGCGAAGTTCGCCGCCGTCGAGATGGGGGAGCGGAAGTTGATCGGCATTGTAAATCAGGTTGATGAGTGCAAGATGTCTGGTATCCTCATAGGCGTGGATGCTTCCCGGATGCATGAGAATGACGTCTCCGCGCGTCAGGGGGGCGGAGCGGCCATCCGCCCAATGTACGGTATCGGTCGAGTTCAGGATGATCGCGGCTTCTGAAAATTTGTGCTCGTGAAAATTCATGTCGCGGTTTTTTCCGTAACCGATCCGGGTCAAAGCAATTTTGAGTTTTTCCAGATGCAGAGGTTGTTCCTGAAAGAAATATGTTTTCATATAGCGTCTTTTTTCTTTTGGTTTCTCACGCGCTTGTTCCGGTTTCCGTCCCGCTTTCAGGACCGCATGAACCCGTATCTGGAATACACCGTATTGATGTGTGATATTTTTCCGGGAATACCTTCGTCCCCATATAGATTTTTCATTTTGGAACCAATATAATATTATTTGGTATTTCTGTCAAGGTGTTTCGTATTTTCAGGAGTATAATAATTCAGTGACATAGGACTTGCCAAAAAAATATGTTGGGGTGGAATTAAAAAAAACACGGATATGGAAGCAGGGAGAATCAGCTTCGATATGTGACACTTCACAGAAAAGATCCCTGATCGGCGACATCATCCGGTTTCGTTCTGAGAGAACCATGAAAAATCAACTATCATAGAAACAGGAGGAATGAAGATGAAAAGGATACGCCCGGAAAGAAACCTCATGAATTTTACATTAATCGAATTGCTGATCGTCATTGCGATCATCGCGATTCTGGCGGGAATGCTGTTCCCGGCTCTTCAAAACGCCCGGGAAAGGGCGCGTGCGATTACCTGTACTTCCAATTTGAAACAGCTTGCATTGTCCATGCTGCAATACGTCATGGACAACAAAGACGCCTTCCCGCTCCGCATGGCGGCAGATGAGATTGGCGAAGTTTCTTGGTCCCTGACGATGATCAAAAACAAATATGCCACCGGGAAAATGTTTCTCTGTCCGAACGGAAAAGCGTACAGCACCGCCACAAACTGGGGAGCGGACATCATAAAGAAATGGGAAACCGTTGCCGATCAGGAATCTTTTTATGACGCGAATCCAACGAACAGGAACAAACCTTACGTTTATTCTTCCTACGGCATTACCGAATGGCTGTATCCGGATGGGGTGGATTACAGTCGCAGTCAATTCATCAAACGTTACAACCATCCTTCGCGGAAGCTCATGTTCGCCGATACGAAGGACCGCGCCAACTGGGAATTGTCTCCGCCCCGCTACATCGGCAGCTCAACTTGCGGATATGCGGCAACCCGGACCGGCGTAATTTCTCCATGCCACACTGGAAACAAAAGTACAAATATCGCCTGGATGGACGGTCACGTCACGACAATGACCTTTGTCAATCCTATATTCCCCTACGTTTATTTGACGACTGATTTTTTTACAACGAAATAGAGCCGCTTTCAGCAGAAAGAGAGAACCCATGAAAAAAACAATCCTCCTCCTTTTCGCCTTCGCGATGTCCGTTTCCGCCGCCGAAACGCCGGTCTGGAACGGCGCCAATCAATTTTCCGGCTGGAAAGCCCTGAAAAACGTCAAATGCGAGACAACCGTCGAGCATATGGCAATAACGGAAATCGGCAAGGACTCCCAGCTGGTCCTTTCCGGGATGGCGCTTGATCCCGCACGATGCAGAACCTTCATCTACCATTACCGGGCCGAAGGAACCGGAACAGCGGGCGGTCAGCTCTATTACACGCATGACAAGGAGAATTTTTCGGATCGGCAGAAATGGATTCTTCCCCCGCTTCAGGCCGATGGAAAGTGGCATGCCGTCACGGTAACGGAAAAGAATCTGGTCAATCCTGCGAGCTGGTTTGAAGGAGGACTGATTACTCAGCTTCGCTTCGATCCCACCGACAGCGCGGGAGGGAAGATTGAAATTTCCGAACTCCGTTTCGAGTCCGGCGCCGCTCCGCTCCCTCCGGTCACCTGGAAGCTGGATGCTCCGGAGTGGCCTGCTGTCAAAGCGGAATTCCAGAACCTCCCGGAGCCCGTTGCCAAAGGCGCTTATTTTCAGGGAAAAATGATCCGGTCCCCGAAGGATCGGATCGTGGACGGTAAACACGGCAATTTCTTTTTGCGCCGTAATTTCAGTCTGAAAGAAAAACCGGTTCAAGGCTGGCTGTTGTATACCGCCGACGACAATGCGGAAGCATTCGTCAACGGAGTATCCGTTGCGAATGCGGACAACTGGAAACGAACCATTTTCGCTGAGGTCTCCGACTGTCTTACGGCCGGGAAAAATGTTCTTGCTTTTCACTACCTGAATACACGTTCCCCGGGGGGCGTTATCGGAGAGCTTTTTGTCAAATATGCCGACGGTTCCTTTGAGCGGATCAACACCGACGAGGAATTCGTCTCCTCGGTCGAAAAGAAGACCGGCTGGAACAAGAGCGGATTTGATGATTCCAACTGGGAACGCATTGTCGGGCAGCCCGGTCCTCCCGCCAATCCATGGATAGAGAAACTGGAATACCGCGATTTTTCAAAGCCGCAGAAACTGACAGGGGCCTCGGCTTCTCCCGCCACGGTCGAAGCGGGAAAGAAAATCAGGCTCCGTTTTGATTTCGAGGGACGAATGCCGGAGCTCCCGCTTTACGCGACCCTCAAGCTGAAAAAAGGAGATTCCCTGCTCTGGAGCGAAGATATGACACTTGGCGGGGAGGCGATACGGCCTCTGGAGAATGGACGATGGCAAATAGAATTTACCTATGAGGTGCCGCTTTACCTGAACTCAGTGAAAGCGGTACTCCGTCTCGAAACGGAACTTTTCCACAAATCCGGCGGTTTTCCGGAAACGGAAATTGAGATAATCCGGGCAAAGAGTATTCCCGGTTATGGGAAAGCGCCCGTTTCCGCGGTGACAAAGACCGCTTACGGGCCCACCCTCATGGTCAACGGGAAACCGTTTTTTCCTGTTTGGG
>CAZORN010000002.1:57007-61883 GCA_964581935.1 uncultured Victivallales bacterium
ACCGCTTACGGGCCCACCCTCATGGTCAACGGGAAACCGTTTTTTCCTGTTTGGGGAGGTGTTACCCAGCAAAAACGGCCTGACCGGGTGCCGCGCCATAGCGATGCCCCGCTCAATCTGGTGACCGTTTTCACGGCTCCTTACGAATGGTGGCCGGAATGTGGAAAATTCGATCCGTCCAGTTTCGACCGCCAGGCGGAAAACTATCGCCGTCAGTATAAAGACGCCTACTTTATCTGGGATCTTTCCATCTACCCGCCGAAAGACTGGCCGAAAAAATATCCCGCGGAAATGTGCATCGATGACAAGGGAAATGTCAATCGCGATAGCGGGATTACGAGAAGCAACCACTCCTTCGCTTCGCGGGAAGCGCTGCGTGACATGGAGGAAATGATGCTGAAGGCAATCAACTATCTGGAGAATGCCCCCTACGCCAACCGGATCATCGGCTACCGGATCAACGGCGGGCATACCATCGAATGGCTCGGCTGGGATCCGGCGCCAAACCGCATGGTCGATTTTTCGCCCGCGGCGCAAAAGGCGTTTGAAGAATTCGCCAGAAAAAACTATCCGTTGCTCAAGGATTTTTCCGTTCCGACATTGGAGGAACGGCGGCAGCTTGACAATGGCGAATTGCTCTGGGACCCCCGGAAGCATTTGAAATCGATTGCTTACCATGATTTTTATTCCAACGCCGTGGCCGACATGCTCATTTCGCTTAACCGCAAAGCCAAGGAATCTCTTGGAAACCGGAAGCTGGTCGGCACTTATTACGGTTATACCATGACTTTACATGCGAGCGGGCGGTCACAGATGCGGGCTCATTACGCACTCAAAAAAGTGCTGGATTCCAAGGCCGTTGACTTTCTGATGTCGCCCCATCCCTACAGGGTTCGCAACATCGGCGATCCGCAGGGGGACATGAAACCGTTTCAGACGCTGGCGGAAAACAATGTCATTCCGGTAATCGAGGACGATACCCGCACTCACAGCGCTCCCGCCGGCCTCGGCTATTTCCAGATGCCGAACGAACAGAAAAGCATCGATGTCATGCGCCGCAACATGGGGTTCACCCTCTGCAGGAATCAGATTGGCTATTACTATGCCCTCGTCGGCGGAACTGAATTCGACTTTCCCGCAATGGTCCGCGATGTAACGACCTTCCGCAAGGTCGGAGAATACTGTTTTTCCAAACAGGTCCCGCGTAAATCCGAAATTGCACTTGTCGTCAGCGAGGAGAGTATCAAGTCGATGCCGATGCTCATGCAGGGCGCTTTTTCCGGAGAACTCGGACAGACCTACATGCCCGACGGTTCAGTCAGCAAAACGAAATTTGCGGGCGCCGTTCTCACAAACGACAGTTTCGAGGAAAATTATGTACGCTTTTCCAGAGTCGGCGCGCCCGTGGATTATCTGCTGGCGGAAGACATCGGAAATCATCCCGGCAGCTATAAACTTTATGTTTTCATCAACTGTTTCAAATACGATGAAACTTTCCTGAAAGCGGTGGATGATTTGAAAAAACGCAACTGCGTTCTCTTCTGGGTCTACGCGCCGGGTTACACTTTCAACGGAGTCAACAGTACGGAAAATATGAAACGGCTCACCGGAATCGATTTTGCAAAGGCGCAGAATGAGCCGCTGATGCCTGCCGTGAAGCTTGCGGACGGCCGCCTCATGGGAACAACGATGACACGAGTCGCCCCGATGTTCTGCGTGACCGGAAAAGCGGAAGTAATCGGTACTTACGAGAATGGAACGGCGGGAATCGCAGCGGTCAAAACCGGCAAGGCGCTTTCCATTTTTTCCGGTGTCTGGCAGTTCGACATGTCCTTCCTCAACGCTTTGGCCAGACGCGCCGGCGTGCATATTTATTCGGAAAGCTCCGACCCCGTGGAAGCCAACACATCGCTTTTCACGCTCCACGCCCGGTTTCCGGGAAAAAAGACAATAAGGCTTCCACGGAAAACCGACGTGCTTGATGTATTCACCCGCAGGATCGTCGTCCGTCAAAGCGACTCCTTTTCATTCGATGCTCCGCTTCATTCGTCGCATCTTTTCTACTACGGCGACGATGCCGAAAAAGTGCTGGCAAAATTGAACGAAAAATAAGATCCTGTTTCAGCCCGGTCCGTCTCAGAGGCAGCGGATCGGGGTGGATTAGTCTTACATGGCTTCGCACATGAGTCTGGCACACAGAAAAAGCAACATGAATTTGACCTCCGGAAAACAAGGGAATTGAACTAAATGATCCATATCGTCGAAAAAAAAATTGAGCTGACCAATGTTTCTTGTCTGATTGATTTCGGGCGTGACGCTTATGCCAATCTCGAAATCGAAACGAACCTTCTCCGGGAGACGGAACTGGAAATCGTTCTGGGAGAAGTCCTCACCTCCGACGGAGCCATCCATCGGGAACCCGGCGGATTCCGTATCATCCGTACGATGCGCAAACATTGTCCGGCGGGAAAAACTTGCTTCCGCTTCGAACTGCCCAGGCACAAGTCTCCCTATTCGCACACGATCTCGGTTCCGACTCCTCCCGAGGCGGAAGGCGAGGTTGTCCCGTTCCGCTACGTTGAAATCTCCGGCGGCGAAGGGTATGCCGTGTTCCGACGGCGGGAGCTTTTTGATGAATTCGATGACGGCGCCGCCTCCTTTGAAAGTTCAGACGACAGACTTAACCAAGTCTGGGAGCTCTGCAAGTACACCATGAAGGCGACCGGCGCCTTCGGGATTTATATCGACGGAGAACGCGAGCGCAAGCCCTACGAAGGCGATGCCTTTATCAATCAGCTCGGAGCCTTCTGCTGTGACCGCAACTTCTCCGTGGCAAAAAAAACGATCGAATATTTTCTCAACGCCCCGACCTACCCGACGGAATGGCAGCTTCTCACTCCCATGTTGGCGCATGATTATCTGCTCTATTCCGGCGATACGGAGAGCGTGAAAGCGTGGCTGCCGGTTCTGAAGGAACGGGCACTGCTCCAGATAGCGGGAGAAGACGCGCTGGTAAGGCCAACAGAGGAAATCAGGGATATCGTCGACTGGCCCGCGTGCGAACGCGACGGCTATGAATTCGGAGACGTCAATCTGGTTCCGAACTGTTACCATTACGGAGCTCTCCGCACACTGGAAAAACTGACCGGAGACGACTTTTTCCGTGATCGCGCCGCCTTGGTAAAGAAGAGCATTTATGCCCGGATGTTCCGCAACGGCCTTTTTGTCGACCATCCAAATTCTGCGCATACCTCATTGCACAGCGCGGTGTTTCCGCTCTACTTCGATCTGGCGGATGATCCCGGTCCACTGAAAAATATCATTGCCGCCAAGGGAATGGCGTGTTCGGTCTACGGCGCACATTTTCTGCTGGACGCCTGTTTCCGATACGGCATGGCGGACCACGCTTTCGGGCTGATGACCGCTTCCGGTCCGCGGGGGTGGCTCCACATGATCGAGCAGGGAGCGACCATTACCATGGAAGCGTGGGACAACTCGTTCAAACCGAATCAGGACTGGAACCATGCGTGGGGGGCGGCTCCGGCAAACATCATTCCCCGCTTCATCGGCGGAATACGTCCGCTGGAACCGGGATTCCGGAAATTCCTCGTTGACCCGCAGCCCTGCGGGTTGATGTCTTTTGAGTTGAAAACTCCAACGCCGCATGGGGAAATCATCCTGAAACTGAGTAAAAACGGCAAGCTTTTCCTGTCGGTTCCGCCGGGAGTTACAGCCATTTTTCACAGAACGGAACTGCCGACCGGCAAACACCATATCGTCTTGCCTGAATCCTGCCCTTGACGGACCGTCTGTGAAAGCAGGGAAGCGCCCTTGCTTTTTTCAGACGGGAATCTTGTTTTCCGAAGAGGGAAAACTTTTTTCAAGATTTTTCTTCCGGCCGATGAGAGCAAGGACGTTCCACGATCTGGAGCATGTTGCCTTCCGGATCGTGGAAAGTATGGAGTTTCCCGCCTCCGATGGCCTGGACAAGCGGGCCCGGCGCGACCTCTCTGGACTGGAGGCATGCGGCGGCTTCTTCCAGGTTGGACACGCGGATGGCGAGGTGCGACCAGCCTTGCGTCCACGTGGTCCGTTCCGGACGCGCCGTAGCGTCGCGCGGCATGATTTCGACGAATCTGCCGTCCGGAGCGCGGATGATCCGCACGTTTTTCTGGCTGACGAAGATCAGTTCATATCCGAGAACGTCGCAATACCAGCGGGCCAGCTCCGCGAGCGCTTCCGCCGCCACGGCAGGATGGCCGATGCCGAGAAATACCTGACTCATGCAAGGCTCCATTTCCCATCCGGGGAACGGGTCACGGAATAGCGTTTGTTTGCGACGGTTTCCTCGATCACGATCTGTTCGGGGAGGGAGGCGTCGACGCGCCAGCTGCAGCAGGAGGCGGGACCTTCAAGGGATCCGGCAAGATCGTTTTCCCTGCGGAGATGCCACTGGGACACGGGGCCGTATTCGTCGACCGCAATGGCGTGTATGACGGTGCGCGTTCCTGAGACGGGTTCCTTTTCGCACCAGTTGAAAAGCAGTCCGCTGCCGGGAACCCCTTCGCCGGGCTGACTTGGAAGCGGATGGTAGGCGTCATGGATATAGGCGTTCAGGAATCCGTTCGGATGGATTGAGGAGGACAGCGTGAAGAGCTTCATTCCGGCGTTGCCGCGCCGGGCGACGAGGCGGTCCGGGGAAGGGATCTTGTATTCCAGTTCGCCGTCATGATTGTCGAGCAGCCAATGCCAGCCGGTCTTCACCGGGGCGGAGGTATGGATGCGGTCGATGACGAAGACGGCGTTTTCGCCGCAGAGGACGGCGAAGCGGGAGAATTCCGTGACCGGGCTGCCGTAGGCTTCCGCCGCGTCGTTG
>CAZORN010000003.1:0-58066 GCA_964581935.1 uncultured Victivallales bacterium
CGAGGGTCTTGTCAATGCCGTCCGCGAGTTTCGCGATGGCGTCCACCGAGGTCAGGGGCATGTTCTCGCAGTTCGGGAAAATGACCGTCTTGCCGGGGAACCTGGCGTTGGCCACGGCGTCGAGCCCTTCCTTGAGGACGTTCATTCCGCCGATGGCTGCCAGCGCGGAGACCGGGTTGAGCTTGCCTTCCTCGACCATGCGGATGGTATGACGGAGGTCTTCGGTCTTGCTTCCGCTGGACCCGATGAAACGGAACCCTTTCGAGACGATTCCGTCAATCGGGAGAGAGCCTTCCTTGCCCGCGGGAATGCCGGCGAAGATATTCATCAGGCCGTCTTCCGCAAGGGATTTGGAGTAGGCGCTCACCAGGGCGGGGACGGGGACGAGCATCACGATGTCGTCGAAGCCGTTCGGGGCGAAGTCCCGGATCGCGCGGTCGAAATCCGCGGGCGTTGCGAAGTCCGCCGGATTCAGGAGCTTGAATTCGATTTTGTTCTTTGCCGCGAGCGGGCCGAGCTGTTCGCGGACATGCTCGATGCGGGTCTTGTCCATGTCGGTGACCAGCACTTTAGAGGGGCCGTTTTCGCTGGAGAGCGCCAGTTGCGTGTGCATCTGGCCCATCGCGCCCGCGCCGCCGGGCAGCCAGCAGACGCCGCCTTTTTTGAGACCGCTGCGGATATTGCGTCCGTAGGCTTCGGAGAGGTTGGCGCTTTTGGTTCCCTGATAGAACCAGCCCTGATAATGGATGCTCCCGACGTCGAACAGCCAGTCTTCCCCGCCGAAGTCGCCGACGAGGCTGATGCAGGCTCCGGTTTTGCCGAGCTTGCCGGCTTTTTCGCCGGTCGCGCGATCTACGCCGCACAGGAAAATATCGTCGAACTTGTCATTTTCCGGGAGGGCGGAGGCGCAGGTGATTTTCGACTGGGGATAGAGTTTGGAAACCTGGGCCGCGAAGGCGGCGGGCGCGTTCACGAGCGTGACCGCGGACGGTTTGGCCGCGGAAAGGACGGATCCGAACTCATAGCTTTCGTGTTTCGACCCGAAGACGAACAGCATTTTGCCGTTGGACAGCGGAGCCTTGCGGTAGCCGAGACGGTAGCTCGCCAGCACGCAGGTCCAGGGTTCGAGGAGGGCGGCGACCGCCGACGGCATGGAGTCCGCGATCGGGAGGAGGTAGCATCCCTCGTCGCCGTTGAGCGCTTTCTGGTTGATGACGCTGTACTGCGCCATGCCGCCGTCGAGAGCGTATCCGTAGGCGAAGCCCACGCCGTTGACATAGATGTCCGCCTGAATGATGTAGCGTTGCCCGACCTTGAATTTGTCCTTGATCTTGTCGCCGACCTTGACGACCGTCATGACCGCCTCGTGTCCGGGAATCACCGGATCCGTCGCGAGGTTTTTGGAGATCACGCGGGGATGCTGTTCGCCCGCACGGATCAGCTTCACGTCCGAAAAGCACAGTCCGATGGCGTTGATTTTGACCAGTAGTTCATCGTCCGCGATGGCCGGCATCGGCAGAACGGAAGGTTTGTCGTTTTCACCGAATTTTTCGAAACCCGCGCCGAACATGCGCCATGCCAGAATCTTTTCCGGCAGCCCTTTGCAGCAGCATCCCATTTTTATTCTCCCTTGTGTTGGTTGACGGTTCATAAAAATTATTATCCCGCCAATTTATCACGTGAAATTGTTTTTTCAACTCTCCGTTCGGTCTGTCAAAAACCTTCCGGCGCAGAAAGATGATATTTTTTCCGCGCTTCCCTTGAAAACACCCCCCGCTATGCTATTTTTTATCGCAAATCCAAGGAGAACACATGGAGCTGAAGACTTTTTGCGCCGAAATGGGATTCGGAACCGACGCCGAAAAAATTCTCTTTCCCGTCTGGGAGGTCCTCTGCGAAAAGACTCCGCGGGGCGTTCCCGAGTTCATGAAACGGGATTTTTACTCGAAATATTATGCCATGACAAACGGACCGTCCGGGGTTCTGGAACGGATGGACGCCGTATCGGAAATCGTTTCGGGGAATCCTGCCGCCGCCTTTTACGCCTCCTTTCTCCACTACGCCATGTTCCGTGCGTGTCCGGCGATTCAGGTCTCGCGTCTCCCGAATGCCGAGAAGGTTTTCGGGGAAAACGCCGGAATTTTCAACCTGATGGTGGCGCTTTCCTCTCTCCCGCTTACAGCGAAGACGCTGGAAAAGCTCGGGATTCCGGAGCAGTATCTTCTTGACGGCGCGGCATGGGTCGGGGGAACGGTCCATATCTATGCCGCCGCCCATGGAGGGATTCCCGGCCATACCCTTGCTCAGACTCCGTGGCTCCGCTGGAACGTGGACGGAAAACTGTTCCGGATCGGACGTCTCGAATACCTTTTCGGCGGCTGGCCCGAATGGCTGCCCGTCGTTTACACAAACCGCAAGGACGGTTCTCTGGCGGTCCTCTGCCGCGACCAGTGGGCTTTCGACAAGGACGGTTTCCGCGTGGATCCGGAAAAGGAGACTCCCGCTTTCGTCGCCCGGCTCAAGGAACTGGACAGAAGAATCACCGGTACGCCCGTGACCCCGGAAGGGCTTCCTCTTTCCGGGCGGAAAGTCACGCTCGACCTCCGGGACTGGACGCCTCTGTGCGCCCCCTGGGACCTGATTCCGAGCATTCACATTCCCGGAGGCGGCGGCATGACCCTCGAGGCGGTCAGGTCGTCCCTGCTGGAGGCGAAACAGTTTTTCCGGAAATATTTTTCCACCGACGTCAAGGCGTTCGTCTGCGGCTCGTGGATCTTCAATCCCGCCTGGGAAAGAGAACTGCCGGGCTCCAATCTGGCGGATTTCTCCCGTCAGGTCTACAAAGGCCCCTGCTTTCCCGCGGGAGGCGGTCCCGGACTGTTCTTCGTTTACGGGCGCGATAACATCGATCCGCGCGAGGTGCCCTGCACGAGTTCGCTCCACGAGGCCTTCCGGCGGATTTACGACAGAGGGGAGCCCCTCCGCTCCGGAACGATGTTCATTCTGACCGACGACTTGAAACATTACGGAACAGGATACTACCGGCGGACCTGCCG
This sequence comes from uncultured Victivallales bacterium, assembly GCA_964581935.1. Lineage (GTDB taxonomy): Bacteria > Verrucomicrobiota > Lentisphaeria > Victivallales > UBA1829 > SIG94. The sequence goes on from CAZORN010000003.1 coordinate 3,057, forward strand.
CGTGGAATGACCGGATTCAACACCTGACAGGAGCGGATCGGACGATGGCGGATTTAACCTTTCGCATCATGAGCTACAATCTTCATTCCGGCATCGGAATGGACGGCCGGGTCGATTATGACCGCATGTCGGACGTCATCGCGGGCGCCGGGGCGGATCTGGCCGCCCTTCAGGAAGTGGCGATCGATCATCCGAAGTCCCCGGGGGCGGATCCCCTGCGGATCATGGGGGAAAGACTGGACCGGAAATGGATTTTCGGGAAGGCTTTTTCCGCCGGAGTTCCCGGACGCTTCTACGATTACGGACTCGGCGTCCTGAGCCGCTGGGACATGACGAGGGAGGAAGTCCTTCCCCTGCCGTGTCCGGCGGGCGCCGAACCCCGGATCGCGCTGATTGTCCGGATCGATGCGCCCGCTCCCTTCTATTTCATCTGCACGCATCTTTCCTTCGGGGAAACTCCGGAATTCGGCCGGATCCGCCTGGAGCAGATCGTCGCCATCCGCAAATGCGTGCGGGAGAAGGGGTATCTGCCCGCCGTGCTGGCCGGGGACTTCAACGCGACGCCGGAGACTTCGTGCGTCCGGAGTCTGGAGGATGTCTGCGTCTTCGCCTGCGGAAAGGAACCGACCTTCCCTTCCGTTGTCCCGACCATTAAAATCGACTATATCGCCTTCACCCCTCAAAACGCTTTTTCCTGCCGCTCCTTCAGGGTTGTGGAGGAGACGCTCGCTTCCGATCACCGGCCCGTCGTTGCGGACCTGACGCTCAAGCGGGCGGATTGAAACGAACATAAAAATGGAATCAGAATGAAACTGGAACCTGAATTCATCCCCATGAGCCGCGCGGAAATGGAACGTCTCGGCTGGAAGGAACTCGACATCCTGATCGTGACCGGCGACGCCTATGTGGACCATCCGTCCTTCGGCATGGCCGTGATCGGACGCCTCCTGCTCGCGGAGGGCTGGAGGGTCGGTATCATCGCCCAGCCGGACTGGAAGAATCCCGATTCGGTCAAGGTCATGGGACGTCCCCGCATCGCCTGCGCAATTACCGCCGGAAACATGGACTCGATGGTCTGCATCTATACGGCGGGACGGCGTTTCCGTTCGGACGACATGTATTCCCCCGGCGGAAAGACCGGGCTCCGTCCTCCGATGGCGACCGTCGTCTACACGCAGCTTTGCAAAGGAGCCTTTCCCGGAATCCCGACGGTCCTCGGGGGTATGGAAGCCAGCATGCGCCGCGTCGCCCACTACGACTACTGGCAGGACAAGATGCGCCCGAGCGTGCTGGTCGATTCCAAAGCCGACATCCTCGTCTACGGGATGGGCGAGACCGCCACCCTCGAAATCTTCCACCGTCTGGAACGGAATGAAGACCTCGGCTCCATTCCCGGAACCGCCCGCTATCTGGGGGGGAAAGCCTCCGCGGAACTCAAGATCGACGATTCATATACCGTGCTCCCTTCCTTCACCGAAATGCAGAACGATCCGGACGCCGTCATGCGGGAGACCGTCGCCGTGGAAGCGGAGATGAACCCCTGGTGCGGACGCAAGCTCCTTCAGGAAACAAACGGCCGTTATGTGCTGGTCGAACCGCCTTCAAAACCGCTTTCCGCCTCCGAATTCGACCGCGTCTGCGAGTTCCCCTACGCGCTCCGCCCGCATCCTTCCTATAAAGAGCCGATTCCCGCGTGGCTGGCCGTCCGCGATTCCCTTCCCGCCGTGCGGGGGTGTCCCGGCGGATGCGCCTTCTGCGGTCTGGTCGCCCATCAGGGACGCTGCGTCATTTCCCGTTCCGAGGACTCCCTGATGCGCGGACTGGACCGCCTCAAGGAGCAGAAATTTTTCCGGGGCACCGTCAGCGACGTCGGCGGCGCGGCTGGCAACATCTACGGACATACTCCCGCGGACCGCGCCCTCTGCGAAAAGTGCCGCCGCTCCAGCTGCATGTTCCCGAACCCGTGCCCCAACTACCGAGCGGAAGGAAAACGGCTCATCGGACTTCTCCGCCGGATGCGGCGCGACCCCTCGGTGAAGCATCTTTTCATCAATTCGGGCATCCGCCTCGATCTGGCCCTGATGCAGCCGGACCTGACCGAAGAGATCATCCGCCACCATGTTTCCGGACACATGAAGGTTGCTCCGGAGCATCTCCATCCCCGCGTGCTGGCCCTCATGCGCAAAGGCAAGAGCGGCGAGCTGGAGGCATTCATGAAGATTTTCGAGCGGGTCAACCGCGAGTGCGGCAAGGAACAATACCTCATTCCGCTTTTCATCTCCAACTTCCCGGGCTGCACCGAACGCGAAATGAAGGTGGTCGACGATTTTCTGGCGGACCATCACTGGAGTCCCCAGCAGGCGCAGGACTACATCCCGCTTCCCATGACGATGGGCGCGGCCATGTATTGTTCCGGGAAAACCGCTTCCGGCGAACCGATTCAGGTCAACCGCGGCCTCCGCGAAAGACGTACCCAGCTTTCCATGCTCAAGCGCCGGCGCGACGGCTTCCGTCCTTCCGGCGGAAAACCGGAAAATCCGCGCGACAGGGACTTCCGTCCTTCCGGGGGGAAACCGGGCCATCCCCGGCGTCGCGGCGAGGGGGGGCGTCCCGGGTTTCGGGGGAAAGGAAAATAGTCCGTTCCTTCCGCCGTTTTTCCGTATGAATCCGGCTGAAATCTTTTAGAAAAAAATGGAAAGTGTCCGGAATCGCTTGTATTGACGTATGTTGAATGTATATTGTCTGGAGATTCTGATTTTCAGATGGTTGGGAAAGGCTTTTTTGCCATGAACGATATGCTGCTGTTCCGCTTTGCGGGGGGGAATCCCCCGGCGGGTCCGGGACATGAACCGCCGGTCCGGAAATGTTTTGCCGCTTCCGCCGCGAGCCCCTGTTCCAAGGGGCGCTTCCCGCTGTCCCCTGAAGGCTCGAATGAAGAGAGTTTCCCTGTGAAAACAGGAAAATCGATATGTTCCAATTTACCAAACCTTTAAAAAGGAAAACGAAATGAAGAACCGGATTTCTCTCCTTCTCCTCCCCGTGCTCGCGTTCGGGTTGAGTGACCTGGTTGCCCAGGACGACATGGAAGCCGCCGCCGAGACCCCGAAGACCACGACCGCTGCCGGCGTCAGCACCAAGAAGACCACGATTGTGAACGCCGACAACCCGTTCGCCGCCCAGCAGAAGAAAATCGAAGACGCCCAGCAGGCTCTCAAAGGCAGCAAGAAAAACAACAAGAAGTCCGCTGAAGAAAAAGTGCTCAAGGAACAGGACGCCCTCAAAAAGAAACTGGAAGAGCAGATCGCTCCGCTGAAGAAAAATGCGGACGAACTTCAGACCAAAGTGAACCTCTACAAGCAGAAAAACTCCAGCAAGGCCGAAGACGCCCAGAAGGATCTGGATAAGGTCCAGGCGGAAATCAAGCGCATCCAGGGCCTCGCCGCCGTGGATAAATGGTGCACCCTGTCCAAGGACGCCGCCACGCATGATAAGAAAGTCGAGAATAAGAAGAGCGGAAGCAAGAAAGCCAAGAAGAATACCTGAGTTTTCTTTGAAAGATTGGGGGCGCGATGCCGGTTGAATGGATTCATGTTCTTTATGCCGTCGGACTTCTGACGGCCATTCTCTCGGTCATTGTCCACATCCTGTTTACCATGCGGGATGATACGGAGCGCGCCTCCCTCTGGATTATCCTGGTGATCGTCCTTCCCGTTTTCGGAATCGTTTTTTATCTCTTCGCGGGAGTCTCCCGCCGGAATACGCTCGGGAAAAAGATAGCGCGTTCCGTGGAGCAGTTCTTCTTCCGGAGAAACGCGGCCGAGCATAACGACCTGAAAAGTTACCGGGATGCGATCACCCGCTTCATCGGCCACGATCCCAGTGAGCCCGAAACCATGAACTACAACCGGATGCTGAACCGCCTTTTCGGCGCGGGAAGCTCCGGTTCCTCTTCCGGAGACGACGATTTTTCCGGTGTCATGCAGGGAACCGTATCGCTCGACGGCAACAAGGTGGAACTCTTCTGCGACGGCACGGACGCCTATCCGGCCATGCTCGACAGCATCCGTTCGGCCCGCAAAAACATCAACCTCCAGAGCTTCATCTTCGCCGACGACCGGATCGGACGCGAGATCATGAACGCCCTCATCGAACGCGCCCGTGCCGGGGTCGATGTCCATGTCCTTTTCGACAAGTTCGGAAGCCTCCCTTCCTCCTGGTTCCTTCTTCGCTGCCGTTCCAAGCACCTGCCGAACCTGAAAATCCGTCCCTTTTCCCATGCCTCGCTTTTCACTCCGTGGCGCATCCAGCTCCGGAACCACCGCAAGCTCCTCGTCGTGGACGGCAAGACCGCTTTCACCGGAGGGCTGAACATCAGCCAGGAAAATATCCGGATCAACGACCATCTCGGCATCCATGACTTCCATTGCCGGATTCACGGACCGATCGTCGGCGAACTTCAGTTCTCCTTCCTCTGCGACTGGTTCTATTCCACCAAGCGCGCCCCTGAAAATCTTTTCATCCGGGAGTATTTTCCCGTTCCCGAGACGTACGGCGAGGACACCGTCCGCATGATTCCAAGCGGACACGGCTACATTTTCGAAGGTTCGGAAAAAGTCTTTTTCACCGCCACGTCCACCGCGGAAAAGTCGATCTGGATCATCACCCCCTATTTCGTTCCTTCCAAAGATTTTTCCAAGGCGCTCCGGATGGCGTCCGCCCGCGGCGTGGACGTCCGCATCATCCTGCCCCGGATCAACAACCACTGGTATATGAAGATGGCCTCGGCCAGTTTCTTCGAACCGCTGCGCTCCGACGGCGTCCGCATTTTCGAACGCAAGGAGGTTTTCACCCACGCCAAGGCGATGCTCGTGGACAACCGCTGGGCGTTCCTGGGTTCCAGCAACTGCGATATCCGCAGTTTCCGCCTCAACTTTGAACTCGATCTCCTGGTGGAGGAAGGCGAATTCACGGACACCCTCCACAAGCAGTTCCTCCGCGAACTGAAAAATTCGGAAGAGCTTACGGACGAAGTCCTTGCCGCGAAAGGGCCGCTCACCAAGATCGCGGAAAGCGCCTGCGCCCTCTTCACTCCGATCCTGTAAAACGAAGGAACTCCATGATGCATGGACGGCAAAAGACTTTATCGGTCGTCATTCCGGTCTACAACGAAGAACGCACTGTCCGCGCCCTCCTCGACAAGGTGGCCGGAGCCGCCGTGTCCGTCCCCATGGAGATCATCATCGTCAACGACGGTTCCACGGACGCGACTCCGTCCCTTTGCGCGGAATGGGTGAAATCTCACGGCTTCGGGCCTCACAAGCCTGTCCTCCTGACCAAACCCAACGGCGGAAAAGGGTCTGCTGTCAAGGAAGGCATCCGGGTTTCCACCGGGGATGTCGTCATCATTCAGGACGCCGATCTGGAATACGATCCGAACGACTACGAGAAGTGCATCCGTCCCATTCTGGACGGCGAATGCAAGGTCGTCTACGGTTCACGAGAAGCGGAAAACCGCAACCGCATCTACTCCGCGCCGTCGTTTTTCCTCGGGGGTCTGCTCCTGACTTACTGGATCAATCTTCTTTACAACTCCAACCTGACCGACGAACCCACCTGCTACAAGACCTTCGATGGAAATCTGATCCGTTCCATTCCGATCGAGGGCGACAAGTTTGAATGGGAGCCGGAGATCACCGCCAAGCTGCTCCGGATGGGGTTTGAAATCCGGGAAATCCCCATTTCCTATTTTCCGCGGAAAATCACGGAAGGAAAGAAAATCAAGTGGTATGACGGAATCCAGGGACTCTGGATCGCCCTTTACTGGCGGTTTGCCGGACTCGGAAAGATCCGCAGCCGCACCGCGGCTGTTTCGGAAGAGCTTTCGTCCGTGATCCGGGCAAGGAAACGGTCGGTCTTCTGGCTGCTCGGAATTGTGGCGCTGGCTTTCATCCTGAGGCTGGGCTTCGCGTGGCCCGGCATCCAGAATCCGGAGCGGATGATGCGTTCCGACAGCGCCCCGTTCCTGTCGGTCGCCGGCAGGGGATTCATGCAGGAAACGCCTTCGTTTTACCGTCTGTATCCTTCTTCCCAAAAACAATGGAAGCCGGACACTCCCGCTTACCGGGTCGTGTATGGAAATGAAACCCGCGCGCCGCTGTATCCTTTGTGGCTCTCATTCCTTTTCGGAGTGAGCGGAAAGAGCCTTGTCCTGGCCGTTGTCGCGGGGTGCCTGCTGGGGGCGCTGGCCTGTGTTCCGGTGTTCCTTTCCGGAAAACTGTTCGGTTCGGACAAGGCGGGCGTGATCGCCTCGCTGCTGCTGGCGCTGAATCCGACGGCGGTCGCATTCAGCCCGCTGTTCCTTCCGGACACCCTGTTTCTTCTGATCGTGTCCCTTCAGGTGTATTTCTTCCTGCGCTTCATCAAAAATGCCTTCGGAATGAATCTCATCACCTCGATCACGCTGGCCGCGTTCGCCGCTCTGATCCGCCCGGCGAATGCATTATGGGTGATCCCGTGCGTCGTCGTCATCCTTTTCTTCCGGAGACTGCCCTGGCGGCTGAAGGTCAGTTACGGTCTGGTTTCTCTGGTGATTTTCGGGCTGGTGCTTTTCCCGTGGATTCTGGGAAGCAAACGGGCTTGCATCGGCTGGCGGATCGACACCATCAGTTCAGAGTCCCTGATGAAGAACGCGGCGGCGCTCCGTGCGGAACTCTCCGGGATCGATCCCTCCGTCGCGGCGCTGGAACTCCGGGCGGAGATGTTCCGCCGCTATCAGGCGGAGCCGGAGCGGTTCTCCACGCTGGAAGACCAGCTGGCTTTCCGCGACAGGGAAATGATCCGGATCATCCTCGACCATCCGTTCCGTTACGCGATGCTCCATCTGAATCCGAAGATCCTTTCGCAGGATCTGTCGGGTCTGATTCACAATCTGTCCCTGAAGCAGGCGCCTCCCCGGGGGGCGGTCTTCCTGCTGATTTCTGCGACGGCGGTCCTCTACATGTTCTACGCACTCGGAATCGGCTGGTATTTCCTAGCCGCCGTCGACCGCCGGAGCTGGATGATGATTCTGCTCTTTCTGCTTCTCAGCGGATACTATCTGCTGATGCCCGGCCCGATCGCCATTCCCCGGTACCAGCTGCCCGCCCTGCCGTTCCTCTGTCTGGCGGCCGGATACGGAATCGTCTATTTCAGGACGATTCTCCGGAAGCGGAGACTCCCGGAGGGATTCTGATAAAAACTCATTGATCCGTCACTTCTTTCAGGAGGAGGAAGAATTCCTCCGCCGCATATTTTTCCTTCCAGGGGGAATGCCCGCAGCGGTCCAGAATATGGCTCCGGAAAGGGACTCCGATTTCTTCCAGCGGGCGTGTGACGCCCTCGGCGGGATGAGCGTCATGGTCGCCGTGGATGGCGGTGATAGGACATTGAATCCGGCGGAAACAATCCAGAAGCCTGCCGGACCGCCGCCACTCCGCGGCTTCGTTCCAGATGCGCGCGAACAGCTCACTGTCCGGTGTGCATGAAGGGACATCCGTTTCCGGCAATGCACAGTAATTGTCGGATTTTTCACAAAGAGCGCCGAGACGGCGGAGGAGTTCTTCCTTTTCATCGGGAGAAGGATGTTTCAGTTTTTCCACAAGTTCTTTGAATAGAGAAACTTCCGATTCTGTAAAGTGGGAGCTTCTCCGTTTTTCCAGTTCCGGGACATATTCCGGTTTCAAGGGACCGCTTCCGATCAAAATGAGATGGCTGACTCTTTCCGGATACTCTGCGGCGAAGATCGCCGCCAGCCATGCTCCCCACGAATGTCCTGCAACCACAACGGGTTCCGATGAAAATGCGAGGAGCTGTTCCCGGAGTTCCTCCGTGAGTCCGGCGATCGAATAGCGGGTCTGGAACGGTTCCATCACGCCGCAGAATTCGCTCCATTTTTCCGCCGGAGCAAAGACGGAGCCGGGTGCGCCGGGGCCTCCGTGGAGGAGAGCCGCCCGGAAAGGGGGACTCCCGTGAAGTCTCACCGATTCTTTCATGAACATTTTCAATCCGGCCTTGTCTAATATATTTTTAGATGGCAAATATATCGTGGATGGCGGAATTTTCAAGATTTTTACTAAAATAAAGTTTTTTTTCATTTTTCTGAAAAAAAATAGTTTTCTTTATATGTTTTATGTTTTTTTTGCGTTATATTGACAACAGAATTCATAAGGAAGGGTACTATTATGGAATTCACACCTCTGTTTGCCTACATTGACGCCGGCACCGGAAGTATGGTGCTCCAGACGCTGGCCGCAGGCATTTTTGCCGCAGCCGTTTTTTTCCGCCAGATCCGGAATTGGGTGATGGTGCAGATCCGCCCCAACAGAAAAGACAGCGAAAAACATGATGTCTGAACTTTCCCTCCCGGCCTCTTTCCGGGATCCTTCCGGACAGGTGTTCCGGCGGAATGGAAAAGTATTCAGGACGGTGACGCCGAAGGGGTATGAGGATTATCGCCTCTTTGTCGATACGGGACTGGCGCGGGAGCTGACGGACTCCGGAATGGTCGTGAATTTCACGGAGGCGGACCCCCTGGACGATCTCACCGTTCTGGCTCTGGAGGAGCTTCCTTTCATCAGCTATCCTTATGAATGGTGTTTTTCCCAGCTCAGGGATGCCGCGCTCCTGACGCTGGACCTGAACCTGAAACTGCTCGGAAAGGGAATGGTCCTGAAGGATGCCAGCGCATTTAACGTCTCGTGGCGCAACGGATTCCCGATTTTCATGGACCACGGATCTTTCACCCGTTACGAGGAAGGAAGGCCGTGGCAGGCTTACCGGCAGTTCGTCATGCACTTTCTGGGACCGCTTCTCCTGATGAAGGAGAGGGATGTGCGGTTCCTTTCTTTTTTCAGGAATCAGCTGGATGGGATTCCGATCGATTTCGTTTCCGCGAATCTTCCCCGGACCAGCTGGCTGAAACCGTCGCCCCTGATCCATATCCATCTCCACGCGCGTTTTCAGGATCATTATTCCGACAGCCGCGCCGGGAAGAAAACTACCGCTTCGATGTCCCTGAAAAATCTGAAAGATCTGCTGAAATGTCTTCGGAACGATGTGGAAAGCCTGACGCTTCCGCGCCGGAAAACGGAGTGGGGTGACTACTACGCCGATACCAATTACACGTCCGAAGCCTTTTCCTTTAAACGGGAAACGGTGGAGCGTTTCTGCCGGGAGGCAGGTCCTTCGCGTACGGTTGATTACGGCGCCAATACCGGAGAATTTTCACGGATCGCCTCCGGTTGTTCCGGGGATGTGATCGCGGCGGACGTCGATCCCATTGCGGTGGAAACGCTGTACCGGTGTGTCCGGCGGACCTCCGAACCGGTGTATCCGGTCCTTCAGGACCTGAACAATCCCTCGCCCGGTCTCGGACTTTTCAATGAAGAACGCAGTTCCTTCTTTTCCCGGGTTCACGGCGACCTTGTTCTCGGGCTGGCACTTCTGCATCATCTGCGGATCGGCGCCAACTGGACTTTCCCCCAGATCGTCCGACTGTTTTCCGAGACCGCTCCCTGTGCGGCGGTCGAGTTCGTCCCGAAGGAAGATTCTCAGGTGCAGCGTCTGCTGCGGTCCCGTCCGGACATCTGTTCCGACTGGACTCTGGAAAACGCCTGCGCCGAGTTCCGCCATGCGTACGCATATTGTGAAACCGTGCCGGTTCCGGATTCAAAACGAACGCTTCTTCTGTTGCGCAGAGGTTGAATATGAAAGAGACAAAAACTTCCGGAGGTCCGTTCAAGGATCACTTTTACTGTGCGCTTTTTGCCTCTCTCTCCGTATCTGTTTCCCTGATGCTTTCCGGGCTGACCCTGTATGGCAAGAACAGCGGAGAGTTCACTTTCCGTTTCACCGCGATTGCACTGCTGGTTTTTCTCGGAACCCTGATCGTGACGTCTTTCCTTATGCTGCCACAGCTTCTTCTGAGGAAGTGGAAGTATTTCTCTCTCCTGAATTCGCTGATCCTGGCGCTGGGGTATGCCGTCTGGCTCCAGAATTCCTATTGGTCGGAGATTTTTCCGGATTATGTGCCCAGCATTACCGAGCTCGATTTCACGATCGCGTTTCTCTGGGGGCTCAACCTGATTCTCTGTCTGGTTCCCTTTGTTGCGGGCGTGCTGTTCCACCGGTGGTGCAACGCCCACAGCGGGAAACTCTGTGCGATTATCCTGATCGCGCAGCTGATTCCGCTCTTTTTTCTGCTTCTCCACTATTCTACTCCGAAATACGACTTTTACGATTATTCGATTCAGGAGAATGACAAATTCAAGTTTGCGACCCGCGACAACGTTGTGATCGTCGTCGTGGATTGCATGAGCGAGTATCTGCTCAAGAAGCTTATGAAGAAGTCTCCGGAGATCGGGGAGATGTTCCGGGACTTCACCTGTTTCGACGGGATTGTCAGCGGAACCATTCCGCAGACGGTTTACGCGGTTCCCGCCCTTCTGACGGGAATGGAATACACCACTCAGGAAGATACTCCGTGGAAAGGAGATCACAGCGAATTCATCAGGCAGGCCTATCTGTCGGAAAAGTCGCTCTTCCGGAATTTCAAGGCGGCCGGATACCGCTGCGAAGGGTATCCTTTTGCGTTGCAGGCCATCAGCTACAGCAAAGAGCTTCTGGACAATGTGGTGGTGCGTACATCCCATACCCAGTCTTTGCGGACATTTTTCGAGATTTTATCCATGAAGCTGGTTCCTTTTTTCGTGAAGGCCGCGCTGGAGGATTCCGGTCTGTCCCTGAAACAGATTTTCGTCGAACCCGTGGATGAAGTGGTCATATCAAGCGGAGACATGCCGCATGACATCGTATTCTACAGGCGTCTTGCCTCGGAGATGAGTCTGGGAACGTATGAGAAGGGGTTCAAGTATCTCCATCTTCAGGGAGCGCACGGACCGCTCAAGATCAACGAGAAGCTCGAACCCGCGCTGGACACCAACGTGGAACGGCAGCTGAAAGGTTCCCTGCGGAATGTGGAATTGCTCCTGAAGAACATGAAAAAACTGGGGATCTACGAAGATGCGCTCATCGTGGTGACCGGAGACCATACGGAACGGTACACGCCGGAGATGATCACTCTGGTCAAACGTCCCGGAGAAAAACATCCGGAGATGCTTTTCAATTCCGTGTCGTGCCGCCTTTCCGATCTTCCCGCGGCGATCCTTGCGGAAAAAGGAATCCGGGAAAATCCGAATACCCTCTTTGCGCGGCCCGCCGTGAAAGGGTCCGGCGGTTCCATCCGGTCACACGCTCTGCCCGAGACGGTTTACTCCGATCACTGGCGGCAGACCGGGATTTCGCCATATCCTGATTCGGTCGTCCATTTCATGCTCTCTCCCACGAGTCTGGAGAATGACCAGCTTTCCTCTCCCCGCTCGGACATCGACAACAACCAGCTGCTGCGCGTCTGGTTCCGGGCAATCGATCTGAACAACGGCAAGACATGGGAGACCGAACCGGGGACTGTTGTGAAAAGGTCGCGTCCGCCTGATCTGTATCAGACACATTTGAAAGGGCTTCCTGACGGAGAATATGCTTTTTTCATCGTCGAGGAAGTCGCCGTCCTGTTGGAGAATTACAATGATTCCGGAGCAATGAATATAGAGCGCAGGGAAATGGCCCTGCCTTATTTCTACATGATTGCGGGGGGGCATTTCGACCGGATGAAGATTTCTCCCAGAACGGTTCCCCGTCCGATGCGGATGGGAGAACGGATCCAGTTCCATCCTTTCAATCTATACCCGCCGCTGAGCTTTTCGGATGACTGCATGCCCGGCAAGGACTGCCTCTCCATGAGGAGCTCGGATACCGTATCGGTTCAGCTGCCTCCCGGAACTTTGCCGCTTTTCCTCAGCCTCACCGTTCATTGCGTGGTCATGGAAAAATCCACATTCCAGGTCTATGACGGCGATACGCTGATCCATAGCGCGAAAGTGGGTTCAGGGCTGTCCGTCAGCGTGGATTTCCGGATTCCGGAAGCTTCCCGCAAGAGGAAAGAATTGAAGCTGTCCTTCAAACTGGTCCCGCAATATATGGAGCCCGGAAAGAGAGTCATTTCCGTCTTCCACCTGGCCGAGATCGGGCTGAAGAAGGCTCCCTGACCTGTAGCCGGATCCGATCAGACCTCGAAAAGCCAGCTGGAGAGATAGCGTTCTCCGGAGTCCGGCAGAAGCACGACGATGCGCTTCCCTTTGTAGGCCGGCTGCTGACTGAGCTGGAGTGCCGCGAAGAGAGCCGCTCCGGAAGAGATTCCGATGAGAAGTCCCTCGTGACGCGCCGCCTGACGCGCGGTTTCGCCCGCGTCCTCTGCTTTGACCTTGACAATCCTGTCGAGAAGAATCATGTTCATGATTTTCGGGATGAAGCCGGCTCCGATGCCCTGGAGTTTGTGGGGACCGGGAGGTTCCCCGGACAGGACGGCGGAATCGGACGGTTCGACCGCGACGATTTCCACGTCAGGATTGCGTTTTTTGAGGACTTCGCCGACGCCGGTGATGGTGCCTCCCGTTCCGACCCCGGCGACGAAAACGTCGACCTTGCCGTCGGTATCACGCCAGATTTCTTCGGCGGTGGTGGCCCTGTGGCAGGCGGGATTGGACGGGTTTTCAAACTGCTGCGGCATGAACGATCCGGGATTTTTCTTCACGATTTCTTCGGCTTTGGCGATGGCGCCTTTCATGCCGAGCGCGCCTTCGGTCAGGACCAGCTGCGCCCCGTAGGCCGACAGCAGTTTCCGGCGTTCGATGCTCATGGTGTCCGGCATGGTAAGAATCAGTTTGTATCCCTTCACCGCGGCCGCAAGGGCGAGTCCGATTCCGGTATTCCCGCTGGTGGGTTCCACGATCAGCGCGCCCGGTTTGAGGATTCCGCGCTTTTCGGCGTCCTCGATCATGGCGACTCCCACGCGGTCCTTGACGCTGCCGCCCGGATTGAAATATTCGACTTTGGCGAGGATTTCGGCCTTGCCTCTGTTGAGCTTGCCGATCTTCACCAGAGGGGTGTTGCCGATTTTTTCCAGAATGTTTTCCGCGATGTCAGCCATGTCCAGCTCTCCCTGTATGTCAGATGAATATAAGAATGATGTCCATTCCGTACAATACCCGGTTTTCTCCGAAAGGAAAGCCGCATTCTTTGATTTTTGCGCTTTTCTTCGGGGAGGGGGCTTCCGGTGGAAATTTCATAAATCGGCTTCGATGTTCAATATCAGAATCTGTCCGTTCCGGTGCCAGCGGACCGTGTCGAAACGATTTTTCAGCATGAGAAACGCCAGTTCCACTTCATCAGGGGTGTCGCTTTTCTTGAGCCGCACCTCCGGCACGCATGGATGATTCGCCGTGATTTTGACTTTAATCTGCATCCGGTCATAGGAGACGTCCACGGTGATTTCATTATCCACCCCGTTGACGAAAAGGCTTTCGCAGACGGCGTCAAGGCCGAAGGTCAGGCTCTGGCAGAGGCTTTTGGAAACGCACCATTCCTGGCAGATTTCCTTGACCTTTCCGTCCATGAGCGGAATCGAGGCCGCGTCGGTGGCGGTGGTAAAGCGGATGCGGCGGCGTGTGCCGAGGCTGGTCAGAACGGTCATCAGGAGCAGGGTCAGCGTGCCCATCACGATCGGGGAAAGGAGAGTCACCGCCGCCTGTTTCGGGATGAACGTCCACAATCCGGGCATCATCGCGGAAACGGAAAAAATGATGGAAATGAAGATGACGAAAATCCGCCTGTCATCCAGTTCCACCGCGGACAGCGTTGAAAATCCGCCTGCCATGATATAGGCGATGCTGAAAATCAATACCGCGCCCAGCACCGGTTCGGGAATCAGCATCAGCGCACCCATCGCCCGGGGGAAGAACGCCAGAGCGATCAGGATGCCGCTCGCAATATAGCCGACGATCCGGCTGGTGACGCCCGTCGCTCCCGCGATGCCGAGGTTGGTGGTCGCGGTCGACTGGATCACGCCGCCCGCCAGTCCGGCGATCAGCGAACCGAGCCCGGAGGCGCGGATTCCGTTTTCGATGCGGCGCCAGTCCGGACGCTTGAACTTCGGGTCGCTGATCTTCTGCGCCGCGGTGTAGTCCCCGATGTTGTCGACGATCGCCGCGATGGTGACGATCGCGAACGGCAGCGCGACGCGCCAGTCGAAGGCGAACGAGAACTTTTCAGGATACGGAATGCGGAAGAAAGGAGTCTCCGCGAGTTCCGAGAAAGCTTTCAGGTCCAGGATACCGACCATCCAGGAGAGGAGAAATCCGCCGGTGATGCCGAACAGCGCCGCGTAGCATTTGAGCTTTCGGCTGAAAACCGTGCATGAAAACATGATGAGGAGAGAACAGACGCCCACAAACAGATGAAGCGTCGAGAATTCTCCTGTTTTCGCATAATATCCTGCGCCGAGGAAATACTTGAGCCCCGTCGGGATGATGCTGATTCCCAGAATGAAGATCATGCATCCCGTGACTTCCGGGGGGAAGAGTTTGCGGAAATAATACGTGAACGAGCCGAGGATTCCTTTGAAAAATCCGGAAAGCAGGGTCATCCCGCAGACCAGCGGCATTCCTCCCAGCTGTGCGGCGGCGGTGCATGCCGAGAGCGCCGCGGAGTCGGAGACGGAAAGGTCCATGCAGCCGTTGCCGAGATAGCGGGAGGGCAAGGTCTGAAGAATTCCTGTGATGCCGATGGAAAGGAGCGCGAGCGAAAGGAAAATGCCCGATTCTCCCGGCGACAGGTTTGCCGTATGCGCGATGGTGACCGGCAGGGCCAGCCCCAGCGACAGCACCAGCAGCATGTGCTGGATGGAGGAAAAAATCGTCAGTGCGGGAGGCGGAACGTCCGCCGGACCATAAAAAGCCTCTTTGCTTTTTGCCGTTTTTTCCTTCATTGCCGCTCCCTTGAGGTTTCTTCAAACATTTCACGATTCGCGGATGGAAAATTGCCGTTTTTACTGTAGCATACTTACGAATCTTTTTCCAGACGCCGGAAGAAAAACCGAGCGGATTCATCACGAAAGTGAAGGAATTTTTATGGCTTTCGAAACCGGTTTGACTGTTCTGTTTCGGCAAAGCTCCTGCGGTTTGAGAGATCACAGAGAAGCGCCGTCCGAGGCGAGACGTTCAAGGTCTTTACGAAGGAAAAATCAATGGAAAATCGAGAATCGGCATTTCAAAAATCAACCAAGCCGGACTCAAACATGGAATTAAAAACGGCTTTCCCGGAACAACAGGAGCCGACACTGAAATTTTTTCAGAAATTTTATTTGACTTTTTCCCGCAAGGCACTATAATACATATAGAGTTCTAGAACAATTTTAAATAATATGGAGTTACAGCATGATGCAAGTCATTGATTTGAAATCTCCAGTTCCCAAGTATTACCAGATAAGGAATTGGTTTAAGGACCGTATTTTGTGCGGCAATTACGTCGAAAATGAGAAACTGGCGTCCTACAAGGAACTTTCCCTGGCACTGGGGACAACCTGTCAGACGATCAGTCAGGCGATGAAGCTGCTGGAGCAGGACGGCCTGATAACCTGTATTCAGGGCAAGGGAATATTTGTAAAGACGCCAAAGAGATCAGCAGGCAATTTTCTGCTTGAAACCATTCATCATGCCTGTTATCCTTATAATGAAATTTTCCATTTTCTTGAAAAAGAACTGGGCATCGACAATTATCATTTCGGGCACATCGATATTTTGAATTTCGGAAAATTATTTGAAAAAGAAAAGGAAAAAGTAATTTTACGGATCATCGACCGCAACCCGCATTCATTGCTGATTGATGGAGATTGCTATATTCCGTTTCATCTATTCGCAAAACACATTCCGGACATCTCCCAGCTGATCTTCATCAACCGTTATGAAACCGCGATTGAAATTACGAAGGCGTCGAAAGTATTGGTGGATTATTTTGCCGGCGGAAAAAATGTTGCCGAATATCTGATCGGCGCCGGAAGAAAAAATCTTCTGATCCTGACTTTTACGCCGCATTCGCTTCAGAACATCGCCTGTCCCGGAAAGCTTTATTTCAATAGGCTGATTTCAGGATTTAAATCGGCGGCAGAAGCTGCGGACTGTACCGTCGAAATAGTGTACGACAACAATTCGGATACGGAACAAAAACTCCGGCAATTGATATGTTCCGGGGTTGACGGAATCTTATGCATCGGCGATTATTTTGCCCTTTCCGCCTATAATGCCCTTGGCCAATTGAATTTGAAACCCGGCCGCGATGTCGATGTAATCGGTTTTTTCAATACGGAATGGTGCTACAAATTCAATCCGGCTTTGACTTCCGTATCCATTTGCCCTGAAATCATTGCCGCTAAAACCGCTGAACTGATTGAAGCCGGTGCCAAAGGCGAAACAATCATGATCGAACCGAAAATCATTGTCCGTAATTCTGCCGGAACCGGATTAGATAAAAACGAGGAGAGAAGAAAATGAGAAAAGAACAAGGAATCCGCAAAAGAACCGAAGTCCAGATCCAGACGGGCATACCCCGTGAGCTTACATTTACATTGATTGAATTGCTTGTTGTGATTTCGATCATCGCAATCCTCGCATCCCTGCTGCTGCCGGCGCTCAGTAAGGCAAAAGAACTGGCAAACAGGATAAGCTGTGTCAATCATCTGAGGCAGATAGGAATCGGGTGTCAGAACTATGGCGATGACAATAACGGTATAATCCCGAGGAACGATAATGCAAGCGACAGGTTGGTTTACTGGAAAACCGATTTGATATCCAATAAATATCTGCCGTTCCCGATATGGAAAAACGATACCGTGGGGTATGGAGGAGTTTCCACACTGTTCGAATGTCCATCGATCAAACAGAATACCGTTTCACAATGGGACCCCTGGGGGCCTACCACCTGGTATTTCGGCAGTCAGTATATGATGAACGGGCTGGCGGTATGGTCTTCCGCCGGAACCGAACAGTCTATTCTGGAACATCCGGAGATATGGATGAACTGGAAATGTGCATTGAATTTTCTCCAGGTGAAAAGGCCTTCTTCGAAATTCTTTATCCTGGACAAGGAAATCATCGATGGAACCGGGGCGGCAGGAAAAAACCATCCGTATTACATCACGGGACGTTTTATTGGATACCGGCACGGCAAGGGGGTGAACGTCCTGTTGTTCGACGGTCACGTGGAATTTTGGAAAAATGACCTTCCGGTCTCCGCGGGGTATTTTGTGCCGGCTGATAAATGGCGGGCGGATTATTGAATATAAGTGATAGGCTGCAAGAGAATGCAATCCCGATTCTGAAAAACAACAATGAATAGTTGAGGAGAATAAACCGTGATGAAATTATGGACGGGGCTGGCTGTTTTATTTTTCAGCGGCATGCTTTATGCCGATAATATTGAAATACCATTTATTTCCGATGCGCCGAAAATAGATGGAAAACTGGATGATAAAGCCTGGCAAAAGGCTGTAATTACCAGGCCTTTCAAAAAGTATTCGAGCGGGGCTGAACCCGCGGATAATACGATTGCACGGCTTGGTTACGATTCCTGTTATTTATATATTGCTTTCGAATGCTCGCAGAAGGATGGAATTGTTTCAATTGTCAATCAGGAAACCGTGGACGCCCCGGTATTCAGGGATGACAACGTAGAATTATTCTTCGCTCCGGCGGAAAAGGGAGATACGTTCCATATCGCGATTGCTTACCGGGGGATCCGCTGGGATGCTTTGAATGAAAAACCGGAATTATGGGATGGGGAATGGGAATGCGCCTCAAGCAGGGACGGCAATCATTGGAAAATGGAGATAAGAATTCCTTTTGCCGATCTGGCACAGCCTGGTTTCCCGCAGGGGACTCCGGTTGCCGGAGAAACCTGGAAAATGAATCTAGCGCGAACTCATAGTTCGAACATGGAGTGGAGTCAGTTGTCTTTTGCAAAAACCGGAGGCTTCGGCAATCGGGATGCATTCGTTCCGGTCACTTTTGGAAAACGTCCCGCCCCGTACGATCTGACTCTTAAAGTCAAAAGTCCCGGCACACTGACGCTGGGCAGAAGCGAAATCGGCTTGGGAGTGGAAAATATCCGTGTGAATCCCTTCGATATTGTATGTACATTGAGCCGGAAAAATTCTTCCGGCTGGAACGATAAAATCATTGACATGCACAGATATGCCGATACGGCCGCCGTCAAAACTGTAAAAATTCCGTATGCACTTGATCAAGGCGGAGAATATAAATTGAATCTTGCCGTCAGATCCTACTACTCCGCCAGCCCTTTGAGCGTTTGGACCATGCGTTTTTCGGCAGCGGACTTGTATGAAGATATCAAAGCGTTGGAAACGAAAATAACCTGGATCAGGGAATTGAACTCCAAAATTACGGAACAGGAGTTCAGGCGCGACGCCGAAAAGAATTTAAACGGGCTTCAGGAAATTCTTTCGGCGCTTAAAGGAGGGGCGGATAACATTAAAAAAGGCATGACCGGTGAAAGCGGGAATGTTTTATCGAACCGGAACGCAAAAGCGCTTGTTTCCGCCGGTATGCTGGAACGCAAAGTTCAAAAACAGGTTTGGCGGGAAAGTGTGAGTTCCCTACAGCGAAATCCCGATTTTTGTGTCGGAAATGCTTCCGTCTTTGAGCATATCTTCCGGGACAAATTGTTTTCCGGGAAAATCAATCAGCCGATGTCGTTGAAGGCAGCAAAGAATGAAATGGAGAATTTGCAGATCGTCGTTATCCCGCTGAACGAAGCTGGAGTAAAAAATGCAACGGTTGAAATGAGCGACATGAAACAGGAAAATGGCGAGGCGATCCTTCCGGCCGGACAATGGAAAATCGGCGAAGTGCAGTATATCGAAAAACCGCGTCCGGCAAACGCGGCCGGAGATTTCATTGCGTTCTGGCCGGATGTCATTATGCCGCACGCCTCCGTCGATGTGCCCGCGGATTGTCAGACTCCTGTGTCATTGCGTGTAAAAATCCCGGAAGATCAGGCTGCCGGAATTTACAGGGGCACTTTAAAAGTGCAAAATGCCCGCACTTCATTCAACCTCCCGGTTGAACTGGAGGTGTTCGATTTTGTCCTGCCGAAAGCCGGCAGCCTGAAAACGGAAAGCTGGCTGCGTTTCTATCCTTTGCGCAGATATTATAAGAACGATCACGTCACACTGAAACACTATGAGAGGATTCTCAAAGACTTCGAGGGATACCGTATTTCCATGGGACTGTATGATTACTTTACGCTGGGTCCCAAGTTAAAACTCATTCGCGAAGAATGCGGCCGGTTGACCGTCGATTTTTCTGAATTCGACAAATGGGTCGATCTGGCGGTCAAGTATGGCGCCAATTCCTTCAATTTGAATCTGAATTGCAGCGACGGCATGGCGACTCTGTTTGCCGGAGGCTGGGGATACCCGATGTTGCAAATAACCGATCGCAAGACTGGAGAAGTTTCTCCGTATCCGGCAAAATGCAAATGGCCGGCTCCGGAAATATGGGACAACCCGGATTTCATCAGTTTCTGGCAGCAATATTGGAAACATGCCAGGGAAAAAGGCTGGGATAAAATTGCGTATGTTGAAAATGTGGACGAGCCGAACAGCGACGAACGCAAAGCCCTGCTCATCAAAACCCACCATTTTTTCCGGAAATATTGTCCCGGATTGAAATTGACCGCTTACGGCGTGACTCCGCTGAACTTCAAACAGGCGGTCGGGCTGATGGATGAATGGAGGCCGCTGCTGCGTTCGTATGAAGAAGTCGGGTCTGAACTTAGCAAACGTCAGAAGCAGGGAGAGGCAATTTGGATTTATACTTGCGGCAGTCCCGGAAAAAATTCCCAGGGGGGCTATACTCCGGAAGTTTACCTTGATACTCCGCTGCTGGATAAACGCATCCCTCCGATAATATGCTGGAAATACAATATCGACGGTTTGTTTCAATTCACGATTAACTCTTTGCGAGCAGCTCCGAACGGCAGAATCGGGAAATATCCGATTCTGCATGATCCGCCCGCCGTATGCCAGTTCGGCAACGGAGACCAGCTTTGGCCAGGGCCGGAATTATTCCAGTTGCTGTCGAGCCTACGTTTTGAAACGATGCGCGACGGCCGTGAAGATTATGAATACCTGCTGATTTTACGGAAGGTTTACGATCAGCTGAAAAGGAATAACGATCCGGCCGATCGGCCGCTTTTGAAGGAAAGCGCCGTATATCTCGAAATTCCGTCAAGCCTGCTGAAAGACACCATGACCTGGTGTCATGATCCTGGGCAATGGATGATCTGGCGGAACAATGTAGCCCGCCAGATTGTGAAATTACAAGACGCAATCAAAAAAACAGGGAGTACCGGCAAATGAAAAAATCAACTGCATCGGGACTTTGTTTATTCTTGTCTGGATTGTCTTTCCTGACATCCGCAGAAGAAATCGTTTTATACCGGAATGATTTCCAATCGCCCGATTCCATGGTCCGTTTCGTTAACAGCCATAAAACAAGCGAGATGCCGCCTTCCACCAGGCTGGCTTTCCGGGGAAGCGAGGACGGACCCGATGGAAACAACTATTTTTTCCGGGGGATGAATCAGGCTTTCGGCACTTCGGTGACGCTGGATCGGTTTTATACGGTGGACACGAACACCCGGACCGTGGAAATCATGCTGAAAGTCCGAGGGAATGCCGAGGCCGCACCGTTATGTGTGGTTTTGTCTTCCCTTGCTGTTCCGGTGTTTCCGTTTCCGTGGTCATCCGGGACGGGGGAAGGCTTCGGCGCCAGAGGCTATCGCCATGCGAATGCAACAAACTGCCTGTTTTACTATAAAAACAGCAAGGAGCCCAATATATATACTGAAAAGAAGCCTTTTATAAAATCCGTGTTCCAATGGCATTCCTGGCATATCGTTTATAATCATCACGCAAAAATGATTTCACTTTTTGTCGAGAAGTCCGGAGTGCCTGTCCTGATTTATGAAAACGTGGATATGACTGCTTATGTTTTTCGTTCAATCTGGTTTGCCGGACTCTTGAATTACGGCTGCGACTATGACGATGTGAAAGTAATCGCCACTGCGGATGCAGGGGAGAGGACAAAAAAAAGCAGAATAAAATGAGAACACGGAATATGTTTTTTAATTCAGCAAAGGGAGGAATTCCTCCGTTGCTCTGCATCATGGACAGCGAGGCCTGAAGCAGAATTTTATCCGGCCGCGGAATAAAAACCCCTGAAAAAACGGCTTTGCGGGTGGAAAAAAACATCATTCAGGGGTATATTGACGCCGGAGGCGACGGCAGGCAGCCGCCGGTCCGCAAGGACTGGAGGAAAGTCCGGACTCCGCAGAGCAGGGAGTCCCTTGGATAAAGGGATGCCGGGGACAATACGCCCCGGAAAGGAAAGCGCAACAGAAAGCAGACCGCCGGACGCAAGTCCGGCAAGGGTGAAACGGCGGGGTAAGAGCCCGCCGGGAGCGGAAGCAATTTCCTCCGTCAAGGCAAGCCCCTCCCGGAGCAAGACCAAATAGGGGATGAGCTGTTGCTCGCAGCGTTTGAATCCCGGGTACTGGTCGCATCAGATAGATGGTTGCCGCTCTTGCAAAAGAGAACAGAATCCGGCTTATCGCCGTCGCCTCCTTTTTTTCTTCATCCTTCCGGGAGTGCCCGGTCCTGAGATACGCTCAGTTCGAGTTATGGATGAAGTTGACGACGTCGTCCCCTTTGCCGAAGTTGGCGTTATAGTCGGTGTTGATGGAAGACGTAATATCGGCAGGGGTGGATATTGGAGTTCCACCATCTCCGATTTTTCCGTCAGCCCCCACCGATCCGAGGTCAAAAGTAGTCTTGTTGTATTGACCCGGGCTTCGATACAGCAGCGGACGGTTCCAGCCGTCTTTGAAGTAGCGGTAGGTTGTTCCGCTGATGACTATTTTTTCTGTAGAGGTATTGATCAGTTTCTGGTCGAGGAACTTCCAGAGGGAACCATCGAAATCGGTCGTGGGAATGTTTGCCGGAATTTTTATTACGCTTGGCGTGATGGAAACGTCCAGATAGTGTCCGAACTTATCCTTATACATGTTCAGGGCGAGCTCGAGGGCTTTGATCGTGCCTTCGGTCTTGGCCGAGGCGGATTTGTCGGCGATCAAATTGGCGACGCCGACGGCGATGCCGGCAAGGACGGCGATGATGGCGACCACCGTGAGGAGTTCGATCATCGTAAAGGACTGACGTTCGGTTTTCATCGGGGAATCTCCTGTTTTTCGCAGTAGTATAACATCGGGAGGTGTCGAATGCAATCCGCGGAGTTGGAAAAAACGCTGACTTTTGGAGATGCGGAAGAGGGTTTGAACTTGACAAACCGGGTTTCGGAGGGTACTTTTTCCGAATTACCGAATCGAATCATGAGAATGAGACACTGATATGAAGAAAATACTGGTTTGCGGATTGAACCCGGCGTGGCAGAAGACGCTCCATTTCCGGACATTGCTCTGCGGGGAGGTCAACCGGGCGTATGCCCTGGAACAGACCGCCTCCGGAAAAGGCATCAATTTTGCGCGTGCAATGAAAACCTGGGGGAAGGCGGAGCCGAAACTCCTTCAGTTCGCCGGAGGAATTACCGGCAAACTGCTTACCGATGTCCTTGACCGTGAAGGGATCTCCCACCGGACCGTCTTCTCCGCCGCCGTGACGCGCACCTGTTCGACGGCCATCAGCGAAGTTCCGCCGTCCGTAACCGAGCTGATCGAGCCGAGCGAACCCATATCCTTCGAGACTTCCCGGGAGTTGTATGAGGCGGGGCTGGAGGCTCTGGACGGGGTGGACGCCCTGGCCGTCTGCGGCACCTACCCGCCCGGAGTGACCGGGCACTTCTATTCCGGGCTGATCGAAAAAGCGGTCAGGACCGGAAAGTTCGTCATGCTGGACACTTTCATGAATGTGGAGGAATCGCTCAGGAACGAGATTCCGTTCATGAAGGTGAATCAGGAGGAGATCCTGAAGCTGACCGGACAGCGGGAGCTGCGGGACGCCTTCCGGTTCTGCAAGAAACATTTCAAATTGAAATTGACGGCGGTCACGGCGGGCTCTTCGTATGCGTTTTTCTTCGACGGAGTGAACGTCTGGAGGCTCTCCGTCCCGAAGGTCGCCAAGGTGGCCAATCCCATCGGAGCCGGAGATACCTGTTCGGCGGTGACCTGTTCGGAGATTCTGAGCGGGACCGCGCCGCTGGAGGCGTTTCAGCTGGGGTTGTGCGCCGCGTCGGCCAGCTGTCTGACCGCTTCCGCCGCCGAATACGATATTGCCGCCGCGCGGGCTTTCCGCGTGGAAATAGTCTCTCCCGAGTTGATCGAAACCCTTTGAGGAAAGAAGGATTCCCGTATGGTTGAAGAACATGAGAAAAAGTCCGGATTCAGTTTCAGCTGTTTCGGATGCGGATTTATGTTTGCCGGTCTTCTGATGCTGGTCGTGATCGGACTGATGATTTTCGGCGCGGTCAGTTACCTTTCCCGCCTGACTCCCCCGGAGCCTCTGGCATACGACGATCCCGATTCGTTCGATGAGGAATATGTCTGCGGCGTGAGAGACTTCGATTCTTCGGACTCCACCCCGAAAATCGCGGTGATCGACGTCAAGGGCGTGATCGTTTCGGATATGGGGGATTCCTTTTCGGAAGGAGCGGACGCCCGTTCCATCTGCGCCCGGATCCGCCGCGCCTCCGACGATGACCAGGTCAAGGCCCTGATCGTCAATCTGGACACCCCCGGCGGAGAGGTCGAGGCGTCCGACGAGATCTACGAGGAAATCCGGCTTTTCCGCGAAAAGACGAAAAAACCGGCGGTCGCGATGATGAATTCCATGGCAGCCAGCGGCGGATATTATATCGCTTCCGGATGCAAACCCATCATTGCCAACAAGCTCACCCTGACCGGAAGCATCGGCGTGATCATCTCCACCTACAATTACCGCGGCCTCTTCGAGAAGATCGGCGTGAAGTCCGAAGTCTACACTTCCGGGAAAATGAAGGACATGCTCGACGGTTCGCGGGAACGCACTCCCGAGGAGATCGCCCTTGTCCAGACCCTCGTGAACAACACCTATGCGGAGTTCGTGGACATCGTCTCCCGGTCCCGCAATATTCCGGCGGAAAAGATCCGGACTACCCTTATCGGGGACGGACGCGTCTTTGACGGAAAACAGGCGCTCAACCTCGGACTGGTCGATTCCCTCGGCTATTTCCGGGATGCGGTGACCACGGCCGCCAAAGCCGCCCATCTGGAGAAAGACACCTATGCGGTGATCCGTTATCAGGAACCCTTCTCCTTCTCGAGATTCCTTTCGATGATGTTTGCCAAAACCCAGCCGGTGAATATTTCCATGCAGGGACAGCCCTTCAAGAGCTTCACGCCGAAACGCGGGATGCTCTACTTCCTTCCGGCGGACCTGTGACCGATGCCTGATTTCGATCGTTTCGTGCTGGAAGCCACGTCCTGGAAAGAGGACGTCTCCCCCGGAACGTTCTCCTGGTCGGCGGGCAAATTCCGGCTTTTCCGCGCTTGCGAACGGGCTTATTTCCTCCGGCATTATCTGGCTCAGGGCGGGTGGAACGCCTATTCGCGGGAACGGTCCCAGCGGGCGTTCCTGGAAAAATACCTTTCCACTTTCGACGAGTGGCTCGGGGAAGTCGCGGAAGATTCCCTCGACCGGGCGCTCCGGGAAACCATGCCTTACCGGGTCTCCTCCGGACGCGCCGCCGCCCTGATGGAGGCTTTTCAGGTCCATGTCTCCCGCCGCCTTCTGCTGGCGGAACCCGAACTGAGGGCCGAGGAATTCCGGACCGATCCGAAGAAGCTGTCCTTTTCCGAACTGTATTACCATACCGGGGAGTTCGCGTCGCACAGCGACCTTCTGGAGAGCGCGCATGAAATTTTCACCGGGTTCTTCGCGGGGCTGGAGGACTCCGGTTTTATGGAACGCCTGATGGAACTGGACCCTCTGGGCTGGCGTCTGCCGCGGAAATGCGTCGAATTTCCTTTTGCCGGGACAGCGGTCCACATGCGTCCGTGGCTTCCGGCGCTTCACCGGGGGAAGGCGGTCGGCGTCGCCTTCCGGTTTGTCCATGATCCTTCGAAGATGCCGGACCGCGTTTACGGCGATCCTGCTGACGGCTTGCCGGAGAAGGTGTTCGCCCGCCGGGTCGCGGAACGCTACGTCGGCTGGATCCCCGAGGTGTGGAACGGCGTCTGTGTCGGCGACCGCTTTGAATGGAGTTCCTTCCGGCCGTCCCCGGTGACGGAGGATTTCGTCCGCGACAGCGTCGGCGAAATGCTCGGGAAGGTCATCGTGAATCCATCGGTATCCCTGTCGGATTTTCCGAAAACGGAAATCTCTTCCGTTTGTGAAAGATGCCGCTTGCGGGGCGTCTGCCGGGAGATATCGTAAGCCGGGTTCCTGCGCCCGGCTCCGATTCTTTTCCGGGCGCGGGAGTCCGGCGGATGGGGCTTTTCGGCGAGGGTGAGGCAAATAACAGGTGATTCTTCTGATATTCAACCTTTTAGAACTTGATTTTTTTCAAAATGAATGTATCTTGTATGGACTGTTTTAAAAGTGACATTGATCAATAACTGAACGGAGAAAGCCATGCTGAAAGAAATCAATCGTGCCGCATCCTGCGCCGTGGTTCCGTGTCTTGATAAGAATTTCGTTCCTCCGATTTTGTGGGACCGCGAGTTCCGCAAAGCCGTTGCCGCTTCCGGGAGAAGCAAGAAAATCGTGATCGCACTGGAAAGGACTCCGGAAAGCGTCAGCACCTTTTCGACGGTGGTGTTCGGTTCTCCGAGCGCCGAAGAACAGGATGCCAACATCCGCCATGTGGAACGTCTGGTGAAAAGCCTCCTCTGGATGCGCGGCGGATACAAGGTCACGATCGCGGGCGACGCGGTTCTGGCCGCGGAACTGGCCGGGATCTACTCCCCCAAGGGAGAACGCGCGTTCGACTGCGAAATCATGGGCCGGATCTACTCCAATGAAATGCAGGTGGTCTACTGTCCGCTGAAGGAGGCTCCGGCTCCCATCGAACCCACCAAGCCGCTGGGACGCCATCTCGACGGATGCCGGATCGGTTTCGACCTCGGCGGGTCCGACCGCAAATGCGCCGCCCTGATCGACGGCAAACTCGTTTTCAGCGAAGAGGTTCCTTGGGATCCCTACTTCCAGACGGATATCCAGTGGCACAAGGACGGCATCAACGACACGCTCCGCCGCGCCGCTGCGAAACTCCCGCGGGTGGATGCGATCGGCGGCAGCTCCGCCGGCGTGTATGTGAACAACCGGGTCCGCATCGCCTCTCTTTTCCGGGGCATTCCCCAGGACCAGTTTGAAACCCGCGTGAAGGATCTTTTCCTCGAGCTCGGCAAAGAATGGGGCGTTCCCTTTGAAGTGGTCAACGACGGCGAAGTGACGGCTCTGGCCGGATCCATGGAAATGAATTCCAACAGCGTTCTCGGCGTTTCGATGGGAACCAGCGTGGCCGGCGGATATGTGAATCCCGAAGGAAACATCACCGACTGGCTCAACGAACTGGCGTTCGTTCCCGCCGATTACCGCGACGGCGCTCCCGCGGACGAATGGTCCGGCGACCTCGGATGCGCGGTTCAGTATTTCTGCCAGCAGGGCGTCGCCCGTCTGGCCCCCCTGGCCGGAATCGAGCTCCCGAAGGACATGAAATTCGCCGAACAGCTCAAGGAAGTCCAGAAGCTGATGGAAAAAGGCGATCCGCGCGCGGAGAAGATTTTCGACAACATCGGAGTCTGTTTCGGATATACCATCGCCCGCTACTGCGAGTTCTATGAAATCGAGAAGCTCCTGATTCTCGGACGCGTCACCTCCGGCAAGGGCGGAGACATCATTCTGGACCGCGCGGCGCAAGTCCTGAAAAAGGAATTCCCGGAATACGCTTCCCGCGTAGAGTTCCGTATCCCGGACGAAACTTCCCGGCGTCACGGGCAGGCGGTCGCCGCTGCCAGCCTGCCGGTCATCTGAGATAACGGAGAAAAGATAAAGAAAATGGAAAAGCCCGCATTGCTCGTTCTCGCAGCCGGAATGGGAAGCCGTTACGGCGGCCTCAAACAGATCGATCCGGTGGGACCCGCCGGCGAAATCATCCTGGACTACTCGATCTACGACGCCATCCGGAGCGGATTCGACAAGGTCGTCTTTGTGATCCGTCACGACATCGAATCCGTCTTCCGCGAAAAAGTCGGCGCCCGCTGGGAAAAGAGGATCCATGTGGAGTATGCCTTTCAGGAACTTGAAAACCTTCCGGCTCCGTATACTCTTCCTTCCGGACGCACCAAGCCGTGGGGAACCGGACACGCCATCCTTTGCGCAGCCTCCAAAATCACCTCCCCGTTCGCCGCCATCAACGCGGACGATTTTTACGGAAGAAACGCCTATGCGCTGCTGTCCCGGGCATTTGCGGACAATCCGGATCCGGAACGCCGCCACTTCATGGTCGGATACACTCTCCGCAACACCCTTTCCGACTTCGGTTCCGTTTCCCGCGGAGTCTGCGAGAAAAATGCGGAAGGATTCCTGACCGGGGTAACGGAACGGACTCACATCGTTCCCGTGTCCGACGGCCGCGCCGAATTCAAAGACGAGAACGGTTCCGTTCACCCTCTGACGGGAGACGAGATCGTTTCGCTGAACTTCTGGGGCTTCATGCCCTCCATCTTCTCCTCGCTGGGCGGACTGTTCGAGGAGTTCCTTTCCCGGCGCGGAACCGAGCTCAAATCCGAGTTCTATATCCCCTTTGCCGTGGATGAGCTGATTGAACGAAAAAAAATATCGCTTCAGGTCATGACCAGTTCCGACTCGTGGTTCGGCGTGACCTACCGCGAGGACAAACCCCGTGTGGAGCAATCCATCCGGGCTCTGATTCAAAGCGGTATATATCCCTCTCCTCTGGAGTAATCAAAACTATGGAAAAATTAGTCAAAGAAATCGCAGCGAAATTCAAGATCGACGACACTCGCCTTGTGGAAGTGAAACCTTTCGGAAGCGGACACATCAACGACACCTACCGCGCCGTGTTCATCGACGAAGGTGAAAAGCGCCAGTATATCTTCCAGCGCATCAATACGAACGTTTTCCGGAAGCCCGAACTCCTGATGGACAATATCACGCGGGTGTTGGCACATTCGGTCGGAAAACTTCGCGGCAGACCCGACAGCGCCCGCCGCTGCATTCAGCTGATTCCCGCAAAAGACGGCAAATGGTTCTATATCCACGGGGAGGAATGCTGGCGTTCCTACCATTTCATCGACGACGCACGCACCTATAACATCCTTGAAACGGAAGCGCAGGCCTATCACGCCGCCAAGGCTTTCGGAGAATTCCAGATGCTCCTGGACGACCTTCCCGGCGACCGCCTTCACGAAACCATTCCCAATTTCCACAACACGCCCTCCCGCTACGCCGATTTTGAACGCGCCGCCCATGACGATCCCGCCGGACGTGCCTCTGCCTCCGCCCGGGAAATCGAATTCGCACGTAAAAACTGCCATGTCGCGCCCATTCTGCTCGATCTTCTCGGCAAGGGGCAGATCCCCGAACGCATTACGCACAACGATACCAAGCTCAACAACGTTCTGCTGGACAACAAAACCGGAGAAGGTCTCTGCGTGATCGACCTCGACACCGTCATGCCCGGACTCTCCCTCTACGACTTCGGCGACCTTGTCCGCACCAGCGTCTGTCCCGCCGCCGAAGATGAAACCGATCTTTCCAAAGTCCAGGTCCGCACCCATATTTTCCGTTCCCTCGTGAAAGGGTATCTGGACGGCGCGCAGGGATGCCTGACCCGCAAGGAAATCGAACTCCTTCCCTTCTCCGGCATCCTCATCTCATACGAGATCGGACTTCGTTTCCTGACCGATCACCTCAACGGCGACAAATATTTCCGGGTCAAGCATGAAAACCACAACCTCGAACGCTGCCGGAACCAGTTCGCCCTTGTTCAGCGCCTGATGGAAAAAGAAGCTGAAATGAACGCAATCGTCAAGGAATTCCTGAAATGAAGAGAGTCCTCGTCACCGGCGGGTCCGGGTTCATCGGCAGCCATATCGTGGAATCTCTTCAGGGAAAATGCGAGATCAGGGTCCTGGACAATTTCCGCACTGGGCGGCGCGATAATCTCACGGGGCTCGACTGCGAATTGCTCGAAGGCGACGTCGCCGACCGTTCCGTTGTCGCGGACGCGGTGCGGGGTGTCGACAGCGTCTTCCATCTGGCTGCGATGGTCAGCGTTCCCGAATCCATGGAGAAAATCGAAGAGTGCAACCGGATCAACGCCCTCGGAACCATCATTCTCCTCGAAGAAGCCGCGCGCGCCGGAGTCAAAAAACTGGTCCTGAGCACTTCCGCCGCGAACTATGGAGACAATCCGGTTTCCCCGAAAGTCGAAACCATGGTCCCGGAACCCAAAAGCCCTTACGCCATCACCAAGATGGACGGCGAATACTACTGCTCCATGTTCACCGGAACGGGCCGTCTCCAGACAGCCTGCCTCCGCTACTTCAATGTATTCGGCCCCCGGCAGAATCCGAAAAGCGCCTACGCCGCGGCCGTTCCCATCTTCATCGCCAAGGCGCTGGCCAATGAGGACATCACCATTTTCGGCGACGGCGAGCAGACCCGCGACTTTGTGTTCGTCAAGGATATCGCCGCGGCCAACATCTTCATGACGGAGCATCCGTTCACCGGTGTTTACAATGTGGCCTATGGCGGAAAGATGACCATCAACATGCTGGCGAAGATGATCGTGGAGATTCTCGGCTCCTCCTCGAAGATCGTTTATCTGCCGGAACGTCCGGGCGACGTCAAGCATTCGACCGCGTGCGTCGACCGTCTCCTTTCGACCGGCTTCCGGCCCTCCTGGGATTTCCGCAGGGGACTCGAAGCCACCGTCGAAAGCTTTGCGGCGGCCGCTCAAAAATAGTTTTTTCCGAAGATTGCTCGTAAAAAGACTCTTTGAAGGTTGGAAAATCGTTATTGAGAGGATACATTACAATTCTTAATGCCTTTTTGGAGAGGGTAAAATGATCAAGAACAAAAATCTGGTTTTCCTCGGACCTCCCGGCGCCGGCAAGGGAACCTTGTCCGAAGCGCTGCTTCAGGATGAGAAGCTGGTCCACATTTCGACCGGCGACCTCCTCCGTGACGAGATCCGCCGCGAAACCGGACTGGGGAAAAGCGCAAAAACGCTGATTGACCAGGGCAAACTTGTTCCCGATCAGATTGTGGCGGACATGGTTGCCGCGCGTCTCTCCCAGGACGATTGTTCCGGAGGTTTCATCCTCGACGGGTTCCCGAGAACCGTGAGGCAGGCCGAACTGTTGGAAGAGGCCGCCCCGAAGATCGGAAGAAAACTCGACAAGGTGGTTCTTTTCGAAGCTCCCTACAATCTGCTGATTCAGCGCCTGACCGCGCGTCTCACCTGCCGCAAATGCAAGGCCAACTTCAACAAGCTCTTTTCCAAACCCGCGCGCGAAGGCGTCTGCGACCATTGCGGAGGCGAGCTTTTCCAGCGTTCTGACGATTCCCTCGAAACCGCGCAGAACCGGCTGAAGGTGTATGAAGAGCAGACATCTCCCCTGATCCGTTTCTACGAGGAGAGAAATCTTCTTGCCAGAATCGACTCTTCACTTCCCAGGGAACAGAGTTACGGCTTTCTCCTCGCCGTCCTGAATACGTGATTATGAAACCAGACTTCGTCATCCACACCCCGGCGGAAATCGACCGGATACGCAAAGCGGCGCGAATGGCCGCGGAAGCGCGGGAACGCATCTGCAAACTGGTCCGGTCCGGAATGACGACCGCGGATCTGGACGAGCTCGGCGGTGAAATCATCCGCTCCATGGGAGGGGTTCCCTCCTTCCTGAATTACCGCGGCTATCCGGGCAATATCTGCATCTCTCTGAACGACGAGGTGGTGCACGGGATCGGACGGCGCGACCGCTTCATCCTCAAAGGGGATGTCGTCAGCGTGGACGTCGGAGTGTCCTTCGAGGGCGGAGTGGGCGACACCGCCAAGACGGTCTATGTCGGCGACGAGCCGATGCCGCCGGATATCGAACGCCTTCTGAAATTTACGGAAAGCGCCCTGGAGGCGGGGCTTGCCGCCGCGCATCCGGGCGGATATGTGCAGGATATTTCCCGCGGGGTCGAAATGGAGGCCAAGCGCGGAAATCTCGGAATTGTGGAAGAATATGTCGGACACGGCTGCGGCACGAAATTGCACGAGCCGCCGGATGTCCCGAATTATGTCCAGTGCCGGAAGGGGCCGCGTCTGCTCCCCGGAATGGTGCTGTGCGTCGAACCCATGCTCAATCTGGGTTCGAGAAGGGTTTATATGGAAAGTGACGGATGGACGGTGCGCACCCGGGACGGGGAACCTTCCGCCCATTTCGAACACATGCTGCTGATAACCGAGAACGAAACGGAGGTCTTAACACGTGTCTAAGGATTTAATCAAGCTCGAAGGCGTAGTCAAAGAATTGTTGCCGAACACTATGTTCAGGGTCGAACTCCCGAACAAACACAATGTGCTCGCCCACATCAGTGGCAAAATGCGTCTGAACTTCATCCGGATTCTACCGGGGGATACGGTCACCATCGAGATCTCCCCTTATGACCTGAGCAAAGGCAGAATCATCTTCCGGCAGAAGTGACAAGGCTCCATCCCCTCCGGTTGCCTCCCGGAAACATTCACAAAATCTCATCCTCCCTCCTTCAGCATGAAGGGTCTCCTCCTTTTGTGTGTAATACCAATTTGCATTCTTAGGGATAGTAAAAGTCATATTTGAGTTCAACACCTTTTCTGCATCGCGACGTTTCGGGTAGGTTCTGCAGTCCCCTGCCGAACTGAAGGGAAAAAATTCAGTTCGCGACGGAGTCACGAACCTGCCTCGGACGGTGCCTGATCGAACAATCTGTCAAAAGCCATGAACGCTTCCGTAAGAAACAACATCTCATGAGGTCAATGCCATTAAAGTATTGCTAACCTTAAGATTGCAAATCCGTATAAAAATGGAGACGACAGTGTTTTCGATGATCTCGTTGAAGGAATCCTCTCTTCGGTCCCATCCGGATCTTCCTTGAAAAAAAAACAGTCCGTCCCCTGATTCGGGAACGGACTGCGGAATGAGCTTCAGAACTTCCTGCGGCTGAATTCCTTTCAGGCGTCCTGTTCCATCATGCTTTCTCCCAGTTTTCTTTTTCTTCCGCGGAGACGGAACCGTC
This sequence comes from uncultured Victivallales bacterium, assembly GCA_964581935.1. Taxonomy (GTDB): domain Bacteria; phylum Verrucomicrobiota; class Lentisphaeria; order Victivallales; family UBA1829; genus SIG94. The sequence continues at coordinate 35,350 of CAZORN010000003.1, forward strand.
GTCGTGAATGTCGATCTTCTCTGTTTTCAAGTCACGGAAGAGACGCAAGGCATCGCGGATGCCGCCGATTGCGAGCCAGACGGTGCAGACGGTTCCCAGCACGACGGAAAACGCGACCAGCTTCCACCACCAGATTTCACCCCAGATTGCATCGGTGATCCAGTTGGTGCAGACGCAGATCGCGGTGACGATGATGAAGAAAAACCAGAAGCCCATGGATTTCACGAAAGTCGCCCAGGCCACGAACTTGTCGAACTTCGAGAAGTTGTCGGAAATGCCGATGATCTTATGCCAGCTGAAACTGCGGACCGGCTTTCCGTCCGCGGTTTTCGCCGCCGGAACAGCAACCGTCACATCCTCAGCAATCGCGTAGACTCCGCGGTGAAGAAGTTTGTCCAGATTGTATACGCGCTTCGGCCCCAGCAGAGAAACCACGATGTAGCTGACCACGGAAATCAGCATCGCAATGAAGAAAATCAGCTGTCCGTTCAGGAAGAATTTAGTCTGATTGGCCAGCAGGAAATGGGAGTCCGGCCAGATTTTGAGAAGGGCCGGAGCCACCGTTCCGGGCCACATCTGCTGGAGGAGAATGCCGCCGAAGGCCAGAACCGTTCCGACCGTGAGGGCGGTCCACGCCGCCGCGGTCGTGCCCCGTTTCCAGTAGAGTCCGCCGATGATGACCGATCCGGCGCCGCCCAGATAGATGGCTCCGGTCAGCGCGAAATACATCAGGATGAAGTCTTTCAGCGGGAACAGGAGACTGAAGGTGAAACCGAAGGCGGCGACGCCGAAGATGGCGAGGCGCAGGAGAATCATGTGTTTTCTGGGTTCCAGCTTTTCCTGTTTGCGGAAGGGCAGATAGACGTCCTGGATGAAGATGGTGCCCCACGCGTGGAGATAGGTGTCGTCGCAGCTGATGGCGCAGGCGATGATGATGGCGGCGAATAGTCCCATGACGCCGACCGGCAGGACATGGGTCAGGAAGATCGGAACGATCATCTGGCTCTTGATCATCGGATCGCTGATTTTGGCGATTTCCGCCTGGATCGGAGCGGCCGTTGCGCTGAGGGCGGGGAGATGCAGCACCGCGTAGGCGACCATCGGAATCAGGAGGATGCACAATCCGCTGGCGATGGTACGCCAGCTCCCGAGGATTCCGGCCATGACGGCTTCATGGGGCGTCTTGGCCGCGGCGTTGTACCCGGAATTGCCCTGCCACGCGCGGGTGTTGAGGATGGCGCTGAAAATGCCGATGAGGAAGAACCAGACGTTGAAGTCGGAGACCTGCGAGGTCTTGAAAGGGTTGATCATGGACTGTCCGGACGGCGCGATCGCCAGCCCCGCCATGATGTCGCTCCAGCGGAAGGAATAGAGAAGGAAGAACATCAGGAACAGGAAAATCATCATCGACAGGATTCCCTGGATGAAGTCTGTGATCATGATGCTGACTTGTCCGCCGACACACGCGATGAAGAGGGCGATGGAGAGGTAGGAGAACATGACGACCGCCAGCATCGGGACGGAAAATCCGAGAATGCTGACTGTCAGGGGAAGCCCGAAGAAGTAGATGATGAAACGGGCCGTCACCGCCGGGAAGATACCGTAGTTGAGGATTCCCGCAAGCCAGCAGAGCGTTCCGGCATACAGACGGAACTTGCGGCTGTAGCGGATTTCAAAGAACTGCGCCAGCGTAAGGGCCCGTGTCTGGCGGAACCGGTACACCACGAATCCCGTCAGGGAGATGAAGAGTCCTACCGGGATGGACATCAGCGCCCACCACTGCGTCGGCAGCCCCGCCTTGTAAACCATTTCCCATGTTGCGATGATGGAAATGGCTCCGCCGAATCCGCCCGCCACGGCAAGAAGATAGCGGCCTCCCATGCGGTTGGCCGCCAGAAAATCCGCGACGCTCCGGACGTTTCTCCTGACGTAAAGCGTCAGGATGATAAGCGATCCGATCAGTACACCGATAATGGTCCAGTCAATCCAATGCAGGTACATGTTTTCCTTCTTCTTTTTTAACTATGTTTCAAAATCCACATAAATAATTCAACACGGCACTTTCCCGGAAACATCCACGGCTTCCGACCTGAAGTGTGATTCGTGCAATCAAAAATCCGTTCAGTCTCTCTGAAGATCTGGCGGAAGTTTCGCAATGCGGCAGCACTTGACGGAAAAGATATATTGCAGGATCTTGCAACTCCGTCAATAAAGATGTCTAAGATAGCACGGAAGCCGTTTTTTTCAATGGTGAAATGGAATATTTGTTACCCGGTTTATAAAGAAATGAAGAATCCGATGCCGATATTTATAAATTCGGCAGAGTTTTGCATTTCCGTTCTCGGGAGATGCCTGAACGGAGCTTTCCGGTGACGCGTGAGCGGACGGAAATGCGTCCCCTCCTTTTTCCCGGGAGGAGACAGTCGGTAAGGCGGATCAGATGACGATCTTGCCGGGGTTCAGGATGCCTTTCGGATCGAACACCCGTTTGATTCCCTGCATCAGGGCCAGCACTTCCGGAGAGAGCGAGTCTGCCAGATAGGGCTTTTTCGCAAAACCGATGCCGTGTTCGCCGGAAACCTGTCCGCCGAACGTTTTGGCCTTGTCGTAGAGATCCTTGAACACCGCCGCAAGGGTTTTCTTCCATTGCTCTTCGGAAAGGGCGTCGCGGAGGGCGTAAATATGGAGATTGCCGTCTCCGGCGTGTCCGAAGGAACGGATGCGCACCCCGTGTTCCTTTTGAAGGGAGGACGCGAAGCGGATGAATTCCGCCACATGGCTTCGGGGCACGACCACGTCGCATTCGTCCATTTCAGTGGTGGAGGCCTTGATCGCCTCCAGAAACGCGCCGCGCGCGGACCAGATGGATTCGTTGCGCTCATCCGTATTGGAGATGAACACGTCCTTGGCTCCGAGCTCGAGACAGCGGTTCGCCACGGCCTGATAGGCAAGGTCGATCTCCGTTTCGCTCATGCCGTCGAAGGTCAGCAGCAGATAGGCGTCGGCGCTGTTGTCCGGGAACTTGCGGTTCAGGAACTCTTCGGCGGCCAGGATGACTTCCCGTTCCATGAACTCGACCGCGGTCGGCACGGAACTGGTCCGGATCACATGCGGCACCGCCGAAATCGCGGAATCGAGATCGGGGAAAGGCACCAGCAGGCTGATCTTATATTGAGGAAGGGGCAGCAGGCGAAGCGTCAGTTTCGTGATGATTCCGAGCGTTCCTTCGGAGCCGACGAACAGGTCCTTGAGGTTGTAGCCGGAGCTGTTCTTGACGATCTTTCCGCCCAGCTCGATGATCTTTCCGGAGGGCAGGACCACTTCCATTCCTCGGATGTAGTCGCGCGTGACGCCGTATTTCACCGCGCGCATTCCGCCCGCGTTGGTGTTGACGTTTCCGCCGATCGTGGCGGTCTTTTCGCCCGGGTCCGGCGGATAGAACAGCTTGTGCGCCTCGACATATTTTGACACTTCCATCAGGAGCACGCCCGGTTCCAGCGTCAGGGTCATGTTGACTTCGTCCAGTTCCAGGAAACGGTTCATTCCGCAGAGGTCCACCATGATTCCTCCGCAGAGTGCCACGGAGGAGCCGACCAGTCCGGTGCCCTGTCCGCGGGGCGTGACGGGAATCGTCTGTTCGTTGGCATATCTGAGAATGGCGGACACCTCTTCGACGGATTGAACCTTGACCAGCACGTCGGGGGCGTGCCGGACGTCTCCGAGTTCGTCGTGGGAATAGTCTTCGCTGATTTCGGCGCCGGTCAGAACGCGGTCCGGGGAACACACGGAACGCAGAAAGGCGATGTCGGTCTCGTCGACCTGTTTGAAGGTGCTGATCATGGCTGGACTCCTTTCGAGGCTTTGATCCGTTCGATCAATCCCGGAATGATTTGATAAAGGTCTCCGACGATTCCGATGTGCGCGATGTTGAAGATCGAAGCGTGCGGGTCGCTGTTGATGGCCACGATCAGTTCGCTGCCGTTCATTCCCGCCGCGAACTGGACTGCGCCGGACACCCCGCAGGTGATGATGAGTTTCGGTTTGACCGTGCGTCCGGAAAGTCCGATCTGGCGTTTCGGGTCGAGCCACCCGGCTTCGATCACCGCGCGCGTGGAACCGACTTTTCCCCCGAGCAGCGAGGCCAGCTCTTCGACCATCGCGAGGTCATCCTGTTTCTTGAGGCCGCGTCCGGCGACGACGATCACGTCGGCGTCTTCGATGCCCCGTTCGTTCTGTTTGCGGCGGAGCGACAGGAATTCGATTCCGGACGTGAGCTGTTCCGGCGTCAGGCTGCCCCGGACGATCTTCGCTTTCGGCGCGCTCTTTTCCGGCGAGGAGAAAATCTTGTAGCGGACCGTGGCGAACTGCGGACGGTGCCGGGGCGTGTTGATGTGCGCCATGATGTTGCCGCCGTAGGCCGGCCGTATCTGGTCGAGGTCGGTGCTCGACTGAATATCGAGGAAGGTGCAGTCCGCCGTCAGCCCCGTATGGAAACGGGCCGCGGCGCGGGGCGCGAGGGAGCGTCCGACGGAAGTGCCTCCGACCAGCACCACGGACGGCTGCACCTTGCGGATGAAGTCCTCCAGCGCGGCGCAGAAGGGTTCGATCCGGAAATGTTCGAGTGCGGGATGGTCGTAGAGATGGATTTCGTCCGGGCCGTATCCGGCGAGTTTTCCGGCGATGGAATCCAGCTTGGACCCGATCACCACGCAATAGACCTTCTGTCCGACTTTCTTCGCCAGTTCGGCGGCTTTCCCGAGAAGTTCCAGCGTGACCGGGTGGACATCGTTGTCGACCAGTTCGGCGACCACGCTGATTCCCTGCCAGCGGGACTTGTCGACGCCCGGCGCGGCGTCTTCCACGAATTCGAAAACGCCTCCGCTTTTTTTACAGCAGATGCGGCACATTCTGCAGGCGGCGTTGAGCAGGATTTTCCCGTCGATGTCCTCGATCGCGTTGAAGGGACAGAGTTTCAGAAGGGCGGCGCGATCGGTGATCTTTTCCGGATGAATGACGATTTTCGGCATGACGGTCACCTCACTTCGCAAAGGAATTTTTTGTCGCGGAGAAGGCTGTGAAGGCGTTCGGCAAGTTCGTCGCCGGTGCCTTCCCAATGCTCGTTCACGGCAATCTTTTCGGGCGGGAAAATCCGTTTGACCTGAGTGGGGGAGCCGTTCAAACCGTAGTGGGTCTCATCGGTGTCATCGAGGTCCTTGAGGGAGAAATAGGTGACGGGACGGTCGGCGGTCGCCAGTTTCTTCCGGAAGGAGGGAAGGCGCGGTTCGAAGATGCCTTTCTCGACAGTCACCAGACACGGCAGCTGAAGCCGGACGGAGAGCGAATAGAGCGGAATGTCGGCTTCGAGGTCGATGGATTTTCCCTCGACGAGGTTCAGAAATTTCGTGACGCTGGTGATGTGCGGAATCGAAAGGAATTCCGCCAGTTCAGAGCCCACCTGGGCGGTATCGCCGTCGGTGGTCTGTTTTCCGCAGAGGATCAGGTCGAACGGGCCGATCTTGCGGATGCCCTGCGCGAGGGTATAGGCGGTGGCGAGGACGTCGGCTCCCCCGAATTTGCGGTCGGAAAGGATGAATCCGTCGTCCGCGCCCATCATGAAGGCTTCCCGGACGACTTTTTCGGCCTGCGGCGGGCCCATGGTGAGCACGGTCACTTTGCCGCCGTAGAGGGCTTTGAGGCGCATGGCGCTTTCGATTGCGAAAAGGTCGAACGGATTCATTTTCGAGGCGACGCCGTCGCGCTTCAGCACGCCGGTTTTCTCGTCGATCTCGACTTGCGCCGTTCCCGGCACTTGCTTGATACACACAATGATATGCATGTTTTTTCCCCTGCTTATCTCAATGATTTTACGATTTTTTCCTGGCCGCGATGACGGACACGCCGTCCGGAATGACGGCGACTCCTGCCTTGCGTCCGCAAATCTCATAAGCCCGCGCGAGAGCCTCCTCGAGAGTGGAGGCGGCTTCCAGCTTCATGTTCCGGAGCATCCGGTGATCGCAGTCGGCCGTGACCATGATGACGGTATGTTTCATAAGGATGCGGGCGAGGATCTGGTATTCCCACTGGTCCGGCTCGGTTTTGTCGCGCGGAATTCCGGCGGCTTCGGCGAGAATCCGCTCCGGCGAAGCATCGCGGAGATGCTTGTAGAAGGACTCGCCGCCGTGTCCGTCCGAACAACTCGCGCAAAGGATGATGACCCCGTTTTCGCGGCAGACCGCTTCGCCCGCCGTCATTCCCTTGACCGCCTGATAGACGTTCTGGTCGAGGGGATACCCGCCGTTGCCCGTGATGACGATCTCCGCTTCCGGGACTTCGATTCGGGCGTATTTTTTCAGGAATTCCGTGCCCGTCCTATGCGCGGCCCCGGAGTCTCCGGCGAACGCCGCGATGATTTTTTTATCGGCGTCGATCACCACATTCACGATGAACGCCAGCTTTGCCGCCTTCGCCGCGAAGAGCATGTCCCGGTGGATCGGATTGTCTTCCAGAATTCCCGTACGGGCGTACGGACTCATGATGAATTCGGAACAGTGGTTTGCCAGCACGGTTTCTCGGGAGGCCACGCCCGGAAGAACGCTTTTGCGGCCTCCGGAAAATCCTGCGAAAAAGTGGGGTTCGATGAAGCCTTCGGCGACCAGCAGGTCCGTTTCCGCGGCCAATCGGTTGATGATGAGTGCGCCTCCGGAGGGCAGGGTTCCGAGGAATTTGAGGCGGGACTTGTCGGACGAGTCGTGAACCGCGATTTTTTCCCGTGCGACGATTTCCCCGCCGAACTTGCCGACCAGTTCCTCCCCCGTGGTGAGACGGTGGAATCCGGTGGCGATCAGAATTGTAATGTCAATGGTTGGATTATAACGTCGGAGGCGTTCCAGAATCGACGGCATGAGAATGCGGCTCGGAACCGGGCGTGTGTGGTCGCTGCTGATGACCACCGCATTTTTCGCTGTGCGGGCGAGCTCCTCCAGCGGTTTGCTTCCGATGGGGGCGTCCAGCGCGCGCGACACCTCGGCGGATTCATTTTCAGCCCTCGGCGGCAGCGATGAATGGAAGATTCCCAGCAGATTTTCGTCTTTCACTTCTGCGGCAAGGCAAGTGCGTCCATACGGAATCCGGATCGTAGCCATGAGATGGAAGTTCTCCTCGAAATATGATCAAATTCCCCTCAAAACAATTCGCAACTCCTCAATATAGCATGAAGTCCCGGAAAAGAAAAGTTGGAAGCACCGGTTTCTTGAAAAATATCCCGAGACTCTCCGGCGGACTGGATTCTCAACGCTTGCCGCCGGCCTTTGTTTTTCCGGCATCCTTGCTTTTGTCCGGGAGCGGCGTCTGCTGAATGTCCGGGGACTTGCAGAAGGGGCAGGCCGCGAGTTTTTTCTCAAATTCCACGCATTCTTCCTCGGTCATATTCCGCAGCGGCCAGAGAGAAAGACCGAAGACCTTTTTGCATCTGCGGCAGGTGTAGGAAGGCGAAGTCCGGTCATTGCATTTCGGACATTTCACGGTCCGGTAATCGAGCGTGCGCAATGCCTGCGTATGCCCGTTGTAACAAGTGAATACCGTCAGCGGCCCCTGATGGAAATAAATCGGCTTGACCTCCCGTTTCCCCAGATGGAATCCGCCGAGCAGCAGAGCGGTCCCCAGAAGAAGGACCGAAAGCGTGCGCTTCGGGCGTCTCAGAAAATATTTGAAAAGAGAAGGCAGATCCTTGATTTCAGGTTCCCGGACGGGCGGCGGATAATTCGGGATGGAGCGGCTCCGGACGATGGAGGAGGTATCCGTGTTCTTCAGCAGTTCTTTGACTTCCTCTGAATCGTGCTCTTCGCCGCCCTCCTTGAAACGCTGGTCGGAGTTGAGCATTTTGTCCTGTCCCTGCGGAATTTTTGCCGCGGTCAGGGCGATTCCCTGCGAGAAAATGACTTCGAGGTCGCGGAGACGCGGCCGGGCGCTTGGCCGGATCGAGGTCATGGCTTCCAGCGTGATGACAAAGTTCTGCGTGAATTTGCCGTCCGGAAGATTCAGGAGTTCCGGCATGAAATGGCGTTTTTCCGCAATCAGGTAATGGCAGCCCATGAACGGGTTGGTCCGGGTGGCGAGAGTGTGCATGAGAACGCCGAGGGAATAAATGTCGCTCCGCGCGGTGAGCGTCACGGACGGAGAAAAAAATTCAGGGCTGGCGTAAGCCGAATCGCCCCAGTAGGGGAAACAGGAATTGTTCAGTGGCGCCTCGACCAGCGAAACGAGCCCGAAATCGGTCAGGAAACAGATACCGCCGATGCACAGCACATTTTCGGGCTTGATGTTGAAGTGGAGGATCCCAGCGTGTTTCATTTCAATCAGCGCGCGGACCACGGCGAGCCCGATCCGCTGGATACGGTCTTCCGTGATTTCCTTGTCGCGGAGAATGTCGTAGAGATTTTTCGCTTCGGGCACGTCATAGACAAGAAACGGGGTGCCGTCCCAGTCGCCGACCTCGATGAGCTTTGCGAGAAAAGGCGATTCCAGCTGGAGCATCTTGTTCGCTTCCGCAAGATATTCGCCGATGACCTCCGGATAATTGAGGATCATCTTCCGGAGCATCTTGAAAGTGACGCTTCTCCCGAGCACGCGGTCGTGCGCCAGGAAAACGGATGAGCGAAGCCCGATGCCGAGCAGTTTTTTGAGCTCGTATCTTTTTCCGACCACCGTTTTTGTGTTGATGAGGCCGTATGCCTCCACCGTGCGCCGCGCCGCGGCAATTTCATTCTTGATCGCGTGACGAAGCACGTTGCCGTTCGCCGGCAGCACAACGCAGGAGTCCGCGCCCTCCACCCTGGACTGAACCGCCCCGTCCGCATTTTCTTCCGGCAGCAGAGCCAGAATGCGGAATTCCCGGTCGCGGCCTCCCGATTCCCGGAAGGCTTTGCATTGCGCAACCGCGTCCTTGTGGGCAAGAATGACCACATTCGGCTTCAGGGCCAGGATCTGGGCTTCCGTCTTTTCTCCGGGAGAGAAAACAAACCATTTTTCCTTCAGCGGATCCAGAATTCCACTGAAGGCGGGGCTCTTTTCGTTTTCGGTCGCTATAACTACAATCATGACGTGACACACTCTTGTCGATGGCTGCGGATCGTCCGGCAAATCTTTTCTTCCGGGTAGTATAGCACCCCATCCGCCTTTCTGCAAATTGTAGAATCCCTTATCTGAAAAGCTTCTGAAATTTATTTGCTATACAAAATTGTCATTTTGGTTTTATGAATTACAAAAATGTATCTTTCAGGGGCTTTGACGGATTGATGGAAAAGTCAGGTCACGCCCGGATCGGCCTTGATTCATGTGTGACTTTTAGAATTGGCACGGGAGTTGCTAAAATAAAAGCGTGTTTCTCACGGAACGCTGTCGGCGTTTCGTTTTTACGCAGGGGAAAATTCCGGTTCCGAGGCGGAAAGCGTCCGCCGGAAGAAATCCGGTTCTCCTGCGAATGAAAGGAAAAAGCAGAGAAATGAAAAACGGCTTTCTGATCGACATGGATGGCGTGGTCTACAGAGGAAAAACCGTCATTCCCGGCGCGTGCGAATTCATCAATATCCTCGTGGACAGGAAAATTCCGTTCACCTTCTTCACCAACAACAGTCAGCGGACCCGTCGCGACACCACCATCAAGATGAACCGTCTGGGTTTCAACATCACGGAAAAGCAGGTCTTCAACTGCGCGATGGCGACCGCCCGTTTCCTCAAGCGCCAGAAACCCGACGGCACCGCTTTTGTCATCGGGGAAGGCGGACTCCTCCACGCGCTTCATTACAACGGCTACGCCGTGGTGGATTCCGATCCCGATTATGTCATCGTGGGCGAAGGCCGCACCATGAACATGGAAGCCATCGAAATGGCCGTCAACATGATTTTCAAGGGCGCGAAGCTGATTTCCACCAATCCCGACCCGAATTGTCCGACGACCCACGGAATGCGTCCCGGCTGCGGCGCGATCGTGGCCATGCTCGAAGCCGCCACGAGTGTCAAAGCCTTCAGCCTCGGAAAACCCAGTCCCGTCATGATGCGCGAAGCCCGCAAGGAGATCGGGCTCACCGCCGAGGAAACCACCGTGATCGGCGACACCATGGAGACCGACATCATGGGAGGCGTCCAGATGGGCTACCGGACGATTCTCGTGCTTTCCGGCAACACGAAACGCGAAGATCTTTCGCAGTTCGCCTTCCAGCCCTCCATGGTGGTCGAATCCATCGCGGAGGTCCCGGTTCCGGAATAAGAGCGCCTCAGGAAAGGCGTATTTCCGTCTTTGGAAAATTCAGTCGTCCCGCGGCGTTTTGTATTGCGTCAGTCGCTTTTTTCCTTTTTCTTCTGTTTTTTTCGTGAAGGCGTCTTGACAAAGCGGAAAAAATATGTATAATAGATGCTGTAATCGATTACAGCAACAAGGCAGGATGTTCGGATATGGATAATAATGTGACTCTGAAAGATATTGCGCTTGCGGCGGGAGTACGGCCGGCGGTCGTGTCGGTCGTCCTGAACAACAAGCAATACACGCGGGTGTCTGCGGCCCGCCGGGAAGAGATCCGTCGGATCGCCGAAAGCATGGGATACCGGCCGAACATCGAGGCTTCCAGTCTCCGGCAGGGGAAGAAAGCCACCGTCGGGGTTTTTCTCCCCAACTGGAAAAATGTGCTGCTGATCGAGCTGATCCATGGGCTTTCAGACGCCGCCAGCAAGTTTTCCGTGCCTCTGACTTTTTCCTTCGGCATGACGGCGGAATCCTATTTCAGCTTCATCGATTCCATGAATTCCTACCGTCATACCGGCATGATCAGCTTTGTGCCCTTCTGGGACCGGAACTATGAACGGATTCTGGTCCGGCTGGAGGAATATATCCGGAACGGAGGCAAGGTCATTTCGCTTGACACGGCCGAATGGCCGATGAAGCAGACCATTTCGCTCGACATGGATGAGGAATACGGCGGAAAACTCGCGGCAAAGTATCTGCTCCGTTTCAAAAGGTTGAGCTCCTATGTGCTTCTTACCGTTGACAGCCGACTCTATCGTCTGCGGGATGACGCGTTCTGCAAAGTTCTCGGGGACGCCGGGAAGAAAGCGGAAAGATATCCGTTTGAATCCGTCCGGACAGCGCCTTCTGAACGGGTCATCGCATTTCTGGAAAAAGCGTTGGAGGAAGCAAAGCCGCCTGTTGGAATTTTCATGACCAGTCCGGATTTCTGTCCATGGGTTTTGCTGCTGGCCGCCCGGCGCGGCTGGATTTACGGAAAAGATTTTGAGCTGGTCGGATATGACCATCCTTTCGGATTCGGTGATTTTCAGCCGGTCATGCGCATTGTCCAGCCATTCTATCAGATCGGATATATGGCTGTTGAAAAGTTGAGCGACATGCTTATGAATAAAACAGTGTCATCGGAAATATTGAAGCCGAAATTAGTCAGAGGAGACCATTTATGAATGTTTGCGCCAAAAAATTCACACTGATTGAACTTCTGGTTGTGATTGCAGTCATCGCCATTCTGGCCGGAATGCTCCTGCCCGCGCTGAACCAGGCGAAGGAGACGGCCAGAAGCGCCCAATGCGTCAGCAACCTCAAGCAACTTTCTCAGGGAGTGATCATGTATACAGATGATTATGCCGGGTGGATGCCTCCGCTTCAGGGATCCGGCGGCGCGGCGCCTTTCTGGGGGGAGACAATTTACAAAGCCGGGTTCATCAGTCCGAAGATCGCCAACTGCCCGAACTTGAAGAAGAGCAATTTCTACAGTTGGGGCTATGCGTGGGAAAACTCTTACGGCGTTTTCTACAATTCCCTCTTCAGCAACGGGGGGATCAATTATCAGCGGGCATGCAAGACGAACAAGCCTTCCTCCACCGGGTTTTTCGGAGATTCCGGGATCAAGGGAAGCGGGGGCATGAAATACGTTATTTACGCATGGCAGTCGACCGGCACGGCCAATATCATGCTGCGTCACCGGAAGCTGGCGAACGTGGTGATGCTCGACGGCCATACCGAATCGGTGCCCCGGCAGAAAATCTCCAAACTGTCGGAAACGCAGGGGCCCTTTTATCTGCTGCTGGACGAAAATACCGTGGTTTATTTACCCTGATCAGGAAGGATTCATGATATGAAATTACATTTGATTTTCTGGCTGTTTCTTTGTCTGTCCGTGGCTTTCTGTGCGGAAAATCTGGTCCTGAACGGTGATTTTTCCGCCTTCAATGCGAACGGCGCGCCTGAAAAATGGGGAGTGCAATCCTGGGGGCCTCCGCTGGGGGAAGTGTCGCTGGACCGTTCCGATTTCGTGGACGCCCCGGCTTCGCTCTGCATCCGCAACAAGGATGACGTCCAGCAGACCTTCCTGACACAGGGAATCCGGCTGGAGCCGAACACTTCCTACTCCCTGAGCTACTACATCAAGGCGGAAAATATCACGGGGACCAAGCCGTTCTGCGGCGCGATGATCTACATCATGGACAGCGGAAATCCCCTTTTCAGCATCGGCAGCAGTCTTTACCGTCACGCAACCGGGTCCTTCGACTGGAAAAAGGTCGAACACAAGTTCAAAACCGGAACGCTTCAGGGGAAATCCCTTTCGATCATTCTGGCACTCCGTCAGGCAAGCGGATGCGTTCACTTCGATACGGTCAAACTGGAAAAAACGGAAGTTCCCGACCGCATTGCATCTCTCAAAACGGAATTGTATCCGGTCGGATTTCAGAACCGGACTTATTCCCTGTGCCGCAATTTTCCCGCCGCGCTCCTTCTCCGGATGACACTTGGACGCAATCCGGCGGCGGAGGGGGCGCTCAGGATGATTCTGGATCTTCCCGAGGGAATCCGGTACATCGGCTCCGGCGCGCTTCTTCCCGTCCGGAACGCGAAAAATGAACTGGGTTTCGAGCGTGATACTTTTACTTCAGTTCCGGTTGAGCGCGACGGGAAAAAATATACGCGGTATGAAATCACTTTTGCGCCCGGTTTCGCCGACAAGCTCGGTCCGTCGTTTGCCTGGGAGAACTATGACCGGATTTATTTGAAGGCGGAGGGGCCGGCCGGTGAAGCCGGTAAGGTGTTCTGGCGTATCCGGAGCCGTTCAATGGATTTTCCGGAGGAGTTTTTTCATGTCACTATCCTTCCTGAACTATCCATGCCGGAGAAGCCCTGTTCTGCATTTCAGCTTTGCATTGCGCGTCTCTGGAACATGAACTCGCCGGAAAATACCGGTGAACTTTATACGAAACTCTGGACCTCTCTCCGGAAGCGTCCATGGATTTCCGATCCGTACTCCTTCAATGCATTTTCCGAGGCGGAAAAGAAGCGGGTTCTCGATTCATACAACTACAGCCGGCATGTGGCCTCCTCCTACAGTATGCCTTGGTTCGGCCCGCTCTATAACGCCGTTTCGCAGAATCGCTTCAAGGGGAAACTCCCTCCTTCGGTCGGCGCGGACGGCAAGGCGATTCCCAATACGGTCAGCCCGTGGTATCTGATCGAGGACCCGGAGAATCTGATCTGGGGCGTTCTGGCGGAGGAATATGCAAAGGACGTCAGCGGCAAGCCGCATATCCGGGCGATTGCGCTGGATTACGAGCCGGGCACGATGAAGCACTGTTTCAGCGAGGAAAACCGGATCCGGTTCCGCGCTTTCGCCGGGCTTCAGGCCGTGCCTTCCACGGAGGACATCCTCTCGAAATATAAGGAAGCGTGGCTCCGCTTCCGTATCCGTCAGCACCAGCAGATACTGGAACGGATTTCCACGATGATCCGCACAAAACTGCCCGGCGTCGGATTCTGGCTGATCAGCGATCCGCTCCAGACGGGCCGCCAGCGGGTTTCGGAATGGTGCGGGGTGGACATTCAGGCCGCCGATCCGATCGTCGATATGCATCAGGACATGCCGTATATTACCGGGATTCCTTTCTTCGAACAGATGAAACTGAATATCACCGAACTGAAAAAGCCCTGTTTTCCCTTCATCGACCCGACGGAGAACATGGCGATGTATTACAATCGCTACACGCCTGAAAAAGTGATGCAGAACATTGTCGCTGTCGCCGCCCTCGGGGGATACGGAATCGGTTTCTGGCCGAATGATGTCTTCGACGGACGTTACCTCCATTCCGTAAGGGATGCCTATGCCGCCATTGCGGAGGCGGAGCCGTTTTATGCGGAAAAGGCAATAACGGCACCGGAAATCCGTTTTGAAAGCAGAAATGTCGTCAAACTGGATGCCTCCGACGAAGAGGGGAAAAACATGCAAATCTCTTTTCCCCAGCTTGACCGGAACATCCGTGTCCTTGCCCATCGGAAAGGACACGATTTCCTGATCACCGTTTTCAATTATAATGAGAACACGCCCGCGTTTCTCGAACTGGCCTTGCCCGGTGCGGATTCTCCGTATTACCGGATCGATGATGTGCTTGGCGGCCGTTCTTTCCTTTCCGGGGGAAATTCGCTCTCGGGAAAAGAGGTGCGGGACGGTTTCCTGGCTGAGGTTTCTCCGAACGGGACGCTGATTTTGAGGCTGACCGCAGAAAAGTCCTCCACGGGGGGCATCGAGAAATCCGTTGACCTGAAGCAGATCCGGGAAAAACTCGGAACGATTCTGACGCAATACAAAAAACGCAGTCGCGTCCAGCCGTTCCGAGACGGAAATTCAGCCGCATACTGGGAGGTCCTGAAAGACGGGGGCAGGGCGCTCCTGTATCTGGAACAGGATGGGGGGCGTCTGGGAATCGCTGCTCTGGACGGCGGCGAGGTCGTCTCCTGGGAGGCCGCCGGACGCGGGAAGCCGGATTCACTCTTCCACAAGGGGCGCGGTTTCCTCGGGCGGTTTATGCTGAATTCACCGGACCAGTCGCCCGAACCGTGCGCTTTTGAAGTCGCCGAAGTCAAGCGGGTCGATGGAAATCCGTGTGTCGTTTCTCAATATCGGGTACCCGACTTCCAGAATGCGTCCGCAATCCGGAATCCTCTCAAAGACCTGACCATCCGTCAAAGCATTCTTCTCTGCGGCAAGGGAAAAAAGTTTATACTTTCGTATGAATTCATGAATCCGACCGTGGAAACGATGACTTTTTCATTCAAGGTCAACAATTTTCCGAAAATCGGTTCGGCCTATGCCGGAGAAAAGGCGCTCAACTCCATCACGAAAATCCGGAGCGGAAGCGTGAGATTCACTCCCGCCGTTTCGAAAACGGAACGCCTCTTCCTGAAAGATACGGATTCCGCGTCCGAATTGCGGAAACATCCGCTTTTTGCGCGTCTGGAGGTGGAGAAGTGTATTCCCGGCGCGATCCGGATCGAAGGAGGCGACGAAATGCGCGAAGTCCTGACGATTGAACCGAAACAGGGATATGACGGCTTCTATTCCTGGTCGAATCTGGAAGAGGGATACACCCTCGAACCGATTTCCTCAATAATAACGCTGGCTCCCGGAAAAAGCGCAGTCTGGCGTTGTATCTATACTCTTTCCCGTGAATGATTTTTCGGGAAATCCGGAAGAAGTCTTTCTTCTTCACTTTCCTTGAAAAAACAGGGGAAATGGAGTAGAGTATCCGGAACGGAAAGAGGAAGACGGACAATGAGAATTCTGGTTTCGGAAGAGGATATCGCGCGGCGTGTCGCCGAGCTCGGGGAATCCATTACGGAGACCTACCGGGGGAAAGACCTGACGGTTGTCATCATCATGAACGGGGCGCTGCTCTTCGGTGCGGATCTTGTGCGTCGGATCCGCCTGCCGGTCCGCGTCGACCTTTTCGCCGCCTCCAGCTATGAAAACGACCGTTCCAGCGGAAATCTGAAGGTGCGTTCCGAACTCAAGAATCCTCCCGCAGGCCGCCATCTTCTTCTGGTGGACGACATCCTCGACACCGGGTTCAGCATGAAGCACATCCGGGACCATCTGGCGCGGACCGGCGCGCTGAGCGTCAAGACATGCGTCCTTCTCAACAAGCGTGTCTCCGGTAAACATTTCCTCGAACCGGACTGGGTCGGATTCGACATTCCGGACCGCTATGTGGTCGGATACGGCCTCGACTCCGAAGAGGAATACCGCAATCTTCCCTATATCGGAATCCTCGAATAATCCGCTGTTCCCGCCCGGGAATCCGCGTACCGGCGGACATCCCTTCAGTTGGAGGCGATGGGCATGTCGTGAGGCGTTTTCTGTTCGCCGTCGGGCGGAAGTTCCTGACCGGACGCATACAGGCGGGTGTATTCCTCATGCGCCGTGGCGTAGCGTTCGCTGTCGCTCTTGGTGAACATCTGTTTGCGGCGCTGGGTCTGGAACTGGACCAGCTCCCGGCTCACCGCGGCAAGCGCTTCCTTGACGGCCGAATACAGTGAAACTTCCGTGGTGAACAGCGTCTTCTCCAGCGGGAGCAGCGCGGCCGCGGAAGGATTTCCAAGCATTTCCTCGAACGTGGAAGTGTTCTGGCGGATCAGCGTCTGGGAGGAGGCGATTTCCTGCAGCGCGACCAGGTTTTTCTGGACGAGCCGGAGGTAAAGAAGCATCTCCTCGCTGCCGAGCTGGCATTTCTGTGAGCTGGAGGCGTTATGGATGAACTCCGTCTTTTCGAGAGCGATTCCGACCAGTTCGTTGAGGCGCGCATAGAGTTTTTCACGGGTTTCGCTTGCGGAATCGAAGCGGCTGGAGGCAAAAAGGATTTCGACCTGTTCGTAAGCGGCGTCGCGGTGCGCCATTTCGGGCGGGATGTTCATGACACTCAGGGAATTGAAACGATGTCCCCCTCCGCCGAATTCCAGCGGGGATTTCATACGCAGAAATTTGCGTTTGACTTTTTCCAGCAGTCCCGAGTTTTCATTCATGCTTTTCATGCCGCATCCCTCATGTTCCCGCTACAATGTAACGCCGTTTCACGAAAAAGCAAAACGTTTTTTCATAAAGAAAGAAGATAATCCACCGCTTCCGGAAGACCCTGCTTGACAATCCGGTTTTCCGTCAGGGCTTTTTCGAGGTTTTTGGAGCCGTGGCCCGTAGCGACCATGACGACGGCTTTGCATCCGGCCTCTTCGCCGGCCCTCAGATCGGAAAGCTGATCCCCCACGAGAAACGAGGCGGATGGATCGATCCCGAGGTCGCGGATCGCCTTCAGGAGAAGTCCCGGCTTCGGCTTTCGGCAGTCGCATTCCACGGCCAGTCCGGACACGGTGCCGTCCTTGTGGTGCGGACAGTAGTAAAACGCGTCCGGACGTGCGGAAGCGTCGCCCAGCAGTTCGAGAATCTTCTCCTCCACCGACTTGACTTCCCGGAGAGTGAACATTCCGCGCGCGACTCCGGACTGGTTGGAAACGACGACCGCCAGATACCCTGCCGCATGGATTTTCCGGATCGCGTCCGCCGCTCCCCGGCACAGAACCACGTCCTCCGGCTTGTGCAAATAGTCCACCTCCACATTGATGACGCCGTCCCGGTCCAGAAAGAAAGCCTTCTTCATTTTTCCTCCATTGCATTTTCCGCCCGGAAGGAAATATACACCCGTTTTCCTGAAATCATATTTCACTTTGCGTTGAATTTATGTTTTTTCAGGATAAATTATGGAAGAAAAGCAACCTCAACCCCGGATGTATTCAATGAAACACACCTCGCTGGAAGATTACGCGGAACTGGACATGGACAGGGAAAAACGCTGCGGTTTCCCCGAATTCATCTACGGAGAAGGAAAAACCGCCGAACAGCTTCTCGGGATTATGCGCCGGCTCCATGAATCGGGAAAAACCGTGCTGGCGACCCGCGTGAACGCGGAGGCGGTTCCCCCGCTGCTCACGGCCTTCCCGGAAGCCGAACACGACGCCCTTGCGGCGACCGTCCGGATTGTCCGCCCCGCGCCGAAGAAACGGGGACGCGTCTGCGTGATCTGCGCGGGGACTTCCGACCTTCCGATGGCCCGGGAAGCTTTCCTGACGGTCGATTCCTGCGGCTATGAGTGCGAACTGATTCCCGATTGCGGAGTCGCCGGACTTCATCGCCTGATCTCCAAGCTCGAGCGTTTACGCACGGCGGACGTTGTGATTGCGGCGGCCGGGATGGAAGGCGCGCTGCCGAGCGTCGCGGCGGGATTGCTGTCGTGTCCGGTGATCGCGCTTCCGACCCGTGTCGGCTACGGCGCTTCTCTCGGTGGAATCACCGCCCTGCTGGCCATGCTGAACAGCTGCGCTTCCGGGGTGACCGTCGTCAACATCGACAACGGGTTCGGCGCGGCCTGCGCCGCGGTCCGCATCCTCTCCCGCCTCCCGGAAAATCAGTGATTTTCGATTGTTTTCGCATTTAAGAATAAGTACTACTGCCATGTCTACGAATCGTTTTGCAGACAATCAAAGCGGTGCAACATGTTTGAGTTTGATCGCTCTGATATTTTTATGCATACTGCGCTGGATGCCTGCGGTTATACTTATGTTTTCCGAAAAACCAATTCCGGGTGACTGTTCCAGAAACGCGCAAGAAATTGGCAATCGTAATATTTTGTGCGTAATTCGCTTCCCATTGGAGCTGGACATATTTTTCATGTTTTGGAAATCCCCAGAAATTTTGTTTTTTTTCGTGAGAACGCACTTGAAAAAAAGCGCGTCTGCGAATAACTTTTTCTGACAGCATTGCGAATACCGCTTGACCAACTCGGGGGCATTGATATGATCGAATCAGAAGCGAAAGCATCGCTCATACTAAAAGATCTGGAAAAAATCAGTTCCGAGATTGCGAACCTTGAACGGTTCCTGATAAAAGAAGATGAAAAACTTTCCGAAGCTTTATGCAGAATCATCGCAGATATCTTCTGGCGAATAGAACATCCGATTATTAGGGAATATCCTTCTCTTTGTTCCCTTGTCGTGATTGGAGAAAGATATAAGGAATGCACTTATCGAATTGTCCGTTCTGACCGGAACGCCTTCACATGCAGTGTGTTGAAGTCGGAAATTCTACCTGAAAATGCTGCGCGGGTTTTGTCTGAAATCGAGAATAGCCATCCCAAAAATCAAAATGTGCATTTTTACCTGGAGGTTGAATCCTGCACACCTCCTCAAGAGCTTTTTTGAGTTGATTTCCGGAGAATATCCCCGACTGTGAAAATGATGAGCATGAAACGAAGATTGGTAAAATGAGGTTTTATGGGTATCATGGACGAAGTTTGCCGAAAAATGTATGATCCAGAAAAATATTAGAACGCAAAAGTCGTGAGAATGATCTTAGTGCTGAATGGAGCTTGGACAATGATTGAATCGAAAATAAAAGCAGCGTTTGTAATGAGAGAGTTGGGGAGAATACGTCCTGAAATAGAAGAGCAGGTCGCCCGATTGAAAAAAGAAGATATGAAACTTGCCGAAGTTTTGTGTGTGACGCTGGGAACCATTTTGGTGGATGTCGATTATCCCATCCTCAAAGCTTATCCTTCTCTTCGTCCCGTTGATATACTGGGGAAAAAATATAAAAACGCCAAATACTGTGTCGTCAGATATAATAAAAATTCCGGCTCGAATGATATTGTGAAATCAGGAATTCTACCCGAAGACGCCGTGAGGGCTTTAGCGGAAATAGAAAATAAATTTCCTAAGGATCAGGATTCATTTTTCAGTCTTGAATTGGAAGACTGTTTGCCATCAGTGGATAACTGAAATACATCGTTTTTAACAACCTGGGAGACACCCCGCAAACATTACACTCTCATTTCCGAAGAGATCCGGAAGAAAACCGCGAATTATGACGGTGTCGCATGGTATGCCGTTCCTCTCGAAAAATTCCCGCTCGACTGGAAGGGACGCAAGGTGTTCCTCTATTTCGGTGCGGTCGACGAATCCTGCAAAGTGTGGGTCAACGGAAAATTCGCGGGAGAGCATCCTTTCGTGAAACCCGACGACTGGAGAACCTCCTTTCCCATTGAAATCACCGACTGCATCGACTGGAACCGTCCGACTCAACTTGTCGTCGTGAGAGTGGAGGACAAGTCGGGCGCGGGAGGCATCTGGAAACCGGTCTGGCTTGTGTCAAAGACGGAGCCGTGAACCCATAAGGGGATTGCCGTGTTCCGGCGGACTCCTGACGCTGTGGTTATCCTGCTGGCGGATATTCTTTATTTGCTGGCGGGACCCCCCGGATCACCTTCAAAGTCCGTTCTTGACGGGACACGGATGAACACGGATTGGCACGGAGGAACAACACCTTTAAGTCCCGTTCATGGCTCATTTACAGGACAGCTACTTCGTGCACCGGGAATTCCTCGTACTGCGCAATTTCCATTTTCAGGTTTTCGGGATGCCTGACCGCGACCCTGAGCCGCCGTTCGCGGTCGAGACGCCACGATACCTGAATATGCCCGTGAGGAGTGGGTACGCTTCCCTCGGCATGAGTCAAATGCCCCGGATAAATCTGCACGGAGAATTTGCCGAATCCCGGTTCGAGCGGAGTTATCCCCAATACTTTGCTGCCGCAGTAGTAGGGCATGACGCTGCTCCAGGCATGGCAGAGGCTGCCCGCGTTGTGGAAGTCGCTGGCACCGAATTCGGTTTCCCACAGTGAAGTCGCCCCTCCGAGCACCGGCGCGGAAAATTCATCCAGCAGAAATTGATCCAGGTAGAGCCGAGCGGCGGGACCGCAGGACATCATGGCGTTGACCATGTAATATAGTGAACTGTAGGT
Organism: uncultured Victivallales bacterium; assembly: GCA_964581935.1. Taxonomy (GTDB): domain Bacteria; phylum Verrucomicrobiota; class Lentisphaeria; order Victivallales; family UBA1829; genus SIG94. Next base: position 56,013 of record CAZORN010000003.1, read on the forward strand.
CAGCTTGGTCACCCTGCGGTTGAACACCGCGTCAAGCACTCCGGCGTTTTTTTCCGCGGGAACCAGACGGTTATAAAGCATCAGAATCTGGGTCAATTCATGGATTTCAGGGTCGCTTATGGTGGTGAGGTAACAGCCGGTCCGGGCCTGGTGAAAGGCCGCTTCGACAGCCCGGCCGAGTTCTTCGGCCTTGCCGTTCAGTTCGCGGCTGCGGGCCGGGTTGCCGTTGAACGCGTGCAGCGAGGCGCCGGCGCGGAGCGCTTCGACCAGATAGATGTTATAAAGCGATTGCGGATATTCATCCACTTGGTTGAGGTGGCCCCGCCATTCATAAAAATTCCAGACATGGTCGGAGTTGACATAAAGCTCTCCCGCCCGGCGCTCCAGTGCCATGTTTATGATTTCATCCACGAGATTCGCGTATTTGGCGAAAAGCCTGCCGGAACCGCTGTACAGCCAGTGCTCGTAAAGTTCTGAAATCCAGACCAGGGTAAATGCCGGGATGGTTAGGCGGCATTTGCCGGGGGCGGTCAGGGACAGATAGCCGTTTCCCTGGTAGGATTTACCCAGCAGGTCCAGCGAAGCGGCGGCAAAATCATAATTGCCCCATACATAATATCCGTACATAATCTGGTTGCGGGAATCATATGCGTACAGGGCCTGTTCCCGCCAGGGGCAGTCCTCGTAATGCTCATGCATGCAGAGCCGCATGGTGTCGATGGAAACCCGGTTTACCGCGCCGAGCAGATTGTCCTCCGAGACGAATTCTGCCGGCGGCGGCAAAGGCGGGTCCACCGGGATAATTCCCGCGTAATGTATTACCACCTGCTCCCCGCTGCAATTGGTGATATGCAGTTCCAGGTATCTGCCCCCGATACGGCGATGCGGATGCATGAAAACATTGAGCCCTTCGCGGCAGATATACCGGTCGGTGAAATTGCGTTCGGCGATGGCGGCGCGGCAGCGGCCGTCTTCCAGGTGCTCCCCATGAACGACATCCACCACGGTTCCGGCGGGAGCGGTGAGCCTGATTACGGGCCAGCTGACCATTTCCCGCTGGAAATCGGCGATCAGGTAATATCCGTTGGCTTTGGCGGGCATTTCGCAGTATGAGAGGTTGGCGTCGGCGGCGGGAGCGATCTTCAACTTTGTGCGCCAGTAACCGTCGTTGCCGGACGGCGACAGGGCGGCGAACGCTTTATCGCAGGACAGCGGCTGCAGGAAATCGGCGGCACAGGTGTTGGCGAAGGTATTTTTTTCTTCCGTTCGCCACAGTAGTCCGTGTTGAACCAGAATGACTTCCACCGGATCGGATTCTTTTAATTGCGGAACTGGGCGCGCGGAGAGGTTCGGATGCCAGATTTCAGGGCACAATACCGCGTTCGGCCATGAGGAATCGTCGTAAGAGCATTCCGTCCACGGCAATTCTTTGCGGGCGTCGTATTCCCAGACGAAGCCCAGTTGCCTGGTGGTTTTGCATTCCAGCCCGGAATGATATGCCGGGTTCGGCAAGGCTTTCCAGGCGGTATCGGTTCGCGCCAGCAGTTGGCCGCCGCTGTACACCGCGGCGGCCAAACCGGGTTTCCCCGCGATGGCGGTATGGAAATCATTTCCCAGGAAATGCACTTCAATGGCGACTGCATTCAGCCCGGAATGGAGATAGGGCGAGATGTCGATGGCGTCGAAGGTTTGGTCGCGGGGAAAGTCACTGAACTGGGTGAAAGGACAGCGTACGTCGTTGATGTATGCGGAAAAAGTCGTATCCGCGGCGATGGCCAGAAAAACCGGCTCAGTCGGCAATTTTTCAAGGCGGAAAGTTTTCCGGAAACAGCAATAATAGTCCTTAAGCTCCGCATCGGTGGAGCTCCATATCCATGACGCCTGCTCGATCATAGTAATTCCTTACATTGAATTTATGCTTTTGAAAAATAAACTCGCCATTCCTGACGCGATATATAAATTTTTTTGATGGTTATTCGAACCATGGTGAATTCAACCGAATCCGGCCGGAAGGCGTGATCCGACAGTTTCCGCTCAGTTTTCGTAAATCTCGT
>CAZORN010000004.1:0-48262 GCA_964581935.1 uncultured Victivallales bacterium
TCCGCGCCGATCCGACCATCCACATCGAGGAGTTCAAACTGGTCGATCCCGAGTCTGGACGCGAACTGTAAAACAGGAAGCCGGATCATGACGGACGAGGAATTCTTCGGAAAAATTGATTTTACCCTCGAAACCAGAGGCAATGAAGAACTGGTCGAGATCGTTCCCTCCATCGAGGCGGAAGCGGATCGCGCCATGACCCTCATCGCCGCTTTCCGCGTGGATACCATGGAGATGATCGAATCCGCCCGGATTCCGCTGGAGCCCGGACGGAACCGCATTCAGTTTCTTCAGCCGGTCGTCATCGTCAATCCCGCGCTCTGGCGTCCGGGAGGAAACGGCGCGTCCTCTTTTTACGGCATGTCGGTGGTTTTTTACCGAAACGGCATGCCCTTTTACATTGTCGAGAAACGGGTCGGCTTGCGTTTCGCGGAATTGACTTCCGAGGCGCTGGTCGTCAATGGGAATCAGGTGTCAGGAGTCCGTTTCGACCCTGATTTTTCCCTCCCGGAAGAGGAATTTGAGGCTCTTTGCGCGGAAGCGTCCGCCGGCCCGGTTTTCCTCAAGGATTCCGATCCCGCACTGGACGCCAAGCTGGAACGCTGCAACAAATTCGGAGTGGTCGCCGCCATGGAACTGACCGGCGTGCGCCACCCCTCGTTTTTCAGCACGCATCCGTGCGTCTGCGTATTTGCCGCCGCACCCGGCAGCGAGGGTGAGAAAAGCTGCCGGAACAGTATTCCCCATGCCCCGCTGATCTCCCCGGAACAGCTTCTGAAACTTTTCTGAAGTCTTTTTTTATTCCAGTTCCGCACGGATCAGGGCGAAATCATGCTTCTTCAGGGGGAAAGTGATCCTGTTCCCCTGCACGGAAACAGGTGCGTCCGTTTCCGCATTCTTAGCGGACTTCACTTTGCCGTCGACCGTCAGGACCGCTTCAATATCCCCGGTGTAGCTTCCGCAGACGATCATCAGGTCTTTGCCGCGCCGGTAGGTGCTGACCAGCAGGTTCGGGTCGGCGGATTTCACCGGATTGGAAGCGTTCCAATAAGCGGTATAAGCGCAGTCGTCCTTCCCGATACCGAAGTCAAACAGCAGCGTATGGATTTTCTTCAGCAACAATGCATCCGCACTGCGGGGAACGGTCGGGCGGATCTCGTGGGGCAGCAGGCAGGCCATCATGGTACGGGTGGCCCATGCGCGCTGTTCCTTCGTGCCTCCGGTGACACCGTCGAGGACGGTCGGGAAGAATCCTCCCTGAAGTCCCTGACAGACAGCCCGGATATAGTCGGGCGTGAAGCGTTCCTGAAAATCGTGGATGCCGTATTTCCATTCCATTCCCATGGAGTTGGTGGCAAACCCGAGAGTAGGCAGGATGTTGGCATTGGTCTGGTGGACCGTGATCCACGGATTCAGTTTACGGTCCAGCAGAACGGCAAGCTGACGGCGGCGGTATTCGCGGTTGTTCCACAGGCCGAAGGACGGCTGAACCGTTCCGTTTTCATCGATGTAGGCGTCTCCTGAAATCCAGTCGTAATTGCACCGGAAGAACGTGTTGTCGTCATAGACGCCGGTCATCCCGGCCTCCAGCATCTTGTCAAGATAGTAGATGGCGTAGTCCTGATAAGAACCGCCCACTCCGACACACCTGCCCCACTCATCCTGGAAGGCGGGATATTCGGCAAGAGCCCCGGCGCCGTCGCTGTCGCATGTGTAGAAATAAAGCACGGAATTCTGCCGGTAAGGGAACAGGCTTCTTGCGCGAGCAAAGGCTGCGGTTGTATGGACCGCCGCATATTTGCGGGCTTCATCCAAAGCCTTTTCCCTGAGCCACGGGACATTCTCCCCGGAGGCTGCTTCCAGACGCCCGAGCCATTTCTTTACAAACTCCTGATCGATCACGCCCGTATTTCGGGCTTCCGCGAGTTTCCGGACATATTCAAAGTCCTTGAAAGCCGGATAGCGCGCAGTCCATGCACTGTAATTGCCCCAATAGGGCGGACTCCAGAGCCCCATGGAAACGCGGGTGCCGGGAAATCCGTAGCCGTCCGACCAGCCGCGCCAACCGGCGGGCATGGGCTTCACCGGCGAGCCCATCAGGGCAATCGTCACAATATGATCCTTCTGAATCTTGAACGGAGCATTCAGGAGGTTCAGGCGGATGCTGACGCTGCCGTCCGGATGGCGGAAAAGTTCCACCGCATCGCGGTCTTTTGTGTGGACCCATCCCTTGTCGCGGTCGGCGGCGTAGCAGATGCCGCGGTCATCCGTGCCGAGCCAGAGGTAGGGAATGAAGTTGCTCACATGGATCTGCTGCACGGAACGGCTTTGGAAGACTCTCCCTTTGCCTTCCGGCACGAACCCGGCGGGGTTGGCCCGGATATGTTCGCCGACCGCGTGAAACAGAACGGCGAATTCCTTCCGGACGGGGATGTCAAGATAAACCCGGTCCGCCTCCAGCGTTTCGGGGAAGCGGAGCTCGAGCCGGAGCAGGCCGTCCTGTTCCAGACGTCCCGTCACCTCGACGCCCTGTTCGCTGGTTGCTTTGTATTCAATCGCGGTATCGGAGAGTTTGGAGATGACGGCTTTTCCCTTGCCGCGAAGCGGCGTAATCTGTTTTCCCTGCACGAAATTGAGCGTAACCGGTCCGGCGAGAATCTGCTTTTCAAGCGTGACCACTTCCGAAGGCAAACCGTTGTCACCGATTTTGTAATCTCGCAGAAGACAGGAAAGAATATCACCTTTGACCTGAAGGGGAGTGAACGGCGGCAGGATCTTGTCGGCCTTCCCGAGAGAGTTCCCCAGCCAGTCATATTTTTTGATGAGGAACGCTTTTTCCAGCAGGACTTCTTCCGTTTTCGGAACCGAAAGCGAGAGGAAATAACGTCCGTCGGGAAGCGCCTTGTCCAGCACCGTTTTTTCATGAAGAACGGTCATCTGCTTTTCACCTTCTCCGAGACGAAAACCGTTCTTCATGGAAACCGTGCTGGAAAAAACAACTTTTCCGGAGGAATCCGTGGCTTTCAGCAGAAGAGAATCCGTCTGAAGCCGGGCGGGATTTCCCGTCACATCCACGGAAAAAGCCTGGAGGGAGGGAAACCAGCCGAGTTCTCCGGTCAATTTCGATTCTCCTTGCGCCAGCGCCTTGATTTCATTGGGCGTCAGCTCGCGGCTGTAAACGGTATAGTCATCCATTGCAAAACCGCCGATTCCGCCGCCGAGGACAAAGTCTCCGAGTTTCGACCCGTTCAACTCAAACGGCAGATCGAGTTCGCCGTGCTTGATTCCGTTAAGGTAGTATTCCACCCGTTTCGGCTGAAAATTGACTGAGAGGTGAGCCCATTGCCCCGACGCCGGTTTGCGATTGAGCAACAGATTTTTGTTCCCTCCCGGAAAACCGTGCAGAAACAGCAGATTATATCCGGCATGTTCCTGAAGTCCAAGATATCCGCCGCCGGACTGGAAATTCGTGGAGAAAAACCGCCTGTATCCCTTGCCCGGATTTCCATCGGTCTTGACCCACATCGAAACGTTTCCGGGTACGGCGAGTTTGGCTCCTTTGCAGAGAATGGAAGCATCGCCCGGAGCGAAAAAAACGGCTTTGGAACCTTTTCCGCGTCCTTCAACCAGAGAAGGCATTTTCTTTGAAACCGCAATTACCCCTTTTTCAGGATACACAAACCGGTCCGGGCCGCCCTCGAAATCCTGTTCCAGAACGATATATGATTCCGGCGTGAACCAGATCCGTTCCGGCACGGGCTGAAATTTGAAGTCGCGTGAAAAAAGGATGTTTCCTTTTTCATCACTGATCTGAGCGTGAACCTCTCCGGAAACAACGCCCCCCGGAAGCGTAATATTCGCGCTTCCGGCTGGACCGGAAATCTGCCTGGAAGAGGTCTCCTTGCCGATTTTGGTTTCGAGCGTGAAATTCCCGGATGATCCGGAATCCACCTGAATCCGCAGGGGTTGCCGCGCATTCTCATCCGCATAAGTGTTGCGGATGGAAGGGGAGCCGTCACGAAGATGGAACGTCGCGTAAGATCTGGAGTCCATGAAGCTCGAAACCGGAGTGAAGGGAACCTGTTTGGCGGGTTCCGTCCGATAGTTTCTCACAGGAAGAATTTTCCAGTCGGAATCCGTCAGTTTTTTGAGGCCGAATGCCTCCGCCGGAATGGCGAATTCGATCTCCCAGACACCGTCATGAATGGAAGTTGCCGTTTTCAAGCCGGGGGCGTTCCAAGTGCGCGCGGGCAGTCCGTAACCCGGATTATGATGCTGTTTGAAAAGTGCACCCGTATGGCTGGCGATCAGCTGGAACTCGCCGAATTTGGACTGTTCGACGGTACGGAGCTCCTTCGGGGGATCAAACCAGAATTCCACGGAATCGTCCATGACGATATTGAGGCTTCCATTCGCCACGACCAGTTTGCCGCGGGGCGGGGTTTCCGAGCGGACCGCCAGATACAGAGTCGACGGATCCCACGCCATGAAGACTTCGGTTCGGCGGGGATCGACCGTTCCTCCCGCTCCGGCGAGGGAAAATGCTTTGTCCCATTCCCCCGGTTTGATACTGCCGTCGATGACCGGGGGCGTCTTAATGGAAGGCACGGTGTATTCCGCAGCCCCGAGCCAGGCGGAAACAGCGAAAACGGGCAAAAGAAATCCTGCTTTCAGATTCATTGAAAAATCCTTGTTTTATGGTAATTTTCGTTGGGATTCAATCGGATCAAGGAGTCCAGAAAGGGTCTGTGGAATAGGTCGAAGGCGCATTGCCCTGATATGGGATGGTATTGTATTTCCTGTTTTCGGCATGGCCGTCCACATACAAGACATTCAGAGTATTGTTATGGCGGAAATCCAGCGCGAACTCCGAGGTGTTATATGTGAAATTATACCCTTTCTTCTCGGAACACCAGCCCACGGTGGAAGGTCTCCGGACGCTTCTCAGTTTAATACTCCCCTGCCACCATGTGGAATTGTAATACCGGGAAACCCGTTGGGAAACGGCATAGTGATATCCGTTTCCGTTATCCAGCTGGTTCGCCGGATTTGTTGCCGGTTTGACATAAGAGGGACATCTCATGATTTTCGGATATGCGGCGACGGTAGTGACTTTTTCGACGGGATCGAACGCTCCAGAGTTCCAGAGCAGATGTCCCCAATACAAGGTGAAATAGACAAACGGGAAAATGTCGTCCTTGTTGGAATCGCTGTAGTTGTAGAAGACATAGTAGAGCTGTTTCTGGTTGTTGAGACAGCTCATCTGCTGGGCTTTCGCCCGGGCCTTGTTGAGCGCCGGAAGCAACATCCCAGCCAGAATGGCAATAATCGCTATGACAACCAGGAGCTCGATCAATGTGAAAAGTTTGTTTCGTTTCATTCTTTTTATCCTCCTTTAAATTTGGCTATGGAATTGGTAACAATCAAATCCGGCTGTAAAATGACCTTGCGGTGGCGGGCAAGGGGATTGTCGATCCGTTCCAGAAGCAGATCCACCGCCGTCGAGGCAATATCTTCCAACGGATGATCCACGGTTGTCAGCGGCGGATTGAGCTTGAGAAGTTCAGTCAGGGCGGTTCCGTCGGTCTTCATATCGATGAAGTGGCGATACCGACACATGTCGTCGAATCCGGCAATGCTGACATCCTCCGGAATGCGGAGTCCCGCGGCGCGCAAGTGACGGTAGAACGGCGGCGCATAAACGTCTCCCGAAACCACCACCGCGGTGGGGCGCGGGTTCAAACTCAAAAAATGCCGCACGACTTCCTCCATGACCTTTTCGTGTGTTTCAGGAGTGACTTTTTTACGGCATACCAGCGACTCATCATAAGACAGCCCGTTCAGAGTGTAAAACCCCCGGATTTTCTCCTGCAGGAAACGGTCTGCGTAATACAGGTCTGCCCGGAAACAGTCCGGCGTGAAATAGAAAATGCGGCGATGTCCGAGTTCCTTGAGTTTGGCGAAAAGCAGTGTCAGTCCCCCGACATCGTCCTCCGCGACGCTTGTGCATTTCGCCGTGCTGTAGCCGGTACGGGCGACAACGAAGGGAATATCCGGAAAATCATGCACGGAAATGTTGTAGATGAGCCCCGCGGCATCGGTTGTCCGGAGGATGGAGTCCAGCTGGTCATAATTGCAGAGGACCAGATCGATTCCGCGGTTCACGCACACTTTCTCCAACTCGAAAAACATGGCGGAAATATGAAAATAATTTCCGGGCAGAGTCACGTTCAGAATTTTCAGTCGTCCTTTATGCTCGAATCCCTGAAGATATCCGTTCTGGATGAGAAGGCCGCGCACCTGAAGCCGGACCGGGTTGGCGGCTTTTTCGGGGTTGCGGAGAACCCGGTACACCGAGGAAAGCGAAACCTGGCATGCCGCCGCGATCTCGTTCATCGTAAACACTTTTTTCCTCGGGTTCAGAAGCATTGGCTCGTTCCTTCCATCTATGAAATCTGTCAATAATTATAGGGCAAAACTTCTCATTGTCAACCAGGATTTCTCAAAATCGGACCGGGTCTGGCAATTTTGACAAGGATTGACAAATTTCCATGAACAGAGCCTTTTCGGCGCCTTACGGCTGGAGTCCGTAAGACCAGAAGGGACTTGATGAGCTTCCGGTGATCAGGCGCTCCTTGTTCACATGTCCGTCCAGATAGAGGACATTGGCCGCCAACAGGTGACGTCTTGCGATGCTGGTGAGCGCGTTGAACTGCATATTGTATTTTCCCGTCGAATCCATCATGAAAGAAATACCCGATGGATTTTTCATTCTGCCGTACCGGAAACATTTGACATCGGTGTAGGTGCTGGCGTACGGAGGCGCGATGTTGCTGTTCAAGCCGTAATGGTAATTGTTCACAAGCTGAAAATCAATTTTGAGGGTTTTCTCCTCGGGACAGCGAATGATTCCGCAGCCGTCGCCATAGACGTTTCTGCTGCCCGGAAGAAGTTTCTGTTCATGGAGAACCAGTCCCCAGCATTTGCCGAACATGGACGAGGGCAATATGCTGTCGTTGTAATTGTCGATATAATTAAGCTGCACCAGAAACATTTGCTTGATATTGCCCTGGCATTTTGCGGTGCGTGCGCTCATTACCGCCCGGTTCAGGGCTGGCAGCAGAAGGCTTGCCAGAATCGCGATGATCGCAATGACGACCAGCAGTTCCACAAGAGTGAAAATATGATTCTTCATGAGGGATTCCTTTCTCTGTTGAGTCCGACGAGGCGTTTTTGTTGTATCTGAAGACATTTCTCCGGGAATGACTTCCACCGCCGCGTCCAGAATCCGGTACAAGTCCGAGGATCGGTTGCGAAGCATCATCCGGCAGAAGTCCTTTTCGGAAACCAGCACTTTTTCCAGTCCACTCTCTCCGTTTCCGAAGGAAGACGCATTCCCCGTGATTGGGGATTCCACTTCCACTGTAGCATGGAGTTGTTCGGTTTCAAGGAAGCCTGTGCGGAAAATCAGTTCGGCGAATCCGCCCGGAGGCAGTGTCAGCGGCAACGGGAAACGGCGGTGCGACGGCATGCCGAGACGTACGATCGCATCCTGTTCGGCGATGGTCAGATCCATGTCGTCCCATCCCGGCCCGATCTTTCTCCGGCAGCCGCGCAGGAAATCCATGTCATCCAGACCGGCCAGTTTGTCATGACGGACGGAATCGTTGCGCAGCGCCATGTGGTTGAATAGGAAAATCCCGTCGGAGCCCCGGCTTAACGCCGAAAGCGCCGCGCCGCGCAATTCTTCCACGGTTCCGGCACGCCACGACTTTTCCGGATAAGGCCGGTAGCTGTCGTCCAGCGAGACCGTCACAGGCTGCTTGACCTTTCCCTTCCACTCTTCCAGCGGCGGATCGAAAGTCTGCGTCATAATGAACATGCCGATGAAGAAACGGTCGGCAAGCCCCTTCCGGCTCCAGTCCAGAACATCCAGACCCAGACGTTCGCAATTTGCAATTCTCATCGGGACCCGGACGGCCAGCATCATATCGGGGTCTTTGCGTTTCACGGCATCGTGAATTTCCTTCAACAGCGCCGTCATCAATTCCCGTTTCTTCCACCCTTCCCCCTGACGGAAAAACATCGGAAAACGGAGGAAATCAAGCAGCAGCCCGTGGAACTCATAGCGTTCCAGAAGCTCGATGACCAGATCGAGAAAACGGCGGCGGACTTCGGAATGGGAAAAGTCGAAGCCGTTTTCATAGGGCGTGTTGGAAATCCAGAATTGGGGATTGTCGCGCCAGAAATTGGAATGGAACGGCCACGAACGGTCTTCGCCTCCGTGCATATCGTTCATGCGGATCCCCAGCCAACCGGAAATCCCATGCGCCTTGGCCGCCTCCAGCAAATAACGGTTGGTGTCGATACCCCGCCGGTCCAGTTCCATCAGGTTGAGAAGGCTCCGGCATCCGGCGTTCCCCGGCATGACGGTTCCGGAATACGATTCCCAGCAGGAGCTTCCTGAATAGTTGACCCGCTGCGCGTTGACGCCGACAATCAGGGTTCCGATCCTGTTTTCCTGCATCTGCATAACAATTTTATCAAGTTCATGCAACGCGGCTTCCGCTGATGGCCCCTGAAGTCTCCAATCGCAGTCTTCATCAAAATAAATCATTGCGGCTCCTATTCAAAGAAGGTTGAAAGCAAAATATCATGCTGTATATTATATCGGAATTCAGTGGTATTGTCAATAACATTTTTCTATAACTTATAACACTTTTATTCACTTTAAAAAGAGAGATGCCATGCCTGTCACCACTATTTTTGGGAAAGATGTTCCGCTGGCGAAACTGGAGGAAATTCTCGAGGCGTACAGTCATTCCGTGTTCCACCCGCATTTCTTCAATGCGCGGTATCAGCGTACTCTCCCTCCGCCGCCTCCGGAACGTTTTATCCCCCAGACGCAGGGCAATTTCCGCTTCACGGTATATCTGGAAGGAGTTTCGACCCTCTATCTTGGCGACCGCGGAATGCTGGTGGAAAAAGAGCTGCATCCCCATGACATCCTCGTCATGGAGCCTTACTGCTTCAATGCCATGGACCTTTCTTCGCAGACAAAGTCATTTTTCAGCGTTCTGCAGAAAAATCATCTCGATATCGCCTGGATGGAAAGCTCTTTGGATGGCAAAGTGATCCACCGCTTCCGGATGCCTTATTCCGATCCCGGATTGCCGTTGCTCTACCGGGCCTTCTGTTCCATGAAACACTATGCCGGCGAGGCAGCGCAATTTCGTGTTTTCCTTGCGCTGCTTTCCCTGATCCGCATTGCGGCCCGGGAGGCTTCTTCGATTCCAAGCCGTTCGCAAAATGTCTATCAGCGTATGATCGAATATGTGGAGGAACATTACGAATTTGAATTAACCAGAGATGACATCGCACGCAAATTCACATTATCACCCGGATATGTTTCGACCGTCTTCAAACGGCACAGCGGACACTCCTTCAAGGAGGCCCTTGTCGAGCTCCGTCTGGAGAAGGCGCAGCAGATGCTGCTCAACACGGACTACACGCTGGACTATATCGCCGCACAATGCGGATTCCATTACGTGTCCTATTTCATCGAAGTCTTCCGCAAATATCATACTCTTTCGCCCGGAGAATTCCGCGCGAACGCCTCCGGCAAGAACTCCCCGGACACGGAATGATTCTCTGTCCGACTTTTTTCCCGTGTCAGTTTTTCGTGAAGTTTTTTGAGGCTTGATGGTTGGATAATCGCAAGAATGCCTGAAAAAAACACGAACTTTTTGTCGCAAAAACGGAAAACGGGGTTATATTAATACCTTTTCTGTCTGAATTGTTTACGGAGAATGAAATTGGATTTTTTGTTTCATGGCTTTTCCACGCTCCAGATTTCGATTCTGGCGTTTTCGGCGGTCCTGATCGGCATCAACAAAACAGGCATGCCCGGGCTCGGACTGCTTCCCGTGGTTCTGCTGGCCAACACTTTCGAACCCGGTTTCGCCACAGGGCTCCAGCTGATCATGCTGGCGATGGCGGACATTCCCGCCGGATATTACTACCGCAAGACGGTCAATTGGAAGACTCTCGGCCGCCTGATTCCAGCGGCGCTCGGCGGCATTGCCATCGGATCGCTGGTCCTACGGGTCCTTCCGGGCAGTTCGCTCAACTTCCTGATCGGATGCATCATTCTGGGGCTCTGCGCACTCACTGTAATCAAGGAGATTTTCTGGAAAGACGTGACGAAGGTCCCGACGCACTGGAGTTTTTCCGCTTTCTTTGGCCTGCTGGCCGGATTCGCCACCCAGGTGGCCAACGCCGCGGGACCGATCATGGTGATCTATCTCTTGTCCATGCGGTTCGAGAAGAAGGAATACATGGGCACGGCGGCATGGTATTTCCTGCTGCTGAACTGGACGAAGATTCCGATTTTCGTGTGGGAAGGCCGGATCACGGAAGCGTCGGTCTATTCCGCCGCCGGCATGATTCCGCTGATTCTGGTCGGCGCCGCTCTGGGAATCGTTGTCCTGAAGAAACTTCCGCAGGTTCTGTTTGAACGGATCGTGCTGATCCTTTCGGGTCTTGCGGCGGTCAAGATGCTGTTCTGATTGTGACACGCGGTCGCCGTCTTGCGACAGAATGTCACAAAAATCCGGGGTTCCCCGGAAAACGGAGTCGGACGTATGTTTCTGGGAAACGGTGACTTGCGCCAGAGACGCGGTTGAATGGCACGGAAGATGCTATATTTTATGCAAAAAACAGGAATGATATTTCATTCAAGGAGTTGAAAATGCCTACTTATGAGTATGTGTGCGAAGCCTGCGGTGAAGATTTTGACGTCTTTCAGAGCATGAAGGACGAGAAACTCAGAAAGTGCCCGAAATGCGGAAAACTGTCCCTCAAACGTAAAATCGGATGCGGCGCCGGAGTCGTCTTCCACGGCACCGGATTCTACTGCACGGATTTCAAGAACAATAACTCTGCGGCCCCCAAAAAGGCCTGATTTTCTGTAACATTGTATTTGCAAGGAGTAATACGCCATGGCGAAAGACAATCTTCAATTTCAGGCGGAAGTGCAACAGCTTCTGCAACTTATGATCCATTCCGTTTATTCCAACAAGGATATTTTCATCCGGGAACTGGTCGCCAACGCGGCCGATGCCATCGACAAGGCCCGCTTTGAATCCATCAGCAAGCCCGAACTGGCCCGCGACTGGGAAATCCGGATCGAGGCCGACAAAGAGGCCGGGACCCTGAGTTTCATCGACAACGGCATCGGCATGACCCGCGAAGAGCTGGTTTCCGACATCGGCACGATCGCCCGTTCCGGCACCAAGGCCTTTGTCGAAGCCCTCCGCAAAAAAGATGAGAAAGCCGCCGGACCGGAACTCATCGGACAGTTCGGCGTCGGATTCTATTCCGCGTTCATGGTCGCCGACCGCGCCGACATCCTGACCCGCAAGGCCGGTTCCGACAAGGCCTGGAAGTGGTCCTCCGACGGCAAGGAATCCTACACCGTCGAGGAAGCCGAAAAGGACTCCCAGGGAACCGCGATCGTGCTCACCCTCAAGGAAGAAGCCAAATCCTATCTCGAATTCTGGACCATCTCCTCCATCATCAAGAAATACTCCGACTTCATCGAATATCCCATCCGCATGAAGCATCTGGTCAAAAAGGGGGAAAAGGGCGAGAAGGAAGAACTCGAAGATTCGACCCTCAACACGATGAAAGCCATCTGGCTCCGGACCGAAACCGAGGTCAAGGATGAGGAATACGACAGCTTCTACAACCATCTGACCGGACAATACGGCAAGCCGCTCCAGCGGATCGTCTACAGCGCCGAAGGCACCTCCGAGTTCAAGTCCCTGCTCTTCATTCCGGAACATGTCCCCTTCGACTTCCAGTTCGGCGAACGGAAAACCAACGGGCTCCATCTTTACGTCCGCCGCGTGTTCATCACGGACAACTGCCCTTCCCTCCTGCCGGATTATCTCCGGTTCGTGGCGGGCGTGGTCGATTCCAGCGATCTCCCGCTGAACATCTCCCGCGAAATGCTTCAGGACAACCCCCAGATCCGCCGGATCAACACAAACCTCTCCAAGAGAATCATTTCCGAACTTTCCAAAATGCTCGAAAACGACCGTGAAAAATACGAGCGCTTCTACAAGGAGTTCGGACGCCTCATCAAGGAGGGCGTCCATACCGACTACGCCAACAAGGAAAAACTCCAGGACCTCCTTCTGTTTGAAACCATGAACAGCCCGAAGGGCAAGCTGGTCACCCTCAAGGAATACCGCAACGCCATGCCCGCGCTCCAGCAGGAAATCTACTACATCACGGGCGACAACCGCGAGACGCTGGAAAACTCTCCGCATCTGGAAATCCTCCGCAAGGAGAATTACGACGTCCTCCTGATGACCGATCCCATCGACGAATTCGTCGTTTCCGGCATCACCGAATACGAGTCCAAGAAGCTGAAGTCGGTCAACAAGGGCAATGTCAAGTTCGATGAATCCATCCAGAAGGACCTCGAGGAAAAGACCAAAAAGGCGAACGACGACAACAAGGACCTGGTAGAACTCATCAAGAAGACGCTCGGCGTGAAAGTCAAGGACGTCACCTTCTCCTCCCGCCTGACCGAAAGCGCCAGCTGCCTCGTCAGCGGCGAATACGATCCCAGCGCTTATATGCAGCGCGTCCTCAAGGCCGTCAACAAAGGTTCGCCGGATCTTCCCCGCACGCTGGAGCTCAACCCGACCCATCCGCTGCTCCTGGCCATGAAGAAGCTCTTCGAGAAGTCACCGGAGAACGGAAAATTGTCTGAATTTTCTGAAATGCTTTACGATCAGGCTCTTCTGGCGGAGGGAAGCCCCCTGCCGGATCCGGTCCTTTTCACAAAGCGCACCGCCTCCCTGATGACGTTCTGCGCGGAAAAAGAAGTGAGCGCCGAATAAAATGGCCGATTATTACGAGATTCTGGAAGTTACGCGCGAAGCCACCGACACGGAAATCAAAAAATCTTACCGCCGCCTCGCGGTAAAATATCACCCGGACAAAAATCCGGGCGATACCTCGGCGGAAGAAATGTTCAAACAGATCTCCAGCGCTTATGCCATCCTCAGCGACCCGCAGAAGCGCGAACTCTACGACCGCTATGGCGAGGACGCCTTCAACCGCGGCGGAGGCGGCGGAGGCTTCGATCCCTTCGACCTCTTCCGCGAGGCCTTCGGCGGGGGCGGAGGAGGCGGAGGCAGTTTCTTCGAATCTTTCTTCGGCGGTTCCGGCCGCCGCGCCAATCCGAACGATCCGGCGGACGGCAACGACCTCCGTTACGATCTCGAAATCGAGTTCGAAGAAGCGGTTTTCGGCTCCGACCGCAAGATCGAATTCAGCCGTCTGGCCGCCTGCGAGTCCTGTCACGGATCCGGATGCGAAAACGGCACTTCCAAGAAAACCTGCCCGAGATGCCACGGCCGCGGACAGATTTCCGTCTCCCAGGGCTTTTTCACCGTCATGCACGACTGTCCGAACTGCAAGGGTGCGGGCGTCATCGCCGAGCATCCCTGCCGGCAATGTTCCGGTTCCGGAGTCCGCAAGGTCAAGCGCACGGTCCAACTCCACATTCCGCCGGGCGTCGATACCGGAACCCGGATGCGGGTTCCCGGTGAAGGCGAACCCGGCCTCCGCGGCGGCAATAACGGCGATCTCTTCGTCATCACCCATGTCAAGGAACACGCCGTGTTCCAACGCGACGGTCTTTCCGTTTATTGCGAGGTCCCCATCGACTTTGTGACCGCCACCCTCGGAGGGGAAGTCGATGTTCCCACCGTCAGCGGAAAAATGCCGCTGAACATTCCCGCGGGCACCCAGACGGGCGATTCTTTCGTCATTCGCGGCAAGGGAATGCCTTCCCTCCGGCGCGGAGAACGCGGAGACCACCATGTCAAGGTTTTCGTCGAGGTTCCGAAGCGTCTTTCCTCCGAACAGCGTGAAGCGCTGAAGAAGTATTCCGAGCTTCTCAAGGGAAATTCCTCCGTCCACCCGGTCCGTGAGAATTTTGTCGAGAAGGCGAAGAAGTTCTTTCAGCTCTGATCCCGAAAATTCTGCTGTGTTTCGCCGTTCCGGATTTGATTTCATCTCCGGACGGTTTTATATTTTCTCATGAACAACCGGGAGGACACTCCATTGCGTAACTGAATCAATACACCCGAACGGAGTTTTTCCGCTCCATCCCTCTTTTCCTTCGTGTATTTTTTCAAGGACCGCAATCATGTCTATACTCCTGTCTCTTTCCCATCTTTGCTTCAGCTACCCTTCCGCCGCCGGAAACCTCTTTCATGAAATCACCCTCGACTTCCCTCGTTCCTGGACGGGCATTGTCGGCGTAAACGGTTCCGGCAAGACCACCCTCCTGAAGCTGCTTTCCGGACACCTTGTGCCCGACAACGGATTCATCCGCAGGAACGGAACCGCCCTCCTTTGCGAACAGGAAATCAAAGCTGCACCCGAAGCCGCGGACGAACTCTTTTCCTCCTGCGACGCACAGGCTTTCGGGCTTCGCGAAGCCCTCCGCATCACCCCGGACATGCCCGGCCGCTGGATGAATCTTTCCATGGGCGAACGGAAAAAAATCCAGATCGCGTCCGTATTGTTCCGGCGTCCGGATATCCTCTGCGTCGACGAACCCACCAACCATCTCGATGCCGCCGCGCGCGGACAGCTTCTCCGGGAGCTGGAACAGTTCCGGGGTATCGGCCTCCTCGTCAGCCATGACCGCGAACTGTTGGACACCCTCTGCGCACAATGTCTGTTTCTGAGCCCGGAGCGCGCGGTCCTCCGTCCGGGCGGCGTGACCGCCGGGCTGGAAATGGAACGTCAGGAGATCGAGAATTCCCGGAAGCAGCGCCATCTTCTGAAAGCCGAACTCAAGCGGACCCGTTCGGAACTCCAGCGGCGGAGAGAAAAAGAACAGTCGGCCCGAAATAGGAACACCAAACGGAAAATCGCAAAGAACGACCACGACGCCAAGGGCAAAATCGACGGCGCGAGACTGACCGGCCGCGACCGCACCGCCGGAGAACTGGCCGGAGCCCAGGTAAAAATTGTGACGGATGTACAGAAAAAACTGAATGCCGTGGACAACTGGCGTCTGCCGGATCTCGGATTGAAGATTCCCTACGGCCAATATTCCGGGAGAAATCTTCTGCTGGACATGCCGCCGTTTGAAATTCCGATGCGGGGACGGCGCCTGAGCGTTCCGGAATTGTCCCTCGGCTCCCGGGAACGTGTTGCGCTCACGGGCGACAACGGCGCGGGGAAAAGCATGCTGCTGCGGAGGCTTGTGCCGGAACTGAAACTGCTGTCGGAGGAGCTCCTGTATATGCCGCAGGAGCTGGACGCTTCCATGACGGCGGCCATCCGCGAAACGCTGCTGCGTCTGGCGAAGACCGACTACAGCCGGGTGATGAATGTGATCGCTTCGCTGGGGTCCGTGCCGGAACGGGTGCTGAATGCGGAAAATTGCAGCCCCGGCGAATGGCGCAAACTGTTCTTCGGTCTGGGGGTCCTCCGCAAGATCCGCCTGATCGTCATGGACGAGCCGACCAACCACCTCGACCTGCCGTCGATCGAGTGTCTGGAAGCCGCGCTGGCCGACTGCGAGTGCGCCCTTCTGCTGGTCAGCCACGACCCTATTTTCCTGAACCGTCTGTGTCCGGTGCGCTGGCGCATCGAAACCGTTTCCAAAGACGAAAACCGTCTCCTCCGCCTTCCCTGAAGAAACCGAGGAAAGAACTGGAATCCCGAAGGAGCAAGCTTCCGGAAAGAGAATTTTTTCCAGGAAATCCCTGGTTGAAAAACATCCAGAACCTGCTATAGTGTAATCCCGGGTAAATCGTATAATGTATCAAGAGGCGTCTGGAGGTCATTTGTGGGACTTACGATGAAGGAGCTTGCCAAGCTGGCAAAAGTTTCGCAGTGTGCCGTTTCGCTTGTCATCAACGGCAAGGCCGAAGGACGGATTTCAAAAGAAAATCAGGAACGGATCCAAGCGCTGATCAGAGAACACAATTTCCGCCCGAATTTTTCCGCTCGGGGACTGAAAAACTCCAAAGTCTACACGGTGGGCATTATCATGCCCACCCCGAAGTCCTTCTTCGACACCCGGATCATATCCAATCTTCAGATCCGGCTTGCACGCAGGAAATATATGGCGCTTTTCTCATTCTGGCAGAGTGAAAGCTCGGCTGCCGACGCCTATAATTCGGTTCTGGAGCACGATGTGGACGGCGTTATCTCATGGAATTATCACGAGATACTCCGGAAAAACGATTTTCCCGTCATCCTCTATCAAACCTCGCGGGAGGATTTCGACAACGTTGCACCGGATTTTCCCGCTGCGATCCGCGAGGCGCTGGCTTATCTTTCCGGACTGGGGCATTCCCGGATCGGTTTTGTCGGAGGGACACGGAAAAGCCGGGACCTCCGCAGGGAATCCTTTCTTCATTTCATCGGGGAATTCGGTATTGAGGCGGATCCCGGCTGGATCCTTGACGCACAGGGGCTGCATGAGAACGGAGTCCTTGCGGCGGAAACCCTTCTGCGGCGAAAAATGCTGCCGACGGCGGTCATTACGCTGAACGACAACATCGCGGTCGGCATGATGAGCGTCTTCTTCAAGGCCGGGGTAAAGGTTCCCGAAGATATCTCCATCCTCAGTTTCGACAACACGGAACAGGCCGGCGTCTCCATCCCTCCGCTGACCTCGTTCGAACTCAACACCCGGGAAATCGTGAGGGTGCTTTCCGACCGTCTCCTCGAAAGGATCGAACACCCGCACCTGCCTCCCGAAACCTTCCGCATCCGTCCGGAGCTGATCCTCCGGGAATCCTGCGCGAAAGCGCCTTCCCGCTGAACGGGAATTCTTATGTCCGGATAGGTTCGCCGAGGTCGTGTTCCGCCTGGAAAACGACTTCGTCTCCATGGAGTTTTTCCTGTTCCAGGATAATGACTTCGTTGATGCCCCGGCGAAGCGCCGCGGACGGCACATACAGCGTTTTTGCCGGGCCGATGTCCCAGTAGCGTCCCAGATGGAATCCGTTGACCCAGACCGTTCCTTTCACGCCGGGACAGGACAGAAAGGCCTCTCCGGGCTCTTCCGGCATAATAAATTCCCCGCGATGGAACATCGCCTGCCCTGGTTCGTTTGCAAACGGCCCGAAAACCAGTCCGGAAAGGTCGTCCAGCGGAAGCATTTTATATTCCCAGTGAAATTGCTGCTGAAGATCCAATGCAATCCCGTGAACAATTCCCTTGCGGTCGATTCCGGTGAAGGGACCGTAGTTGATCCGTCCCATGTTTTCCACAAGGATTTCCAGCCGGCTCCCCTCTTCCGGGATTGCCTTGAGACAAATCTCTTTTTCGCCACAGTCGCGCATGCGGCTTCCGCAATAGGCGCCGTCCTGCCATATCTGGGCAAAGTCATTGACCTCCAACAGCCGCAGTTTCGGGGACGGCATGATTCCGTCCAACCGTTTGCGGTAGTAGATGAAGCCGAAATTCTCTCCCAGTTCTTCCATGGTGGGGGGAGTCACCGCTTTCCCGGACGGACCGCCGAGACGTTCCAGCTGAGAAAAAAGCGGGACGCTCTGCGTGAGGCGCACCGGCTTCGGGACGACTTTTTTTGCGGGTGCGACGGAAGCGATCCGGGGATTGTCGGAATACTTGCGGATCAGCTTCTGGCACTCAAAAAATTTTTCGGTCGGATCGCCGCATTCGGAAAGCATGCAGTCGTAGTCATAGCTGGTGACGGTTGCCTCATAGTCGTGCTTCCGGTTGCCGTTCGCGCCTGCCGTGAATCCGAAATTGGTGCCGCCGTGAAACATGTAGAAATTGAAGTGAGCTCCTGAGGCAAGCATGAATTCGACTTCATCGAGAAGCCCCTCTCCGCCGTCCGCCGCCGGACGCAAATGGTGGCCCTTGCCCCAGTGATCGAACCAGCCGTCCCAGAATTCCATGCAGAAATCGGGCTCGTCCGGACGGAGCGCGCGGATGCTGGCGAAGGCTTCCCGGGCTTTGGTTCCGAAGTTGGCGGTGATCAGCGCTTCCGGAATCGAACCGCCCCGGGGATAGTGTCCGTAAGGTCCGTCGCTGGTGAAGAACGGGACATCCATTCCGCATTCCAGATAAAGGCCCCGCAGAAACTGAAGATATTCCTTGTCGTTGCCGTAGGAGCCGTATTCATTCTCGATCTGGAGCAGGATCACCGGACCGCCGGACGTTGCCAGATGTTTTTTCAGCATCGGAAGCAACTTGCGGAAATAATTGCCGACCGCTTCGAGATAGGGTCCGTTCGTGCGGCGGAAAAGAATTCCGGGGACTGCGGAAAGCCAGCCGGGAAATCCGCCGTTGTCCCATTCCGCGCAGATGTAGGGACCCGGCCTGAGAATGAGCTTCAGTCCGTGCGCCGCGACTTTGCCGATATAGGCCTCCAGATCATACTGTCCGCTGAATACGAATTCTCCGCGATGCGGTTCGTGACAATTCCACGGGATATAGGTTTCCACCGTATTCAGGCCGAAGGCAACCGCCTTGTCCAGACGGTCGTCCCAGAGGTCCGGATGCACCCGGAAATAGTGGATTGCACCGGAAATAATCTGCTTCGGACAATATTCCGGCAGGGTAAAACGGGAGGTCATGGGGAAATTCTTCTTTCATTGATTTGAGGTTGCCCGGGCATTGGCCGTCCGGGGATATTGTCTTGCTCTCAGCGTCGGATCGACTTGTTGTATTCGAGGATATTTTCCAGCAGTTCAGAATTGCCCACGATGTCGCCCGCAAGGACCACCATGCCTTTTCCCAGCGGACGCGCCAGAATGAAGGGCTGTTCCTCGCCCGTGCGGGTTTTCTGGCGTGCGAGTTCCTCCCATTTGTCCGGGAATGCCGGGACAAAATTTCCGGAGGGCGTATTATAGAGGATTTTCTTCATGTCGTTGGGCGTGTTTGCAAAGCTGTTCGGTGCGATCCATGAAGGTTTTCTTACCGTCCCGGCATTTTCCACAAACTTCATCCGGAAGGTCGGATCGTCGAACTGCTCATGAAGCTTGTGCACCCAGAAATAACAGGAGAACACGACGACCGCGCCGTTCTTCACCGCAGGAATCAGCTTGTCCTTGAAAAATTCCATTGGAAGGTTGTTCTGGTAGTTTTCAATGACGATGAGTTTGCTGTCGGAAAGGTCGAGCTTGGCCGCGCCTTCGGGCCCCTTCCCAGTTTGAGTCTGCCAGCCTTTCCTGAGAAAGGTTGTTTTCATGCCGTCGAAGCGATTTCCTTCCAAAAGCTTCAGGGACGAAATCCAGGCCAGGCGGAGATCGGGATTGCTGTTTTTAGAAAAACAGAGAGTGGCGGCCTGACTCAAATCCAGATGGGCAGGCGCGGGAAATCCGCAGGCTTCCGGCTTGCTGTTTCGGATGACGATGAGCTTCCACTGGTCGCCGTCTTTCGGAATCTTTCCAAGAGCGGCAAAAGGAAGCCGGATATTCATGATCCAGCGATCCTTTTCCAGTTTCGTCACTGCGGACCATTCCGGATTCCAGCTTTTGTCGTTGCCGATCGCGTCGTATGTGCCGCCGGCCGGATTCGCGGCCATCTGACGATAAACGGAACCGTCGTTGAAGTCCAAGAAAAGCTCGATCGTATCGTCGCTCCAGAGGTTGACATCCCGCCCGGATTTTCCTTTGCGGAGATTCTTCATTTCGGGTTCCGTGCAGACCGCCTGAATATGAAGGGCCTCGGGAGTCCAGTACATCCGGGTTTCCGTAGAAAGATGAGTTCCCTTCCGGCTTTGCATCGGGAACATTCCCAGACGTGCGAACTCGTCATTGCCTTTCAGAAGAGGAAGAGTCACCGCAGAGGAGTTTTCGG
The DNA here is from genome assembly GCA_964581935.1 of uncultured Victivallales bacterium. Classification (GTDB taxonomy): domain Bacteria; phylum Verrucomicrobiota; class Lentisphaeria; order Victivallales; family UBA1829; genus SIG94. The sequence goes on from CAZORN010000004.1 coordinate 19,882, forward strand.
ATGCCATCCGGAACGTTTTTTCCCATGAATCGAAAAAGGCCGTTTCGAGTCCAATTTCACCGAGATAACGTTTCTGAAGTTCAGGATCGGGTTCCTTTCCTGCCGCTTCCCGCGCCTCTTTGAACTTTGTTTTGGCAAATGTGATGAGTTTCTCGTTGATGAGATTTCTGGACGCGCCGCCCGGATTTGCGCCGAAATAAGTCAGGTGAATCTTCATGCCGTCCCAGGCTTCCGCCATGGCGCGGTGATAGGCATATATCGCATCGGCGCCCGGTCCGTATGCCGTGCGGCACCAGTCTTTCAGCAGCGCGTCGACATCCGTGTTGGGGTTCCACGCCAGTTGAGCGTAAAGATAATTCCCGAGGCGCATTTTCTGCTGCGGGAGATCCTCCCGCTTCGCGTCTTTCGGATATTTTACGGAGAGTTCCGTTTTCACGCGGACGAGTTTTTTGCCTGAGAAAACCTTCATCTCATCCGCCAGCATGTTCCAAAACGGAAGATACATGTCAGGGGTGAATACATCGAATTCGTAACCATAAATCCCCATCGGCGCTTTTTCCCGCCAGCGGTCGAGCTCCTCCATGGATTTCCGGTTCAGTCCGCAGGCAGGATCCCCGAGCTTGTGAACATAACAGCGGTTATACTGGCAGTACTCCACATATTCCAGTCCTTCCACTTTGCGGCCCGGCACACTTCTGTATTCCTGATAGGCGATCCCGGCGAACATTATTTCCGGACAGCTTTTCCGGATTTCACGGATCAGTTTTCCGTAATACTCAAACCAGCGGGAGGAAGAGTCTGGATTTTTCGTGCAGTCCGCACATTCGCAGCGCTGGGTAATGTCCGCCGGGAACGTGTTCAAAAGTTCGAGATTTTTATTCTTGATGAACTTGACATGTTTCTCCACGATCATTTTCGTGAAGCCGGGATTCGACCAGCATCCGGCTTCTCCCTCCGGAACACGTTTGCCGTCGATCAGGGAAAAATATTCCGGATGTTCCGCGAATTCCTTCTTGCCGATGGAGACCCCATGCTGTCCGTCCAGACGGTAGAAGCCTGCTTTGTCGCGGATGGACGGTGTCCGGGAACCTCCATTCAGGAAATTCCGTGCCAGCCAGATCTCAGTAGGGACGTGGTAATGCATGTTGCACGGGGTCATTTCGCGGAAACGGAACGGCGGCTTGAAATTGTAAGCCAGCTCCGGCAGCGTGAAACGGCCTTTCTTCGAAATGAATTCACCATCGTCGCCCGGCCAGAGCCAACGAACACCGAGCTCATTCCGGAGGAACGAATAAACCGCATACAGCGCGCCGCGCGGCTGGTTCCCCGCCAGATACAGATTTCCGTTCAAGGTATATACCGCCAGCTCTTCCGTCTTGTCTTTTTCGAGCTTCAAAGCGGCCGCCTTTTCCCGAATGACAGCAGAGCTTTCCAGAGAACCGATCAGGATGGTATTTTTTTCTGCAGCCGTGTCATTGTTCACAATCGGAAAATCCGCGCCGGAAATTTTTTTCAATGTCTGCCGGAGCTCCTGCGCGGCATATTTTTCCACCTCGCCGGCATTCGGAGACAATGCAATGTTCCACTCGGTCCTGCCGTCCTGAAACAGCGGAGGGATCGCCATCGCGGAAAATCCCAATACGCCGAAAATCAATGTCGAAATCAGTTTTTTCATCTCTTTTTTTATTCCTTGCTATTTGAGCTTTATTTGAATGAACTCCACGGTTCCGCGCCGGAAGAAACCGCTTTCAGGGCAGGCGCACGATAGGAGGCCACATGGCCGTCCGCGTGAACCGCGTTCGCAAAACCGTTGTAATAATACCGGGAATCGGACGCCTGGGCCACCTTTCCGAAATGCCGTCCGTTCAGAGTCGCGGGAATCAGCAGATAACGTCCGGTGTCCGCCTGTGCGGACGTGTACGCGACATCCCCATTCAAGGATTCTCCGACGAGGAGCAGAGACGAAGGCGACCTCACCTGAGACGCCTTCTTGACGTTGGTGGAACTCCACATGGCAACATTGCTGTTGTAGCCGTAAGGAATGGAGTTGACCGAAAAGATGTAATTGTCCGTCCAATCCCCCTTTTTGGTGACTTTCGACAGACGGTTCGGACACCACCAAACATTGTCCTTGACATTGGTGTCGCCGGTTTTGATGAAATCATTTTTTTTGCCCGTGACATAGGTATACAGCAATTTCACGTAAGATCCTTGCGCAATATAGTTTGTTGGATAATATTCCTTGTAGTCCGGAGTGTACATGGTGAACCCGACTCCGATCTGTTTGATATTGCTCCGGCACTGGACGTCATAAGCCTTCTGTCTGGCCGCATTCAACGCCGGAAGAAGCATCCCGGCAAGAATGGCAATGATCGCAACAACAACGAGGAGTTCGATCAATGTAAAATTGCGGTGTTGCTGTCCTGCCCGCCCAGTCTTTCTTGATGATTTCATTGCAAAGCCTCTTTCTTTGTCAAAATATCTATCCGACACATTATACGTATAACTTTTCTCTTTTTTCTATTATATTCTTAAAATTGGATTTTTCAAGATATTTTCTTTTAAAAAACGGATTTTTTCTTGAAAATGAGTTCGCGGAAGAACAAGGAACGAACTCCGCGAACCGGGGTTGACGGGGAATCAGGTCACTTTTTCTTGCCGGGTTTCCGCTTTGAAGCCGATTCTTTCGAAACCGGCTTCTTCGGGGCGGGTTTCCGGCGGAGGAGGGACGTGACCGCGTTGATGATCCGTTCGGCGGAATCCGTCGCGGGCGCTTCGCCGTGCGGCATGGTTTCATAGCCGCCGTGCGCATAGCAGTCCGGCGTGGGATAATAGCTGTTGTTGGAAAGCTGTCCCAGCGTGACGATGAACGTGCGGCGGAACGGAGATTTCGCCCGGATGGCCTGTGCGATGCCGTTGAACGGCTCGCCGGGAAGCGAGGCGAAAACGAAATCCTTTCCGAGCATGATGGCGGTCAGTTCGCCGGTACTGGTGCGCTTTTCATTTCCTTTGCAGGAAAGGGCGCGCTGGGCGAAGAGACGGAGGACGAAGTCGTTGCCGGACGCGAGGTCTTCGCTGGTCAGGTCGCCTTTCTTTTCCACGCACGGAACCGTGTCGAGGATATGTTGCGCCGCGGCGAGCTCTTTTTTCGTCTGGGTACGGAACGCCAGTTCGACTTTGGTGTTTTCCACCCGGATGGAATCGACCGGGACCGGCTCCAGTTTCGGAAGGAGTCCGAGCACGATTTCCGCATAGCCTTTTCCGATGCGGACCGCCTCGGCATAACAGGTCTGGTTGATGTCGGCGTGAACATCGAAGTGATTGATGTTTCCGGAGGCGTCCAGCAGGGAAAGGACGGGAATATCTTCGCCGAGACGGTTCTGGATTTCACGCTCCATCCGGCCGTGCCAGTCGGCGGAAACAAGGTCTCCTCCGATGGTGTCGCCGTGGTTGGCGATGTTGGTCAGAAGAGCGGTCAGGCGTCCTTCCTGACGGACGGCGAGAACCGACACGGTGCGGTCGAAATCGCATTCCGGACGTTCGATATTCGGGTTGAGCCGCCCGGGGTTGGTCACGACTTTTCCGTTCTTCATCCGGAAGCGGCGGATGAAGGCGTAGGGATTGTGAACGATCGAAGCGGCGGAGAGTTCGGCGGGAGCCAGATTTGCCAGCGCCTCGCGGACCGTCCGGATGCCCGCCTGAACGGTAAGTTCGAACGATTGCCGGGTCGGCTCGTCGGATCCTTTGCGGAACTCGCTTCCGGTGTGCGTGTGAGTGGCGCAGAAAATAAGGTTTTCCACGAAGTCGATTCCGGCGGCGCGAAGGCCTTCACGGGTCTTGAGAATCAGGTCTTCGGGAACTGAAACCATGTCATACGAAAGGATTCCGCAGGTAACGCGATCCTTGCGGAACACAATGGCCCGCACATAAACATCGTCAAGCACTCCGCGATTTGGACGTTTGTTGAAATATCCCGCAAGGCCTGTTCCACGAACCGGGGTGATGATTTCTTTCGCAAGTCCGACCGTCAACATTTTTTCTCTCTCCTGTTTTGCGTTTCTCAATCCTGAAAATATATCATGAAATTGAAATTATTCAAAAAATGTTGTTTTTCATGCGTCTGCACGATTTTTTCCGGAAAGAAGTTTCCGGAATTCCGAAGGGGACATTCCGGTTTTGCGCCGGAACATCCGGGAGAACTGGAAAAGATCGTCGTAGCCGCATTGCGCCCCCACTTCCTTGACGCCCAGATCGCGGTTCTGCAGCAGGTACCGGGCGCGTTCCATCCGGCAGCTCAGCTGGAACTGGATGGGCGACATCCCGAAATGTTTCCGGAAGCCGCAGAGAAACGCCGGGACTGAAAGATAGACATTCCGGGCAAGCTGTTTCAGGTTCAATTCCTGTTCCGCGCGGTTTTCGATGAAGTCGCGGACGTTCTGCCATTTTTCGGGAATTTCGGGGAAGTATTGCGACGAATCCCGTATCCGCCGGATTTCGAGGAAAAGGGAATGAAGATGGTCCCGCAGAAGCGCCGTCGAGGGCGTGCCGCCCGAAGAGACTTCCGCGTAGAAAAGATCCAGATACCGCTCCACGGTTTTCGGCTTCGGACACGGGATGCAGAAATCCTCCGGGAGACCGGTTTCCGTGAAAAGACCGGGTACATCGTCCCCGTGAAAATGAAGCCAGCTGTGCGACCATTCCCGTTCCCGGCTGCCATAATAATGCCCCTCTGCCTTTTTCCAGAGACGCAAGGTTCCGGCCGGATACCGTTCGCGTTTTCCCTGGAATTCAATCCATACGGGATCGTGAAAGAGCATCAGAAGCCGATCTCCGGTGCCGTCCGGACGGTCCACAATGCACGGACGCATCGGTTCGAACTTTGAAACGCCCATGATTACGATCCGACCCGGAACCAGAGCATCCGAAAGCTTCATGTAGCGGTATTCCATCATGGAAAAATCACTTTCGACAAAGGAACAATCATTTATGCTATGTAAAATAATTCATTTTCAGCGTATAATATAACCACTCGTAAAGAAAAACACAAATCATAATTTGGAGATGCCTGTATGAAAATGCTGGATTCCCTTCTTGTTTCCTCTTCCGCCAGAAGCCGTTCCATCACCGCGGAAAACGTGTACGGCGAAAAAGGAAAAGGCGGCATGGCGCGGACGGACGGTTCCGTTCAGGAGGAAGTGAAACTCATCGGCCAGATTCCGGAGTCGGCGCAAAATGCGGCGCGGGAACTCGGGCAGAAATGGAAGGTCCGCCCCTTCATCCACATCGGGGAAAAGTCGACGGTCCCGCTGGTGGACATCGACGGTCCCGGGTGCATCCGCCATATCTGGATCACGACCTCGGGACAATTTCTGCGGGACCTGATTCTGCGTTGTTACTGGGACAATGAGGTCGAGCCGAGCGTCGAGGTTCCCCTCGGAGACTTTTTCTGCAACGCCTGCGGATATACGGCGGAAATCCGCGCCATTCCCATCAACGTCAATCCATCCAACGGCATGAACTGCTATTTTCCGATGCCGTTCCGGAAACATGCGAAAATCACGCTGGAGAACCGCCGTCCGGAACGCTGCCGCGTCTATTACGCGTTCAATTACGAAGAGCTGGATGGACTGTCCGCGGACACCCCGTATTTCCATGCGAAATTCCATCGGGAGAATCCGACCGGGGGCAAGGAGGATTTCGTCATTCTGGACGGCGTCAAGGGAAAGGGGCATTTCTGCGGATGCTACATGACCTGGCAGCAGAACAACTCGGGCTGGTGGGGCGAAGGCGAGTTCAAGGCGTTTCTGGATGGCGACACCGAATTTCCCACGATCTGCGGGACCGGCACGGAAGACTATTTCGGCGGGGCATGGGGTTTCGGCAAAACGACATTCACTTCGCCCTTCCTCGGCTATCCATGCGGGGGCGACTACAAGCTGGGAGTCCGTCACAGCCTTTACCGTTTCCATATCCTCGACCCGATCTATTTCAAGGAGGATATCCGGATCACGATGCAGACGCTCGGCTGGCGTTCGGAAGGTCGGTATCTGCCTTTGAAGGACGATCTTTCCGCCACAGCCTACTGGTATCAGAATGAACCTCACCTTCCGTTCGCGCCGCTTCAGAGCCGCGACGATCTGGAAGTCATCTGAAGCGTTTTTTCAGGACCGATCAAGGATGACATCCCAGTCGCCTGTCTGAAAAACGGTGCTGCCGGGCGGGACGGTCAGAAACTCATCGGCAGGCCAGTCGCCGTTGAGAAGCATTCTCAGGAGATGGAGACTGCCGTCGAGTTCGCGGAATTCGCGTCCGTCCTCCCGGGCTTTTTCGCGACATTTCTCCCGGGCTTCCCCGGAGGGGATTTCCGGACTGGAAATGAAGTAGATCGGCTGAAGGACGCCATCCAGTTTCGGGTGCATGGCGTCCCAGATGAACTTCGCGTCTTCCTCGCCGTATTGTTCAACCAGCGCGGCGTAGGCGTCGCCGGGATGAGTGTCGCTGTCCTGAAAGTAGTATTCACCGTGCGCGATGAACCCGACGGAGCTGAACGGGGTGCTCGGCATCGGACGGAAAATCTCTTCAAACCGTTTGCGGCTTCCGAGCAGGATTCCGCCGCAGTCGTGACTTCTGGGAATTACGATCGGACAATGTTTCGCCTTGAGTCCGTCGGTGGCGCGCCCGCAGAGACCGTAGCAGAAGAGGACCGCGTCGAATTCCTTCGCCGAGTCGATTTTTTCCTGCAATTTTGTGCGAAGTTTGTCCGGATGAATGTGTTCGCCCAGCTCGATGAACTCGATGTCGAGTTTGTGCGGGGAACCGCTTTTGAGCGTTTTGATTTCGGTCTCGAAGACCTCGCAGGAGATGACTTTGAATTTCATGGCAGAAGGAGTCCGTCGATAAAGTTGTCTTCAAATCCCGGAAGCGTATTCAGCGGAAGCTCGCGGGGGAGATCGATCAGGGCATTCATTCCCGACCCGATTTCAGGGGAGACGGCCAGCCGGGCCGCGCCCGCAAGACTGGTGTTTCCCACGATTTCATATTGGCGTTCCGGAAGCATCCCGATGCGGACGGCGTTTTCGAGTTTCAGATATTGCGCGAAGCCTCCGGCCAGATAGATCTTCCGCGCTTCTGTCCCGACATGGCTTTCCAGCGTCCGGACGCCCGCCCAGACGGCGGCTTTCGCCTTGAGGAGCTGTTCAATGTCGCACTCATAGATTTTCACGCCGGACGCGACCTCGAAACACTCGTTTTTCGGCTGAATCCGGCCGAATTCGTTCAGGTGTCCTGCGGCCCTTTCCACGGCGAGAAAATCGACCATTCCCGAGCCGCACAAGCCATCGGGAGCGACATTGCCGAGCACGGTGTATTCGCCGTTTCCGAAATAGTGGTCGATTGCACCGTCCACGGCCCGTCTGCCGCACCCCATTCCCGCACCTTCAAAGGCGGGTCCGGCCGCCGCGGCGGTGCAGAACATTCCCTTGTCGGACCGGAACAGGATTTCGCAGTTCGTACCGATGTCGATCAGCATTTCTCCGGACTTCAATTTCGTTTCATACAATCCGGCGGTGATGTCGCCGCCCACGTATCCGGCGATACAGGGCAACGTGAGAATGGGAATTCCATCGAAAAGGTCGTTCCGTTCCGGAAAAATCCGGGCGGGCGGAATGAAAGGCAGGACGCCGATCCCGGAGGGGTCCAATCCATGAAACAGACAGGTCATCACGGTGTTTCCGGCGACGGCGATGCGGCGGACGTCTCCGGTTCCAAGCTCCAGCAGGAGGGGACGGATGGAATCCAGCACGGCGTTCTGAAGTCCGGCAAGATCCGAACCGGCATAGTGAATCCGCGTCACGACATTGTCGCCGTATTTGCTCTGCTGATTGAATCCGCCGGCTTTGGCAATGACTTCGCCGTTCCGGATTTTTGCGGCGGCGATGGTGGTCGTGCCGATGTCGACGGCAATCACCGTTTCCGGTTTCGCGGGAAGCGGCGAGGAGGTCCATTCCGCCGAGATTTTGCCGTTTCCGGGGATGGGAACCATGTCTATTTCGCCCGAATCGCTCAGGAGTTTCGTGCGGCAGGAAAGGACTTCCGCCGGAGCGGAAACGGTTCTGCCGTCTTCCTCCCAGACGCCGGAAACGAGCGTGACGCGACAGCGCCCGCAGGTGCCGTTTCCGCCGCAGCGCATGTCCGGCATGAATTTCCCTTTTGCAAGGATTGCAGACAGCGGCAAATCCGATTTTTCAACAGTAACGCGCATATTTCCGAATGCCTTTTCCGGTGGGGTTGAAGATTTTCATGGGGAATGACAATACCGTTTTTCAGGATGAGATGCAAATGGACTTTCCATATTTCAGCGCGAAATATTCGTCGACGCGCCGATGAAGCTCCCGTATTTTCCGCCGGTCTTTCCTCAGCCAGTCCGGGCCGGTATAGGAGGCGATGATACGCCAGTTGGATTCATAGCGGTCGATGTCGCGACAAATGAATTCATATTCCTTTCCTTCGGGCAGTTCCTGTCCGACATTCAGCAGGATCGGACGGTTCCCGAGTTCCGCAAGCGCATTGTCTACGCTGATCGATCCCGCCGCCATGCGGCTCTCCATGGAACCCGCCTCGGTCGAGGCAATATGCGGCAGATGTTTGAGCGTGGCGTAGAACACGTGAGGTCCGCTGCACGGGTGCATGTGAATCTGCGGGAGCACGGCTGACGACTGAAGATCGTGCTTCAGGATGAACTCCTCGTAGAATTCCGTGGAGACGAGGTTGACGGAACACTCGCAGATTCTCGGAAGCGTTCTGTCCTCGAAGGAAAGGCGGTCCTCTCCGATCCAGGAACGGATGGAACGGTACGCGTCGAGCCAATGCTTTGTCACCCGGTCCATGAATTTTTCAAATTTCTCCGGATCGTCGTAAGGCGCATAAAAAACATTGGTTCCCAGAACGGCGTGCGCCAGATTGAAAGGTCCCTGCAAATCGGGCAGATGGATTTTGAATTCGGGCGGAAAATGGCGTTTGAAATCTTCGATCTGTTTCCGGATCGCCGGGAGAAGCCCGGAGTCCATGTCGGGTTCCGGCAGCGCCAGAATTTCGTCCAGGGACGGCGCGAAGGAGGGATCGGGCGTGAAATTGAATTCGGGAATGATTCTGGCGCCGAGGGAGGCCGCCAGTGTACCGGGGCCGAACCCTGTCGGGAATCCGAAATGAACCGGGTTGTCCATGATGAGCGGACGCATCAGGTTTACCGCCGCTTTCACGAGTTTCGCCTCTTCTGGGTCGTTTACGGCTATCTCCGGCAGAGTCCATTCCCCCGGAGGCGCGGCGGTGGCGTCGTCCGTGCGGACCCATTCCGAAAGATAGATGACCGGATAAGGACGCGGCAGACCTTTGTAAGCGAGTTCGAACGCGGCATGATAGTCGCGTTCCGGATATTCCCTGAAGATCTGAAGAGTCCATTCGATCGCTTCGGAGAGAGAGTTCAACTGTAAATTCATAATCCGCAATCAGCCTTTTCTGTCGTAATGTTACGATCATGGCAAAAACATTCAACGGCGGTTCTCGATACAATCAATGATCAGTTCATAATTTTTCAGGGTTTTTTCCGGCAGAACCCGGCCGTAAGGACAGGCGCTCGGCATCAGGACCATGCCCCGTCCGGAGCCGGCGGTTCCTTCGTCCAGCGCAGTCATGATTTTCTTCCGCAGTTCCTCCGGCGGAAGATTTTCGATATCGGTAATTTCGAGGTTGCCGAAAAGGACGAGCTTGTCGCCGTAATTTTTGCGCATGTATTCCATCGTGACATCCCCCTGTCCGGGCGGTTCGATGGGGTCGATGCCGTCACAGCCGGTCTCCATGATGTGGGGCATGATGTTTCTGATTCTTCCGTGACAGTGCACCCGCGCGAATCCGCCGCCCGCATGGATGATGTCCGCCATTTCCCGGACATACGGCGTCACATATTTATGGAACAGGGAGGGCGGAAGGTAGGGTTCTCCGGCGTATTCCGGACCGCAGATCCTCCAAAGGCGTCCCGGAAGCGCTTCTGCGACGGCCTTTGTTCTCGCAAGGATGTAGCGGGCGGCACGTTCGAGCGCCTCGGTGAAAAGGTCTTCCTCCGTCATCGCCATGACCGTATACGTGCCCATGTCGAACAGCGGGGCGACCATGCACAGCGGATCGCAGCTGTCGATCAGGGAAATTCCGCCGTCTCCGAGTTTTTCTTCCGCCTTCAGAAATGCCTGGACGTCGACCGTCCCGTTGAACTCTTCCGGAGGCAGCGCAAGGTAAGCCTTGAAATCATCAGCATCCTTGAGCAGGTGTTCGGTCGTCCATACCGTGTATACCTCTTTCTGGCGCACCGTCCGGCTGGTCAGTTTTCTTCCGGCGGCTTCGAGCGTAATGCCGGTAATCCTTTCATCGCCGTTTTCTTCGACCACGGTTTTCATTCTGTCCGGGACGGCTTTTTTCGGCATGGCCCCGAGCGGATTGATGGAGAGAATCCGGTCCGCCTTGTTTCTTGTCAATTCCAACAGCGGCTTCCACGAAGGATGGTTGAAGATATTGTACGGATCCGGGTCTTCCGCGCGGTCGACATACCAGTCCACTTCATAAAAAGAGACAGGGGGTCGATCCACGGCTTTCCCCCGCAGCGTATTCTCCAGGCGTTCTTTTCGGGTCATGATTCAACCTTCTTCATGGGCTTCTTCTGTTTCGTGACGGGTTCAGTAAGCGCCGAGATTGCGTCCCATATCCAGAAAATACCGGTAGGTGTCGTATTCCACCGATTCGGGAATGGAATGGTCCGAATGAAAGATAAATCCGTGATTCTGTTTTACAAACGGGATTTTGCTTTCCAGTTCGCGGCGGATGCCCTCGAGGTCGTTGGCGACCACCGGACGGACATCCAGTCCGCCCATCAGCGAAATCCTGTCTCCGAAATTCTTGTAAATCCGGAGCAGGTCCATTCCGGCCTTGACCTCCATGGCCTCCAGACAGTCGATGCCGGCCTCCACCATGCCGGGGAGGAGCGGTTCGACGAAACCGCAGGAGTGCATGACGACCGGAAGTCCGCGTCCGTGGGCGAAGTCGATCAGTTTCTTATGATACGGCATGATCAATTCGCGATACATGTCCGGGCTCATGAAGGGACGTCCCTTGAATCCCATGTCCTCGTAGAACCAGATGCCGTCGGGCTGTCCCTCTTCTGCGAACAGGATTTCCATCAAATGAATATTGAGGTCGGCATAGGTTTCGGACATTTCCTTGATCCACTCCGGGTCGAGCGCCATGCCCATCAGCAGATTTTCATGTCCGCAAATCGGGTGCAGGCACTCGAAGATCGGGATTCCGGCCCAGAAGAAGAAACGGTTGTTCGCGGCGGCACGGGCTTTGATCGTGCGGTAGGCGTCAAAACGGATTCTCGCGCGATCGGGTTTCAGGAACGGCTTTGCGAGCCGTTCCCAGTCTTCGCGAACGGCGATTGCGAATCCGACATGCTCCGGTGTGCTCGCATGCTTTTTATGGACCCGCAGCCGGGCGTGATTTCCATTGAGGACGAGTCTGGTGTCTTCATCCTCTTCCAGAATTTCGTCTTTTGCCTCCGGATGGATCATGTAATTGAATGCCCCGGCGAGGTCCATATCGAAATCGAAATGGTCGACGGGATTTTCCCCTTCCTTCATTTTGCCGTCCGCAACCCATTTTGGAAGGGTGAGTTCCCAGAAGTCTTCGAAAACAGCGATCCGGTCGACGCTCCGGCGTTTGAGCTGCCGGGAAATCCGTTCGATACCCGTCATAACATTATCCCTTTTTTTCAGGCTGTTTTGAGAAGCGAATCGACCAGGCGGACCGCGCCGCTGGCGTCCTCGCTGTAGCCGGCTGCGCCGATCTTGTCGCAGTAGGCCTGAGTCACGGGCGCGCCGCCGATGATGACCTTGACATTCTTGTCGCGGAAAAAGTCCACGACGTCCTTCATGTAGGGCATGGTGGTGGTCAGGAGGCTGCTGCACGCAATGACCTGGGCTCCCTGCCGGAGTCCTTCGTTGAATTTGTCGCAGTCGCAATTCACGCCGAGATCGATGACTTCGTATCCGGCTCCCTTGAGCATGATGGCCACCAGATTCTTGCCGATGTCGTGGAGGTCGCCCTTGACCGTTCCGACGGCGACTTTTCCGAGGGGCTGGCGTCCGGACGCGGCCAGAAGCGGCTCGATAAGGGTGAGCCCGGCCTGCATGGCGCGGGCGGCAATCAGAAGTTCAGGGACGTAGGCTTCGTTGCGCGAAAACTTTTCACCGATTTCGCGCATGGCCGGAATCATTCCCCTGTCCAGAATCGCATTGAGATCCTCCTGTTCGTTGATGGCAGCCTGAACGAGGTTGGTGACATCGTTGCGGCGCCCTTTCATGACCGCGGTCTTGAGTGCTTCGTAATCCGTCATTTTTCATCTCCTGTGGTTATGATTTTATTATAGGCCCATTGGTCCCATTCCGGCTTGACGCCGATTCCCTTGAGGTCGCCGTAGTTTTTGAAAATCAGAAATCCGCCGAAGGCTTTTTTCATGCGTTCGACTTCGTTTTCGATCAAGGTCCGGTCGCCTGTAGGCAGGATTTTCTGGATGTCCACAGGCGAATGAAGGACCGCTTTGTATTTTCGGAACAGACTTGAAAGCCAGTCGAAATCATAGATGGTCGGCTGGTCGAAGTCGAAACAGTTGACCCCCGCTTTCAGGAGGGATTCCACAATCTCCGTATTGCGTCCGCAGGAATGCATGAACACGCGAAGCCCCCTTTCATGGGCAATGGAAAAAATACGTGTGTAGAGGTCGCGGAAATATTCGTTCCACATGTCCGGAGAAAAGAGAAGCCCTTTCTGCGTGCCCATGTCCTCGCAGAAGAAAATGCCGTCGGCGTTGGCGTCGCCCGCGGCGAGAATCAGAGTTTCATACACGGTCGCGATGAGGCGGTGGAGCTTGTGAAGTTCCTCCGGATACAGCGCCATATCCATGAAATAATTGTCCATCCGGCGGATGTAACGGGCGTCGTTGAAGATCCATCCCGGAAGTCCGGCCATTTTGAATCTGCCGGGAATTTTTTCAAACCCGCCGCGATATGCGGCGGCGGCTTTTGCGCGGTCGTAAACAGGCGGACGGAACTGGGCCAGTTCGCTCCAGTCTTCGATGGCGCCCCGGAAGACTTCCCCTTTCATCGGGGCCCCGTCATAAACGAGGCGCTTCCAGTGGTTTCCCCACATGTCGTCGTAATATTCGTATTCGCCTTCCATGCGCCTGTTCTGCGGTGCGCCCTGATGCGGTTCGCCGGGTCCTCCCCCGACAAAGTCATTCAGCCGTTCTCCGCCGAAATGAAACCCGCAGCGGGGCGGCGACTCATGGTTCAGATTCGCAAAGATGATCTCACGTGACGAAAGCATTTTTCCATTCTCCTTGATGTGGATGAGAATTCTGTTTTGCCTTGCAAATAATAAAAGCGGTCATGGCATAAACTCCTTGACGGCGGCCGCGTAGGCCTCAATATTTTCCCAGGGCACTTCGGGTTCGACCAAGTGGGTCGGGGTGCAGAGAAGGCCTCCTTTTTTTCCTGCGATGCCGAGGTTGCGCAGCACCGCGTCGTGAACTTCCGCCGGAGTGCCGAACGGCATTGTGGACTGCGTGCCGATCGTTCCCCAGAAAGAGAGACGGTCTCCGTATTTCGCATGGATTTCGGCAAAGTCCATGCATTCCGGCTGGATAGGGTTCAGCACATCGATTCCGGCTTCGATCAGGTCATCGATGAACGGCGTGACAAACCCGCAGGAATGATAAGCGACAATCAGGTCGGGTTTGATCTTTTTCGCGGCGCGGCAGATCGCCGTCAACCTCGGCTTGAGCCAGCTCCGGTACTGTTCCAGCGAGAACATTGTAGTCTGCTGCATTCCGATATCTTCCCCGTAATAGATGAGGTCGCAATCCGCCTCGGCGAACGCTTCCGCGCGGCGGCAGGCCAGCTCCGTCAGCCGGTCGAGATGGGTAGCGGCCGAGGGGTCTTCCGATATCAGATCCATCATGAGGTTCTCCATTCCGCGCATGTACCAGCCCGTTTCCCAGACAGGATTGCCCAGAGCTCCCCCCGCGGCCAGCCCCTCCGCATGGAGTTTCCGTACCGCTTCCCGGGCGGATTCCTTCTGCGACGGATCGAACTCCGGATACGGGTAATTTTTGAACTCGTCCAGCGAAGTGAAATGCTCCATCGGATGATGCATGCGGCTCATGTGCATGGATTCGGGCGTCGGTTCATGACCGACTCCGAAAGGATCGAAGACGGTTCCCGGATTGAAGGTTTTTCCCGGGAAAAATCTGCTCCAGTCGGTACAGGCGCTTTTCAGGAAGTTCTGTCCGAGAAAACGCCATGGGAACTCGAAAACGGCCTGATAATCGGCATTTTTTCCGTATTTTTGCACGAAACGGGCCTCCTGCGAAGGACAGAGGCTGAACTGAACCGCAGCATGGTCGAACCCCTGACGCCGCAACAGTGAAAGCAGATTTTCCCGCGGAGTTTTCATTTCAATCCGAACATCTCCTTTTTGAGTTCAAGATAGAAAAGGTAATCTTCCTCGGGGACATTCGGAGGACAGCGGTGATCGCAGAACGGAATGTATCCGCCGCGTTCCACATACGGAACGAGGGTATCGAGATATTTCCGGATGGCCGGACGCCCGGAGGCGAGCTGAATCTTGTCCACGCCGCCCATGATGCGGAGCTGTCCGCGGTACTGGTCGAGAAGCTCGCCCGGATGTGCGCAGCCCATGACTTCGAACGGGAAGAGACAGTTCACCCCGCCCTCTAGAAAATAAGGAAGGATCGGGCGGACATCGCCGTCGCAGTCCATATACCAGAGTTTGATGCCGTATTGATCGAGTTTCTTCCGGATGCGCTTGTAGCGCGGCATGACGATGTCACGGAAGAATTCCACGGTGACAAGGGGACCGTTCTTGAAGCAGATGTCTTCCCAGCCGGCCGCATAATCGAATTTGAAGTGAGGAAGCATACGGTCCAGGGAGTCCTCGACCAGCTGACAGCTGGTTTCGACCATGTCCTCGACCATATCCGGATAATCGGCGCAGGCGTATGCGAGCCCTTCGAAAGTAAGCATGTCGCGGATCTTGCCGATCATGGAACCGCACCAGATGCCGAGTGGATAGTCGCGTTCGTCCGGGAACTTCTTTTTCAAGGCTTCCAGGTCCAGAATTCGACCGGGAGAACGGCGGTCCATCCGTTCCTCCTTGCAGCGTTTCCAGTCGTCGGGGGTGACGATGCTCGACTGGAGATAATGGGGGATCGTGGCATGGCCATCCGCGGGGACCTCCGCCAGCAGCCCGTCTCCGTTCCGGAGGATGTTGGTGCTTCCGCGCCGTTCAACCACCTTGTGTTCAAAGGGAGGACAAAGCCACACGTTGGTGTAGATGCAGGGGATCGGGTCGAACTGGAAGAAGAGGTCGGCCTCCTCGTTGTTCGTGATATGGTTGTCCCGGAAAAGCTTCCATTCCGTGAAGTTGTCGTCCCAGTAACCGAACTCCATATTGAACGTACGGTCGAAGCTCTGGAAATTCATCTGCCGCAGGAAACGTTCTCTCGCGGTCATTGTTCCCGGCCACGGCTTGAACGGCGTTTTGATCTCTGTGGTCATTTCAGCCTCATTTTTCCGGAAGTTACATTCCGTATATTTTCTTCAGTTCCTTGATGAAATGCGCATAATTGGAAAGCGACACATCCGGAGGAACGCCATGATCGCATCCGACCATGTATCCGCCGTCTTCAATGACAGGCGAAAGGCGCAGAAGTTCACGGCTGATTTCAGCGGGGGAGGAAGCGAGAATCCGTTTGTCGAACCCGCCGATCATCCGCAGGTCGCGTCCGAATTTTTTCCTCATGCGGACCGGATCCATGGAGGCCGCCACTTCCATCGGCGACATGATCCGAATTCCCGTTTCCGCCCAGAGCGGAATCAGCTCCTCGATGTTCCCGTCGGAATCCATCAGGTGATGGCGGACGCCCATCTTGCCGGACTGTTCGGACACTCTGCGATAAAACGGTGACATGAATTCCCGGAAGAGGTCCGGCGAGATCATGGACCCGTTCTTGTAGGCCATATCCTCATGATAACCGATAACGTCGATCTGGAGTTTTTCCTCTTCCATGGCTTTCATGGCGCCCAGAACCGCGCGGCACTGAAGTTCGTTGATTTGCCGGATGAGTTCCGGTTCATCGTAATACTCAAGGAGCAGCGCTTCCGTTCCCATGTGCTCGTTGAGGAAGGCGAAGAACATTCCTCCGTTGGCCAGAAGGACGGCGCCCTCCGACTGGGCTTTCCGGGCTTTTTCCGCCCAGGCCTTTTTCCGGCGCGCAGGATTTTCCGGATCGAACTTTTTCTCCAGCCATTCCAGGTCCGCCGGACCTTTGACGGGATATTCAAGAAATTCCGGCATCGAGGATTTGTCCTTGAAGTTGCGGACTTTCACTCCGTTGTGGTCAATCCGGATGTCAAAATTTTCGTGCTCCTCCAGCACAATTTCCTCAAATGCGGGTTCCAGAACAGAATTGACCTCCGGAATATGAAAACGGAAGGGTTCCAGCTCCAGATAGTCATAAAGGGACAGGCCTTCCTTCAGCCCTTCCCTATGCCAGCGCTCCAAAGTGGCATCCCAGGGGCCGGACAGGAAAACAGGCGGATGATCCGTGCTCCGGTACTCCATTGTCGCGAGAAATCGTTCCCGGTTGTTCATGAAAAGAAATCCTCTCTTGCCTTGAAAAATGCGCGGATGTTTTCAAAAGGGATTCCCGGCGGAAGGTCGCAGCCGCTGGAAAGGATATGATTCGGATAAGCGGCGGTAGCGTTCAGGAGTTCGATGGTTCTTGCGTAAACCGTCTCCGGGGAGGCGGTTTTGAAAACACTGACGGGATCCAGGTTTCCCATGACGGGGATGGAGGATGGGACCTGCGCTAAAATGTCGGTGATTTTGACCGCGTTTCCGACATGGATGGCGTGGGCTCCGGTCGAGAGAAGGGCGCCGACCTGTTTTTCTGTCCGTCCGCAATTGTGCAATATTATCATAAAAGAATCGTCTTTGACGGCCGCGAAAATCTTTTTCAGGTAGTCCGCTGCGAAGGCTTGGCACATTTCAGGGGAAAGCAGTCCGGCGGCGGGTTCGGCAACTAGAAGGCCGGAGACTCCCGTGGCCTTGATGGCGAGTGCATATTCAGTCAGAAAAGCGGCGGTATGTTCCAGCACCCTGTGCGCGATTTCAGGCTCGCCCGCAGCGTGCATCATCATTTCCGTCATCCCTGCCAGGCGTCCGGCCAGCGAATAGGGGCCGATCATGCCGCCGAAAACCGGACGTTCCAGATTTTCCGCGCACAGCTTCGCGCATTTGAGGATTTCGCCGGTCCTTCCCTCGCCGACCCGAGGCCGGCGGAGGTGGTCGATGTCCGTCGGGCCGGAGACCGTGGGATTTTCATGTTCGGAAATCTGGATCGGACACCCGAAAGTTTCGGCCTCGACCGACAGGTCCATGAATGTCACATGCGCGTCGGCGGGAAACTCTTTCGAAAGAGTCCGGATGCACTTGAACTGAAGTTCTCCGTTCCGGAAAACCTCCTGCACCTTTGCGCCGGCCAGCGCGATTCCAGGCGAAGTCATGATCGGAATCGCCATTTTTTTCTTGCCGGACATTGCCGTCCGGATGAATGTTTCCACATGAAAGGCCATCGGTCATCTCCTGTTTTCGTGATGAAGAATATAATACGGAAAAGTTGCCGTGCTTGCTGGATTTTATCATTTTTTTGCTGTATATTATCATTTTAGAAGGAAACAGCTGGAAAGAAAACATTCTATGGACGTCAACCGGCAGAAAAGTGAAAACTGGCTCGATCCGGTGATCAACGCAAGGATCACCTGCCATGAAATCACCTGGATCCGAAGCGGCGGATTTCATTCCATGCCGGTTCAGGGCGGACTGTTTTTCCATTCCGCCCCTCGGAGCGGAACGATGTTCCACACGCATGACTTTTCGGAGATCCTTCTGGTTTCCAGCGGGAAAGTCATCCATCGGGTCAACGGGGAAAAACAATATCTCTCCACGGGGAACCTCTGTTTCCTGCGTCCGGACGACCTTCACGGATTCGCACCCGACCCCGATTCCGAGAAATGCGAGATCGTCATGCTGGATTTCGACCTCGAACTTTTCCTGAGCCTGAGCGCCTTTTTTGAAAACGACGCGTTTCTCCACCAGCTGACGGCCCCGGTCCTGCCGCCCTGTTTCAAGCTGGACATGAACGCCACCAGCAGTCTCTACGCGCGCATTCTCAAGCTGAACCGTCCGCAGGAACTCCCCACGCTCCGGAAAATCAAGCTCAAAAACCTGCTCGCCGAGTTGTTCGCCCGATTCTTCATCGACGAATCCAACCTGCTGACAGAATCGCAGATCCCGGACTGGATCGAACACCTCTGCTCGGAAATGCGCAAGGAGGAAAATCTGCTGGCCGGATTTCCCCGCATGAGGAAACTGGCCTGCCATACCCCCCAGCACCTCTGCAAATATTTCAAGAAATTCCTGGGGCGTTCCCCCACCGATTTCCTCAATGAGCTCCGGGTCAATTATTCGGCGCATCTGCTGACGGATTCCAACGAGGAAGTGACCGTGATCGCGGACAAACTCCGGTTTCAGAGTCTGAGCCGCTTCTACCATCTCTTCCGGCAATATTACGGCATTTCGCCCGTCGCCTACCGCAAGCTTCATCAGGGAAAGCAGAAAATGTGAGACTCCGCCTTTCTCCTTTTCGCCGGCGGACAATCCCTCTCTTCTTCCCCCGTTCTTTCGTCGGCATCCTTGAAAAAAATGCCGGACAAGGTATTGTAAAAGCGTTCCCTCCGTTGAAAAATTCTGAACGGACTGTATAGAAAAGAGGTTGTCAATGGATCATGATCTGAAAGCCGTCTGGCTCCGCGAAATCGGAACACCGGGAGAATATGTTTTCGAGCGGAAATTAAAGAAAGTCCGGGAAATCGATCATCCGGACTTCGACGGAGAGCTTTATCTTCAGGCGAGCGGACCGGGTACGTTTCAGAAACTCCTGAAGCTGTTCCCGAAAAAAATGACCGGAAAGAAGCCCGCGGTCGCGATTCCGTTCTATCATCCGGACGGAATGGTCGGCTTCGACCTTTCCACACGGGAGCCGCTTCAGAAATTTCAGGGAATCACAATGGCGCTCGATCTGGTGAAACGAGGATTCGTCACCGCGACGGCGGATGCGTATCCCTTTCATTTTTCGGCCGACGATCCCGAGCTTGCGCGGGCGGAATTCGACTGTGAGTTTTCGCGTTACGGGAATCCGGAGAACTGGAAAATCGCCGGAGAAAAACTTCTGCGCGAATATCCCTGCTGGACCGGAATCGGGAAGCTCGTTTCCGACACCCGGCTGCTGCTGGACGCTCTTTCCGGAGATTCCCGCGTGGACAACGCGCGGATCGGAATCGCGGGGCATTCGCTCGGAGGAAAAATGGCATTTTACACGGGATGCCTCGACGACCGGGTGAAGGCCATCCTCGCCAGCGACTTCGGAATCGGCTGGGATCAGACCAACTGGAGCGACGTCTGGTACTGGGCCGACAAGGTCGGCGCTCTCAAGAAAGCGGGATTCGAGCATTCCCAGCTCCTTACATTGAGCGGCGCGAAACCGTTCATGCTTCTTGCCGGGCTATTCGACAACGAAGAAAGCGGAAAAATCATGCGCCGGGCGGAAGGATACGGAGGCAATTCCGGGAAACTCGTCCTGCTGAACCACGCGACCGGACACCGGCCGCCCCCGGACGCGCTGGAGGAAGGATACCGTTTTCTGGAACGCTGGCTCTGATCACTTCACGGATTGAACTTTCAGGCGTTTGAAGTCCTCGGCCTTCTGCATGAGGAGCCGGCGTCTGTAGACCTGAAGGTAAATGTCATAGTCGATTTTCTGGATGCAGACCCAGTTCAGCGATTTGAGCTGGGCGTAAATATAGATGACTTCGCCGTAGGGCGGCTCGTTCACGGAAATGATTCCGTACTTCGTATTCAGGATTGTCCTGCGGATTTTCGGGGTGGCAAAGAACTTCATCTGCATTTCGCCGCCCTGTTTGTGCTGCGACCAGTCGAAATCGTTCTTGAGGAATTCCGAATTGGAACTGACGATGATGCGGCCGTCCACGTCGATGAGCGCCGACTCGATCACGAAATGGCCGACGTTTCCGGTGTTCAGCAGACTCTTGGCAAATTTATTGAAGGAGATGTCCAGACCGGTCACTCCGTAGAAATTGCCTTCTTCATCGCAGATCTGCATGGAACACGGCAGGGAGAGCCCGACGAGATAGTCGGAACCGATGTAAGGCTTTCCCCAGACAGGCACGGAAGAGAACTTCCCCCGGATGTACCAGGGACGTGTCCTGGGATCGAACTCTTCGGAAAAAGCATTTCTCCATGGATATGAGAACTGAATCCCTCCTTTGAGTCCGACATAGACGCTTTTCGTGGGCATTCCCTCCGTCAGGGCCTCTTCCAGAAGCTCTTCGCGATTCTGCGGAGAGAGATGGACTCCGGGCCGGCTTTCCAGAATGCAGACTCTCATTTTCCCCACCAGCGGGGAAAGGATATGTGCCATTTCCGTGCCGAAAGCGGGATTCACGTCGGGAGCGAACTTGCAGATGCCCTCGGAGAAGGAAACCTTGTCCCGGTAATATTCCGAAAAGACGGCGTCGGACGGGGTCCGGGTCTCGCCTTTCGCGTCATAAATGGTGAAGCGGAGAGGTTCGTTTTTATTGCGGATCTTGAGGAGGTTGACAACATGCGCGGAAAGGAGCGACAGGTTTTTTTCCTGATTGAGGACCATTCGGTCCAGGGTGCCCGCGGCGCTCATGCACTTGCTGTAGGCGATATTGATGGCGTCCGCGCGTTCGCTGGCCAGCCGGGCCCTCTGGAGGCTCTGGTAAATAATGAAGGAAACGGAGATGGCGGCGATGAGGATTGCCAGAAGGAAGGTGAACAGCATCAGCGTCCGGTGATGGAATGTCCAGCGGATGACCTTCAGGAAAAGGTTGTCCGGCGCCGCTTTGACTTCGTTGCCCTGCATGTAGCTGCGGATATCTTCGGCAAGCTCGCGGACGGTCTGATAGCGGTTTTCGCGGTGGAATTCGGTGGCTTTCCGGATGATTCCTTTAAGGTCGCGGTCGATTCCGACGTTGAAGAGGTGGACCGGCGGTTCCAGTGTTCCGTCCTTGATGTTTGTAAGGACTTCATCGTTCTCCTCCCCCCCGACCGCATATTGGAGGGTGGCAACCTCCTGAAGGATGAGGCCGAGGACGAAGATGTCCGCGCGTTCGTCGCATTTTTTGCCGTGAACGGCTTCCGGAGAAAGGTACCGCGGAGTTCCCGAGATGGTTTCCGGCTTGACCCACGGAGTGTTCTCGTCTTCCGGGGAACGGATGGCTTTCGCCAGTCCCCAGTCCATGACGTAGACTTCCATGTATTCCCCGATCATGATGTTTTCAGGTTTGAGGTCGCAGTGCATGATATTCCGGTGATGTGCGTAGGACATGGCGTCGCAGACATGGAGGAAAATTTCCAGACGTTTGAAAAGGGAGGCCTTTTCATCGAAGTTTTCAATGCCCTTCCGGCGATAGGCCAGAATGATGTTCTTAAGGTGGTCCCGGAGGGTTTTTCCGTTGACAAGCTTCATGGCCAGATGAAACCCGTTTTCACGGTCCGTGTTCAGCGCGTATACCGGAATGATGGAAGGATGGTCCAGCTGGGCGGTCACCTTGGCCTCGGTGATGAAGTCGCGGGTGACGCTGTCTTCCTCGGGGAGTCCTTCGCGAAGCGATTTAAGGGCGACGATGCGTCCCAGATTTTTGTCCTTGGCTGCGGAAATGATCCCCTGTCCGCCTTCGTTGAAGACTTCCAGCCTCTCGAAATTGTTTTCGATGCGGGGCACTTCATCCTGATGGATCTGCGGAGTGTTGTCTATCGGACAGTTGGTGAATCTGGAAAGACCCGCCCCCACAAAATCATCCACGACCTCTTTCTTCTGGAAAATATGGGCGGTAATGGAAGCCCTTGTCCTGAGGACTTCCAGGGAAAAGCGGGCGGAAGGATTCTTTTTTTTCTGGCGGGGAGATTTATCGTAGGCGGAAACGGGTTTTTCAGGAGACGGAACCGGCATCGCCTTCAGGGTTCCCGTCTCGGTAAACGTTTTCCGATGGCCGGTTTCCCGGGCCGGCGGAGCAGAAGAAATGGTTATGGTCTTCGCACTTTCCAATTTCTTTTTTTCTTCCTGATCCATGGCAGTCGTCTTCCGTTCACGTCAATGCGTCTGCCGGAGGATCCGGCAGACGGGGAAAAGTTTCACTTCCGGGAGATACGGTTCCGAAACGATATGATGGGCTTTCCGCATTTATTTACCCGAAATGATGTATTCCCAGCCCTTGTCCCTGTTCCAGACGCGCCGGAGATTTACAGGAAGTTCACGCCGGGTGATGTTTGCGGAAAGCTTGGCAAGAATTCCTTCGATCTCATATTCGCTGGAGGCAAGGGAGAGCTTTGCCGCGATTTCCTGGGAGGACCCGGTGAACGGAACCAGGGAGGGCAGTTTTTCCTCGAGGTCGAGCTGGAGCCGGATGATGCTCTTGCTGGCAAGTTTGTACGCCTGGACGCCGGGCTGGTGGAACGCATTGATGTGGACGAGTTCGGCATAGGCGGCGACCGCGCGTTCGTAAAGGGCGATGAACATGCCGAGGTTGAACGGACTGACCTGCGAAAGCTTCATCTCGATGACCTGCCGTTTTTTGGAACGGAGGGCGTTGGAAAGGCCGGTCATGAAACCGTGAAGGTAGTCCCCCATGGCGATTCCTTTGGAAATGGGAGCGCTCATGGCATCCTCCAGCACTTCGATGAAAGTCACGAAGAAATCGTCGCGGCCGTCGTTGAGCTGCTGGATGAAGGCGTGGGCGTCGGTTCCGCCCTTGTTTCCGAACACGTTCAACCCCTGATGAACGGTGTTTCCGTCCAGGTCCTTTTCCTTGCCGATGCTTTCCATCACGAGCTGCTGGAGGTAGCGGGAGAGGAGAATCAGCCGGTCGGAGTAGGGAACGATGACCATATTGCGGTCGCCCTTTCCGTTGCCGGCGATGTACCAGACCGCGGAAAGCATGTAGGCCGGATTATGGGAGAGATGGGGATTGCGTGTGAGCATGTCCATGTGGCAGGCGCCGCGCAGCAGGGCTCCGAAATCGACTCCGGTGAGGGCGGCGGGAAGATGTCCCACGATGCTGGTTTCGCTGGTGCGTCCGCCGATGGATTCGGCCATTTCGAAGACTCTCAGCCATTTGGAGGAACGGGCCAGATTATCCAGTTCGCTTTCGTTCATGGTGACGGCGACCGCGTGTCTGGCGAAATCCAGTTTTTTCGCCGCATACTGCTGCATGCACGCGATCATGTTGTTTTTGGTTTCCTGCGTTCCGCCGGATTTGGAGATGTTCGCCACCAGAGTGGTTTCGAGGTCGCAGACCGCCAGGGCGTCGGCCAGACCCGCGGTATCGGTATTGTCCAGAAAATAAATTTTCAGGTTGCCTGAACGTTTTTCCTGAGAAAGCTCATTCCAGTAAGGGCCGTTGACCGCCATCTGAAGGAGCTGGGGACCCAGCGCGGAGCCGCCGATGCCGTTGATGATCACGGACTCGAAGCGTTTCCCCGTGGAGCCGGTGATTTTGCCGGACCGGATTCCGGCGGCAAATTCCTCGACTTCGTTGTAGACGGCGGTACCGGTATAGACCGAACGGTCGGTGAAATGGGTCACTTTCCGGTTTTCGTCCGGATTCTTGATTTTGCCGAGTTCGATTTTCTGCATTTCCGCATGAACGCCTTCAAAACGTTCCGCCATGGCATCGAACCCGTTGTCCGTAAAATTCATCCCCGCGAAATTTACCTGAAAACCGGTTTCGCCGTCGATAAAGGTATACTTATGACACCGTTCAAGCCAGCTGGTGGAGGCATCCATAACGCATTTCTCCTGTGTTGTTTCAATTCACAATAGACTTGGTAATTTATCACGAAAATGGGAAATAACAAAACCGTTCCGGAAAAAAGACGTTATTTTTCCGAGTTCCGGCACGGGAAGGAAGCGTATCCCGAACCCGATCCGGCGATGCTTTTTCATGATTGTTAAAATTTTACGGATTTTTTGAAAGAAATATATTAGCCGGATTTTTCTGCTTTCTGTTTTGTTTTATCCCTTGAATTTTCAATGGTTTGCGGAGCGGAAAACTTGAATTTATCACCGGAGGATATTATGTTAACGGCATCGGAAAATCAGGAACCCCGTCTTTCTCCCTTCAAAAAAAATGCAATTTTGGATTTTTTTACTTTGCATGCACCGGAATATGAATTAAATTACAGAAAAGGTGAATCAGAGAGTTGTCCCTTCCACAGGGAGTTTTCAAATGGAAGCAACGAAGAAAACAAACAGGGGGAACCGTGAGTTTTTCAGACATACGTGATAAATTGTGCAATCCGCCGATTCTTGCGGAAAAGGATCAATACCGGATCAAGTTTGCCCTGGATCCTCTGGAAATAGAAGCGGCTTTTAAGCTCCGTTATGATGTTTTCAAGCTGGAACAGGGGAAAAACATCCACCCGTCCGGCGCGGAGGGCATTGACCGCGATGAGTTTGACGATTACTGCCTTCAGCTGGTCGTGGAGGAAAAGAACGAACGGAAAATCGTGGGGACATACCGGATTCATCTGGGGCCCATCGCAATGGAAAGCGAACTCGGGTTCTATTCCGAACACGAATACCGGATCGAAGGATTGGACAAATTCGCCCCCTACACCATTGAAGTGGGACGCTCCTGCGTTTCTCCCGAATACCGCAACGGAACGGTCGTGGCGCTTCTCTGGAGCGGCATTTCCGAAACGCTGTTCCGCTCCGGCCTCCGCTATCTGACCGGCTGTGTGAGCCTCGAAAACATGGAACCCGCCGCCGGGTGGGCTCTCTACGAATATTTCAAGCAGAACGACAAACTCTCCAAAGAGGTGGTCGGCCATCCTCTGGAAAAATGTCGGATGGAACGGACGGACAAGAAGGAGATCGACCGGATTCTGGAGGACCGCTTCCTGATGCGGTCCCTCATTCCGCCGCTCTTCAAGGGCTATCTCCGCCTGGGCGCCCACATCTGCGGGGAACCGGTCTATGACAGGGATTTCGGGACCATCGACTTCCTGATCCTGCTGGACGTCGCACAGCTGCCGTCCCGGTATACGAAACATTTCAATGTGGCAAGCGTGGAATGATGTCATTTTTCCGTAAAATCGGCCGGATTCTGCTCCTGACGCCATGGCTGGTCTTCATGGCGGTCTATTCCGCGCCGGCCCGGCTCCGCCGCGATCCCTGGGCCGTCATTTACGGAATGACCCGCATGATCCGCATCTGGGGGCGCGGACTGCTTCGCATTTTCAACATCCGCCTGAAGGTTTTCGGAGACATCGATTCCTGTTACGGCAGCCTGATCGTTTCCAACCACATGGGCTATGTGGATGTCTTCGTCCACGCGGCGGTGTTCGGCCTGCGTTTCTGCCCGAAAATCGAGGTGAAGTCATGGCCGGTCCTCGGCTGGTACACCTCCCTGACCCACCCCATCTGGATCGACCGCTCTTCCCGGCTGAAAACCCAGAAGAGCCTTCAGGAGTTCCGGGACTCCCTCGAACACCGGATACCGCTGATCGTTTATCCGGAAGGGACCAGTACGGACGGAAACGGCGTCTTGCCCTTCAAGTCTTCCCTTTTTGAAGTGGTTCAGGACGGGAAATTCGCCATCCAGCCGATTCTGACCCTGTACCGTGTTCCGGAGGGGGCGGACTCACCCTGCTGGTACGGCGACATTGCGCTGTTTCCCCACCTCTGGCGTCTGCTGGGCATCCCGAGGACGGACGCGGAGGTTTACATCCTGCCTCCGATCATGGCGGAAGGACGCGACCGCAAGGAACTGGCCGTCATTACACGGGATGCCATTGAGAAAGCCCATGAGAAATACCGGCAGGAGCGCGGTTCTTCCGCCTGCAAGAAATGAAAGAAATCTAACGGAGGTGTCTATGTTGAGCACATATTTATCGGAGCTTGCCGCATCCTGGAATCTGGTCCTCAAGCCGGCCGTTTCCAGGGGGAAGCATCCGTCCGAACTGGACGAAATCGACGGGCATCCGGCCCTGCTGCGTCCGTTGCTTCCGCTGATCGGCGGACTGCTCGGGGGACTCCTCGCGCTCCCCGGCTGGCTTCTGCTGGCTTCCTTCAAAAGCGCTTTTTTCGCGGGAATCGCGGGAGCGGTGATCGGCACGATCGCCGTCGAACTGATGACCTCCTGGAGCGGGCTGAACGCGCTCTCCTCCTACATCGACCTCCGCCGCCGCGGCGCAACTCAGGAAGAGGCGTTTTTGACATCCCCCGGCTCCATGAATGAACCCCGCGCCGGCGCTTCCATGATCATGATGATGACCATCTACCTCCTGCGGATGATTTTCTTCGGACTCCTTGCCGTCTACGCCCCGTTCTGGTTCATCATCGCCTTCACGGGAGGATATCTGGTACGCGCGGATCTGGGGACGCTCAACCTCCCGGGAAGCTTCGGACACGCGTGGATCGCGGTTCCGCACGGAATGGAAAAACGGCACTGGCATGTGGCGCTGTGCATCATGATTCCGGTCGGAATTTTTCACTTGCCGTCCGTATTCCTGGCTTTCGGCGTCTGCTGGCTCATCTCGTGGCTGGCGAAGAATCTCTGCCTGGAAGCCATTTCCGGCATCAACCGCCAGGCATACGAAGTCTTCGGCTACGCGAGTGAAATGGTCCTGCTCTTTCTCGGCGTCCTTCTGTTTGTGGCCCCCTGAATGATTTACGGCGGAGATGGATTATGAATGAAAAAAAAGGCACGGACGATTTTGCCGGAACACTGAACCAGGCGCGAGCCTCCTTCAATGTCCTCTTTGAAAAATTGAGCCCGGACGGCCTCTCCCGTGAGATTGTTTCCGTGCGGCGCCGGGCATTTCTGGAGACCCTCCGGGTATTTCTGTGCAAGCTCTCCGCCGAAAGGCTTCTTTCCTGCGTGAAGGAGGAGTCTTCTCCGGAAACGGTTTGTTCTCCCGAGCCGGACTCCGTGGACGCCCTCAACTCGCTGGCTTTCCTCATCGGAGCCAAATCATTCGGAAGCATTCTGGACGACGCCCTGTTTGAGGCTCTTCTGCGGTTGAACGCGTCGACGCCTCTCCGTCCGGACCTCCTGAAAGCGGTGGAAAAACCGGAAACTCTTTCCGGCAGCACGCTCCGTCATGCGATCCGTTTTGCCAAATCGCTGGAATTCCTGCTGGAAAACTGCCCCGCCCTTCAGGCGTATTCCGGATCGTCCGGAAACGAGCTGTCCCGTCTGATTCCTCCGGCGGGCGCATTGAGCCTGAAATATTCGGCATTCCCGCGACTGCCCCTGAAAGGGCTAGCGCTGGAGCTGGCTTCCCGTTTTGAAAAAAGCGATATTTTCACGGAGTCGCGGACATTCCGCTACATTCACGACGAATTCGTCCCCGTCACCCTGAGGTCGATCCGCAAGGTAGGGGAATTTTTCGGATACGCCGAAGCCAAGCGGGTGTTCGAAGATCACTTTTCATCTTTTGCGGCCGGACGCCATAACCTTCCTCTCCTGATCAGCGGTCTGCCGGGACTCGGCAAAACCCAGATGACGATCGCCTACGCGCTCTCCCATCCGGAGATTGTCCTGATTCTGGCCGGGCCCGATTCGCTTCAGGAAGGTCTTGAGGGACTGATCGAAAAACTGGCGGCTTCCCCCTCCCACAAGTTCGTGGTTTTCTTCGACGACATCGATCCGCGCACCGTGAACTGGTATTTCTTCAGGACGCACATCGGCGGGTCCTTCACGCCGCCCTCGAACGTGATGGCGGTCGTCGCATCCAACTACAAGTTCCCCCCGAACATCACCAGCCGCGGACGTTCCTTCGCTTTCCCGTTCTTCGACGAAATCCGCTGTCAGGAGATGATCGAGGATCTCTTCCTTTCCAGGGGAATGAAGAACGTTCCCCCGGAACTGCTGTCCGTCATTGCCGCGGACTATGTGGAGTCCTTCGGACAGAAACTGTTCGACGAACTCAGCCCCCGCACGCTCGCCCGTTATCTGGAGCTCTATCTGGCCGACCCGGAAAAACGGAAGCGCCTTCTGGAATTTTCACGCGGGGAAATGATTACGAAACCCGATTCGCAGGCTTTCTACGCCATGAACCTGAAGCTCCTGCGCGCACTTTACGGAGAGGA
>CAZORN010000005.1:0-2662 GCA_964581935.1 uncultured Victivallales bacterium
CTGTCGAAAATTCCCATGGAGGCGACGGCCGCCACGAAGACGATCAGGGAAAAGACGACGAAAAGTCCGAGCTTGAATTTATTGGCTTCCTGCATGATGCTGTTCCTCCCTGACGGCGATTTCCGGAAGCGGTTTTCCGCGGTTCAGAAACGTCCGTACAAAATTATTATCCGAATGGAGCCGAAGGAATTCGGGTTTTCCGTCGGCGATGATTCCTTTGGTTTCGGCGGAGAGCATGAGAACGCGGTCCGCCACGGCGAAAATGCTGTCCAGTTCATGGGTGACGATGACGATGGTGGCGCAGGTTTTTTCCCGGATGTCGAGGATCAGGGCGTCGAGGCTGGAGGAGCTGAGGGGATCGAGGCCTGCGGACGGTTCGTCGAAGAAGAGGATGGCGGGATCGAGCGCCAGTGCGCGTGCGAAAGCAGCCCGTTTGATCATACCGCCGGAGAGGTCGGAAGGCATGTAGGACTGATAGCCGTCGAGGTTGACGAGAGCTAGTTTTTCGCGGACCTTGTCGCGGATTTCATCGCGGGAGAGGGGGGTGTATTCCTCGAGCGGGAGCGCGATGTTTTCCTCGAGGGTCAGGGAACGGAAGAGCGCTCCGCCCTGATAGGCAACGCCGAACGTCTGCATGATGCTGCGGCGTTCGGATTCGGAGGCGTTGACGATGCTGCGGTTCTCGATGAGGATGTCGCCGGAGAAGGGGGTGCGCAAGCCGATGATGTGTTTCAGAAGGGTGCTTTTCCCGCATCCGGAGCCGCCGAGGATGGCGAGGATCTGTCCGGAGGGGACATCGAAGGTGATGTTTTCCAGAATGATGCGGTCCTTTTCATATCCGGCGGTCAGGTTTTTCACGGAAACGGCGATGTCGTTCATGAGGGGATTACTCCGTGAAGAAAATGGTGTTGAAGATGTGCGCCAGAAGGGTGTCCGCGATGATGATCAGGAGGATGCAGAGGACGACCGTGCTGGTGGTGGCTTTCCCGACCGCGATGGCTCCGGAGCCGGTGCGGAATCCGCGCCAGCACCCGATGGTGGTGATGATGACGGCGAAGACGCCGCTTTTGAGGATGCTTTCAAAGAAGTATTTCGCCTTGACCCATATCACCGTGGTCTGATAATAGGTTTCCAGCGGGATGGAGAGCTGGGAGATTCCGACGATCATGCCTCCGAGGATTCCCATGATGTCCCCGAAGACGGTCAGGAGCGGAAGCATCGCGACCATCGCGATGAGTTTCGGAATGACCAGAAAACGGGCGGGGACGAAGCCCATGGTGAGCATGGCGTCGATTTCCTCGGAGACCTTCATGGTTCCGATTTCGGCGGCGAAGGCGGATCCGGCGCGTCCGGTCGCGATCACGGCCACCATGATGGGAGCGAGTTCGCGGACCATGGAGCATCCCACGAGTCCCGGCAGGAAGGAGTCCGCGCCGTAGCGGTGCATCTGGACGGCGGCCTGGTATCCGAGGATGATGCCGGTCAGGAGACAGATCAGCGCGGTGATGGGGAGTCCGTCCGCGCCGCACATATTCATATAGTAGAGCGTTTCACGCCAGCGGATTTTGGAGGGATGGCGCAGGGCTTCGAGACAGGCGGAGGCCATTTCGCCGATGAAGGAAATCAGATCCAGCGTCTCCTGACAGATCAGACACAGAATGTCCCCTGTCTGGAGAAAAATGGAGTCCTTTCTGCTCATCGGTCTCCGTTCCGGTCGGCATGCGCCACCAGATCCACGTTTTTGCAGCATTCGCCGCGGTCGTTGTAGCCGGGCTCGTATTCCATCAGGTCGCCCAGCATCAACTCATTGAAATCGCAGTTGCGGAGCTGTTCCGTGAAAAAGAAAAGGTTTTTGGAAGGGGTGTCCGTGGAGATGAATCCGTAGCCGCCCTTGAGCTGGACGATCCGTCCGCGCCGCCGGACGGGATCCGTAAACGGTTTGGAATCGCTGTCGCTGGACTCGCCCTCCTCGGTTTCCGTGTATTCCGGATTTTCCGGTTCGGCGGGGGCGGAATTATCGCTCTGCTGGTTGACGAACAGCATGTCGGGGCTGATGTCGGGCAGACGTTTGGTGCCGTTGATGATGTCGTGCATCCTCAGGGGATAGGCGGATTCGTTCAGGAGCCTTGTGGAGGTGCTGGTGTAACGGACGTTTCCATTGTCGTCGGTGTATTCAAAGTCCCAGCCGAGGACCATGACGCGGGTGCCGAGGGAGTTGATCTTCCGGACCAGCGGGATATAGTCGCCGTCGCTGGCGATCAGCACCACGACGTTGAATTTCTTGTAGAGGGTCAGTTCGAGGGCTTCCAGCGCGAGCGAAACGTCCACCCCTTTTTCTCCGCCTCGTGTGATCGGCAGATAGTGGGTCACGATTCCTTCCCGCATGAGAATGTCGTCGAAGATCCGCTCGTTGAGCAGGATCTGGCGTTCATTCGCTTCCAGCGCGGGGAGCCGCCCGCGGAAATAGTGGCAGTCGACGATCTGGCAGAACGCCGGGCTCACCTTTTCCTGATAGGATACATAACGTTTGATGAAGTCGTGTATCCCGGGAATGCTCAGACGCGATTTGCGCGGGTGTCCGTAGCAATAGTAGTTGCTGACATGGTAAAAATAATTCCCGTCATAGAAAATGCCGATTCTAGACAACAGAGTCTCCCGTTCA
>CAZORN010000005.1:2762-44583 GCA_964581935.1 uncultured Victivallales bacterium
AAAATAATTCCCGTCATAGAAAATGCCGATTCTAGACAACAGAGTCTCCCGTTCAGTGATCATTTTTTAATCTGCCTTGTAATAGATGGAATATTTGAAATCGATTAAAAACAGATTTCCCCGAATTTTTTATGTGGATTATAATCTATCACGAGGGACGGCGTATTTCAAATGGGCGATCCGAATATTGACCCTTTTTTGAGGGAGACGCCGATACGGACGGACTCTTCCCTGAGTTACAGAAAACAGGGGAGAAAAGCGGATGACCGCGTTTTCTCCCCTGCGGATACCCGGGACGATGTCCGCCCGGCTCAGTCCTTTTTGTCGTCCGTCCCGGCGAGACGGCAGATGCTGCAATGGCGGCAGTCCAGCTCCTGCGGGAGCTCGAAGGCCTTGCCTTCTTTCGCCGCGCGGCGGCTGTTGTAGACATTCATCGCGGCGAGAAGGAAGCCCATCACGATGAATCCGCCGGGGGCCTGTCCCAGAACGGAAAAGCCGTATTCCCATCCGGAGACCAGCTTGATCTGGAAGAAGGTTCCCGCGGAAAGGAATTCGCGGATGATGCCGATGAAGGTCAGGGCGGCGGTGAAGCCGAGTCCCATTCCGAGACCGTCGAGGGAGGAGAAGAAGACTCCGTTCTTCGAGGCGAAGGCTTCCGCGCGTCCCAGCACGATGCAGTTCACGACGATCAGGGGGATGAAGATTCCGAGCGCGTTGTAGAGGGCGCCCGTGTAGGCTTGCATCACCAGATCCACGACCGTCACGAAGGTCGAGATCACGACGATGTAGCAGGGAATCCGGATTTTGGCCGGAACGATGTTTCGGATCAGGGAGATCACCAGATTGCTGCAGACCAGCACGAAGGTGGTCGCCAGTCCCATGCCCAGCCCGTTTTTCGCGCTGGAGGAGGTCGCAAGGGAGGGGCACATGCCGAGGAAGAGCACCAGCACCGGGTTTTCTTTCCAGAGTCCTTTGAGAAGTTCCTGCATGGGTTTCATTATTTTGCCTCCGTTCCGGTAAGTTCTTTTCTGTGTTCTTCAAAGACGGACGCCGCTTTCCATGCGAGGTCGTTCACCGCGCGGGAGGAGATGGTCGCGCCGCTGATGAATTCCGACTGTCCGCCGTCCTTTTTCACCTTCCACGGAGTCGCGGTCCAGGAATCGTTCCCGCCCGCGCCGTGTCCGGAAAACTGGTCCAGAATCCGGTTGGGGGGAAGCCCCTCTTTTTTCGGGGTTCCGCGGAAAAGCCCGGTCAGCGTCTTTTCCTCGACGCGGTCCGTGACGTTCGTCCCGAGCCCCGGCGTTTCGGAATGTCCGGTGATGATGAAAGAGCGGATGGTGCCGTCCGGATGGAAGGAAACCAGTCCGTCGATCCGTCCGGCGTATCCGCTGGTGACATACAGGGTGGCGGCGACGCCGACGAGCGTTCCGCCTTTCTTTGCGATGTAGAACTGAACCGGCGTATTGTCCTTCGCCTGAAAGGTTTTCATGTCCTTCATCGGATTGTTGTCGAAGGCGGGCAGGACCTGGCCCAGACCGTCGGCAACCTTCCTGACTTTCGCTTCCTCGATGGGGCCTTTGGTCACGACGGCCGCATAGCCCATGATGCCGGTCGCAATGGCGCAGACGGCACAGAGGAAGGTGCCCAGATAAAGCATGCTGGTGGAGTTTCTGTTCATTTGATTTCTCCTCTGCGGGGCTGGATCGGACTGCGGAAGATCGGGTTCCATCCGAACGGACGCTTATAGCAGATCCGGTCGATCAGCGGAACCAGCGCGTTCATGATGACGATGGCGAAGCTCATCCCTTCCGGGAAGGCGCCCCAGATGCGGATGATGCACACGATGATGCCGATTCCCGCGCCGAAGACGATCCCTCCGAGATTGGTGACGGGAGATGTCACATAGTCGGTCGCCATGAAGAACGCGCCGATCATTACGCCGCCCGTCAGCAGGTGGAAGAGCGGGCCGGGAGTGGTGCCGGGAGCCATAGCGTTCACGATCCAGACGAACACGGTGATCGTCAGGAAGATCGCCAGCGGGATGTAGAACCGGATCACGCCCAGACACAGCAGCGCGATGCCGCCGATCAGAATCGCCAGCGCGGAGGTTTCCCCGAGGCTTCCCCCGATGTTGCCGAGGAAGGCGTTCCAGAGAAAGTCCCATGAATTGTATTGCGCCAGACTCCCGCCCGTTCGCGCCGCATGGGCCGCGGCCGCCAGCGGCGTGGCGGAGGTGACGCCGTCGAGTCCGAGGACCGCGTGCGGCTGGACCGCCCATGTGGTCATCGGTTTGGCCGCGCCGACCAGCAGGGCTACGCGGGCCACGGCCGCCGGATTGAACGGATTCTGTCCGAGTCCGCCGAACACCTGTTTCGCCACGATGATCGCGACGAAGCCGCCCACCATGCACAGCCACCACGGAAGCAGAGGCGTCACGTTCAGCGCCAGAATCAGTCCGGTCAGCAGGGCGCTCATGTTCCCGAGCGTCTGCCTGGTTTTAGTCACCCGGCACCAGAGGTATTCCCACAGGACGCAGAAGAACATGCAGAGGACGATCACCCGGAGGGCGTTCAGTCCGAAGAAATAGACCGACGCGAGAACCGCCGGCAGCAGACAGATCATCACCTGAAGCATGATTTTCGATGTGCTGTCCTCCGTCCGGATATGCGGAGACGCGCTCAGCAGCAGCGAACCGTCCGCGGGAAGTCGCACTCCGGCGGCGGATTCATTCACTTTTTCATTTTCACTCATATTCAAACCCCGTTCGGTCATTTGTTTTTACGGTTTCTGGCATTGATTTCCGCTTTGGCGCGGCGGAAGTGCTGCACGTTCGGACGGCCCGCCGGACAGACATACGTGCAGATGCCGCATTCCAGACAGCTCGTCACGTAATTTTCTTCCGCCAGGTCGTAGCGTTCATTCTCGCAGACCTTGCTCAGCGTGCTGACCAGCAGTCCCATCGGACAGCCTTCCACGCAGCGTCCGCAGCTCAGGCACGGGCCGGATTCGTATTGGAGAACGTTTTCCGGACCGAGCAGCAGAATGCCGGAGGTGTTCTTGGACACCGTGACATCGAGGGACGATTGCGCGAAGCCCATCATGGGGCCTCCCAGAATCACTTTCGCGACCGGGGACTTGATGCCTCCGGCGAACTCCAGCGCCTTGCGGACAGGCGTTCCGAGACGCAGCAGGAAGTTGCCCGGCTCTTTCACCGGTTCCCCCGTCACCGTCACCACGCGCTCGATCAGGGGACGCCCCTCGACCACGGCCTCGTAAATGGCTGCCAGAGTCCCGACGTTCTGCACCACGCAGCCGACGTCCATGGGAAGTCCGCCCGCCGTCACTTTCCTTCCGGTCAGGGCGTAGATCAGCTGTTTTTCCCCGCCTTGCGGATACCGGACGTGAAGCGGAACGATTTCCGTATTCCGTTCCGCGTGTTTTCTGAGGGCGGCGATCGCCTCGGGTTTGTTTTCTTCGACGCCGACCAGAATCCGGGAGATCTTCAGGATTTTGGCCGCAATGCCCGCGCCCGCCATGACTTTCTCCGGGAACTCCCTCATCAGACGGTCGTCCGCGGTCAGGTAGGGTTCGCATTCCGCGCCGTTGACGACCAGGGTGTCGATCGTTTTTTCAGGCGGAGGCGAAAGCTTCACGTGGGCCGGAAACGAAGCGCCGCCCATGCCCACGATTCCGGCGTCCTTGATCCGGGCGCAGAGAAGGTCGCGTTCCATGTTTTTCCAGTCGGCCATGGGAGTCATCGGCTCGCACCATTCATCCTTGCCGTCGGAGATGATTTCAATCGCGCTGACGGCGGTGCCGTTTGCGCCGGGGATGTCCAGAAGTTCGCCCACCGTTCCGCTGGTCGGAGCATGGAGCGGAACCGAAACGAAGCCGTCCGGTTCGGCCAATACCTGGCCTTTTTTCACGACATCGCCTTTTTTCACGATCACTTTCGGCGGCGCTCCGATGTTCTGCTGCACCGCCGGCATATATTTTTCCAGCAGGGGCGCCTTTCGGATTTCTCCCGCACTGGAAAGCTCTTTTCCATCCGCGGGATGGATTCCCCCTTCAAACGGTTTCGGGCTGATGCTCATTCCGCCGCCCCTTTCTTTTCTTTTTTGCCTTTGCCGGAGACATGTTCCGCGACGGTCTGGAGTGCTCCCGTAGGACAGCCGATGGCTTCCACCGTCTCCGCCGTGATTCCGGGTTCGTCGACCGCACGGATCAGGAAGCCCTGCGCATTGAAATGCTCGGGCGAATGTTTCACGCACTTGCGGCAGGCGATGCATGTAACGGAACAGAATTTCCGCTTGACGACAGGTTTTTCCAGCGAATTGCAGTAGACATGCGCTCCGGAGTTTGCCGGAACCAGGCGGATCAGCTTCCGGGGGCAGATGTCGACGCAGGCGCCGCATCCCCGGCAGAGATCGGGATGGACAATCGAGAGTCCGTTGCGGATTTCGATGCTTCCGAAAGGACAGCTTCTCGCGCAGGAACCCAGTCCGATGCAGCCGAAGCGGCAGCCTTTCCCGCCTCCGGCCAGCACGGCCGCCGCACGGCAGTCGTTCAATCCGTTATATTGTGCGATATGCACGGCGCGGTCCTTGTCGCCGGAACAGTAGACGACCGCCACTTTTTTCTCGCGCGTTCCGAGTTTCAGTCCGGCGGCTTCCGAAATTTTGACCAGCGACGCCTGGGCGCAGGCCGCGCACAAGGTCGGATCGGCTCCGTTTTCGACAATCGCTTTTGCGAAGTCGGCGCAGCCGGCATACCCGCATCCGCCGCAGTTGGCTCCGGGCAGCAGTCCGGTGATCTCTTCCACTCTGGAATCCACGGGCACGGCGAATTTTTTTGCGACATATCCGATCAGGACTCCCAGAATCAGTCCCAGGAGAGCCAGCGCCAGCGTGGCTATGATTACATTCAACATTCTATGATTTCTCCCGTTTTCTTATTTGACCAGTCCGGAAAAACCCATGAAGGCCAGCGCCAGGATGCCTGCCGTGATCAGCGCGATCGACATCCCCTGAAACGCCTTCGGAATCCGGGACAGCTCCAGTCTTTCGCGGATGCTCGAGAACAGGACCAATGCCAGCGCGAAACCGATTCCGGAACAGATTCCGTATACCGTCGAGGCCAGAATGCCGCGTCCGGAATCCGAGTTCAGCTGGGCCGCGCCCAGCACCGCGCAGTTCGTCGTGATCAGCGGCAGGTAAATCCCGAGCGCGCCGTACAGCGCCGGACTGAATTTCTGAAGCAGTATCTCGACGATCTGGACCAGCGCCGCGATCACCACGATGAAGACGAGGATGCGAGTGAACGCCATGTCCAGATCTTTCACGGCAAAAGAGCCGATGGTGAAGTTCAGTTTCACGGAAAGCAGCCATTGGTTGAGCGCCGCGGTCGCAAAGGACGCTATCGCCATCACGAAGACCACCGCGCTTCCCATGCCGAGCGCCGTTTTGATTTTTTTCGATACGCCCAGAAACGGACATATCCCCAGAATCCTGGACAATACGATATTGTTGACCAGAATCGCCCCTACCGTGATCAGTAGCCATTCGTTCGAAGGCATGCCTGTCTCCTCTTTGTTCTATATAATTTATAAGGAATCCGTGAACAAAAAAACACCCACTCATACAGATATATAACGACGTATGCAATCCCCTGCAAATAAAGAGAACATAATATAGCGCGGGAATGAGTTTTTTTCAAGAAAACGAAGGACAATTCCTTTTCGCCCGCGTCGATCGCTTCCGGAACTCATGAAATCATGCGTTTTTTTCCTTCTTCGATTTTTTTTACATTCCTGTTAAAAATCCGCAAGATTTTCCAATTTTCGAGTTGTCTCTTTGAATTTGTGTGCTATCGTAATGGAGGGAGATTGCAACAGCCAAGGAGGGCTTGGTAATGAGAACATCCGTACTTGCCATGATTCTTGCCGGAGGGGAAGGCAAAAGGCTCGCCCCCCTTACAGACCAGAGAGCCAAACCGGCGGTCCCGTTCGGAGGAAAATATCGCATCATCGACTTTGTGCTCAGTAACTTCGTCAACAGCGGAATCGACAGTATCTTCGTGCTGACCCAGTTCAAGTCGCAGAGCCTGATGGAACATATCATCAACGGCTGGAACATCTCCAGCACCCAGCGCCGGGGCCGTTTCATTGTCCCCGTCCCCGCTCAGATGCAGACCGCCGACAAAAGCTGGTACATGGGCACCGCCGACGCCATTTTCCAGAACGCTCACCTGATCGAGGACTTCAGTCCCGACCTCGTCGCCGTTTTCGGCGGCGACCATATTTACCGCATGGACATCAGCCAGATGGTCGAATTTCACCTGAACCGCGATGCCGTCGCCACGGTTGCCGCCATTCCGGTTCCCATCGAGGAAGCCTCCCAGTTCGGCATCATCGAAGTGGATGAAAACTGGAGAATCGTCGGCTTTCAGGAAAAACCCGAAAAACCGACTCCGCTCCCCAATGACAAGAAAATGGCTCTTGCCTCCATGGGCAACTACATCTTCGGCGCCAAGGAAATCCTTGATCTTCTCTCCAAAGACCATTCGGAAGCCAAAAGTTCCCACGACTTTGGCAAGGACATCATTCCCTCCCTGGTCGCGACCAACCGTCTCTACGCCTACAATTTCTATCTCAACAAGATCCCCGGACAGAAGGTTCAGGAGAAACCCTACTGGCGCGACGTCGGAACCCTCAAGGCCTTTTTCGAGGCCAACATGGATCTCCGCGCCACCACGCCCCATCTGGACCTCTACAATCCGGAATGGCCGATCTACAACTACCATTTCAGCCTTCCGCCCGCGAAATTCGTCCATAACGAGGAAGTCGACATCCACGGACTCCCCCGCATCGGAAAGGCCATCAATTCGATCGTGTGCGACGGCTGTATCGTTTCCGGAAGCACCGTCACCAACTCGATCCTCTTCAACTCCGTCTTCGTCCACAGCTATGCGACGGTTCACAACTCCATCCTGCTGAACGATGTGGACATCGGCGAGCACTGCCGCATCCGCAACGCGATCATCGACAAGCACAACATGATCCCGCCCGGAACCATCATCGGATACGACCGCAAGGAAGATGAAAAGCATTACATCGTGAACGACCTCGGACCCGAATACGGACCCGACGCCTGGCTCACCGTCATTCCGAAGGACCGCCACTATATCCAGAAGGAACTTCCGAAAAGTCTGGAAACGCATAAGCGCTGATGAACATGGAACTCCTCATCGCGGCCGTCCGGGAACGGGTCAGGGAACTCCTTGACAACGCTCCCGGATGTCATGATTTCGACCATACGCTGCGTGTCCTTCACAACGCCGAAATCCTTCTCTCGGAGGAGCCGCACACGGAGTTCGAGAAAAACGCGGTGATTCTCGCCGCTCTCCTTCACGACATCGCGCGTCCGGAGGAACTCAAATCCGAAGGAAAGCTCTGCCATGCCCGGATCGGCGCGGAAAAGGTCCACGGAATCCTCCGTTCGCTGGGATGCTCCGATCAGGAGCTGGTGACCACGGTTTCCCGGGCGGTGGGGCGTCACCGCTACCGCGGCAAGGACGCGCCCGTCACGCTGGTGGACAAGATCGTCTATGATGCCGACAAGCTGGACTCCATCGGCGCGGTCGGCGTCGGACGCGCCTTCCATTTCGCCGGACGGATCGGCGCCAAGCTTCACAATTCCGAGGAGGCCGCGCTTCATTCGGATTCCTACAGCGCGGAGGATTCCGCCTACCGCGAATATCTGGTCAAGCTCCGCCATGTGCCGGAACGCATGTGTACGGAAAGCGGACGCCGCCACGCCGCCGAGCGAGTGGAATACATGCACGAATTCTTCCGACGCATGGACGAAGGCCTCTGATTCCGGGTTCATAAAAAACCGCCCCCGTCATCTCCTTATATAAAGAGAGAGGGGGGCGGCCTGTTTTCTTTCAGATATTTTCAGCCTTTTTTTCTGCCGGGTTTTGCAAGAGGCAGGCGGGTGGACGGGTCGGTCGCCGGGCCCCGCGGCCGGATATAATTCCTCTTCAGGGTCCGTTCCGCCGTTTTGATATACCCGGCATATTGCGGGAGCCATTGTTTCTGTGCCGCGAGCATTTCATCGGCCAGCTGCCAGATCTCCGGCGGATTGAGGACTGCTCCGGTCAGGGGATCGTGGAGCATCGCCTGTTTCAGCAGGAGCGGATCGCCGTGAACCGCCGCTTCCATCGCCATTTCCTGAACGCGCACGCTTGCGGAACAGGTCGCCGCGCACGCCAGCGGCAGGTCGCCCACGACGGGAATGTTGATCCCGTTGCGGTCGATGTAGCCGGGGACCTCCACGATGCACCCTTCCGGAAGGTTGGTGATATAGCCTTTGTTCGGCACGTTGAAATGTCCGCGATAGACGCGTCCCGTTTCAAGTCCTTCGAGGATGTAGGAGCCGTGCTCGTGGGAACGGATTTCCGGGTTGATGGCGGGGGAGGGCGTTTTCATCATTTTCGGGAAGTCCGTCTCAAAGCAGTTTCTCCGCTCCGTGCAACTCCTCAGATAGCCGCCGGTCTCGCCGAGAATCCAGATTTCGAGGTCGATCCATTCCTTGATCTCCATCGGACGCTTGCGGTACCACGGCACATATTCGGAGACGTGTCCGTTGGATTCGGTCGTGAAATATCCGAAGCGTTTGAGCATGTCGATCCGGACTTTCTCCTGTCTGCTGATCACGGGATGTTTTTCAAAAGCCTTCAGAAGCTCTTCCCCGGTGACGGTCACGCCCTTGTTTTTGATACGGATGTACCAGGTCTGATGATTGATTCCGGCGCAGATATAATCGATGTCCTTCACCGGGACCCCGAGGGCTTCCGCGATGCGTTCGCCTCCGGCCTGGACTCCGTGGCAGAGTCCGAGCGTGCGGACTCCGCCGTATTTGTTGCAGGCCCAGGTGTTCATCGCGTTCGGGTTGGAATAGTTCAGCAGGAGCGCGCCGGGCTTCGAGACTTCCCGGATGTCCCGGCAGAAATCGAGCAACGCCGGGATCGTGCGCTGGGCATACATGATTCCGCCCGCGCAAAGGGTGTCGCCGACGCACTGGTCGACGCCGTATTTGAGGGGGATTTCAACATCAGTTTTAAAGGCTTCGAGCCCCCCGATCCGGACGCAGCAGACGACATAGTCGGCGTCCTTCAGGGCTTTCCTGCGCTCCAGCGTCCGGGTGATCTTCGTCGGGAGTTTCGCTGTCTTCACATCCTTGCGGAGCACCCGGTCGATCATGTCCAGATACGTCTCGTTGATGTCGTGCAAGGCGATTTCTGCGTCGGTGAACTCCGGCACGGTGAGGAGGTCTCGGACCAGCGTCCGGGTGAATGTCAGGCTTCCCGCCCCGATGAATGCGATTTTCATAATGCGTATCCTTTTCCGTTGATAAGGTTCATTTCAATGCCGGCCATTCCGGCGAAATCCTCGAGGTATTCCGGCGTGAGCGCGCGGCTGTAGACGGTGTGGTGGGCTCCGCCCGCGGCGATCCAGCGTTCGGCGGAGGTCCGGAGGTCCGGACGCGGAATCCAGACCGCTCTGGCCACGGGCAGTTCCGGAAGGGCGGCGTCCGGCCGGACCGCGTCCACCTCGTTCACGATCAGACGGAAACGGTCTCCGAGGTCGATCAGGCTGGCGTTCAGGGCAGGGCCTTCGGTCGAATCGAAGACCAGACGCGCGGGGGCGGACTTTCCTCCGATTCCGAGCGGGTGGACTTCCAGAGAGGGCCTTTCCGAGGCGAGGCTCGGGCAGACTTCCAGCATGTGCGCGCCGAGCACGCGCTCCCGGCCTTTTTCCAGATGGTAGGTATAGTCCTCCATGAAGCTGGTTCCGCCCGGGAGTCCGGACGACATTGCTTTCAGGCTCCGCACCAGCGCGGCGGTTTTCCAGTCGCCTTCCGCTCCGAAGCCGTATCCGTCCGCCATCAGTCGCTGGGCGGCGAGTCCGGGAAGCCGGCTCAATCCGTGCAGATCCTCGAACGTGGTGGTGAACGCACTGAATTGTCCGGCGTCGAGGAAACGGCGGATTCCGATTTCCTGCCGGGCTGCCTCGCGGATGGAATTCAGATCGCCCCTGACATCATACAGGGTGCGGTATTCCTCCAGAAGGGCGTCGATTTCCTTTTCCCCGACAGCCCCGATCACTTCAACCAGATCGCCGACGCCGTAGCCTTCGACCTCATAGCCGAACTGAATCTGGGCGGAAACCTTGTCGCCTTCCGTGACCGCCACATTGCGCATGTTGTCGCCGAAACGCGCGACCCTCAGCGTCTGCGAGTCGTGCCATGCGGCCGCGGCTCTGCCCCAGATTCCGATCCGTTTCAGGACTTCTTCATCCGTCCAGTGTCCGGCCACGATCTTGCGCCGGATTCCCATTTTCGTGCAGATATGCCCGAATTCGCGGTCGCCGTGGGCCGACTGGTTCAAGTTCATGAAATCCATGTCGATCTCTCCCCACGGCAGGGCGGAATTGAATTGCGTATGAAGGTGCAGAAGCGGCTTGCGGAGGAGCTTCAGCCCGTTGATCCACATTTTCGCGGGACTGAAGGTGTGCATCCAGACGATCACCCCGATGCAGCGTTCCGACGCGGAGGCTTCGCGCAGGACTTCCGTTATTTCCGAACTCCGCGTCACGGTTGGTTTCCAGACCACGCGCGAGGCGATTTTTCCGGAGGCGTTCAGTCCTTCGACGATCTTTCCGGAGTTCTCCTTCACCTTGCGGAGCGTCTCCTCTCCGTAAAGGTGCTGGCTTCCCGTGATGAACCAGATTTCGAGCGACGGCAAGTCAATTCTGTCCATAATAAGCGTTCTTTCCGTGTTTCCGGCTGTAGTGTTTGTCGATCAAGGCTTTTTTGAGGCGGGGCGCATCCGGACGCAACTGCTCCGTCAGATACGCCATGCGGCAGAGCTCCTCCAGGATTTCGGCGTTTGCGACCGCTTTCGCCGCGTCGGCGCCCCAGGCGAACGGACCGTGTCCGCCGACCAGCGCCATCTGGACTTCGTCTGGGGAGAGGCCGCGTTTCCGGAAGCAGTCCACGATCTGGAGGCCGGTCTCCGTTTCATAGTCGTTTTTGATTCTGTCGTCGGACATCGGCTCCGTGCAGGGGATGTCGACCGGGAGGGAGTCGGCGTGCGTGGTTCCGTAGATCGGCACATCCCGGAGACTCTGCGCCCATGCCGCGGCATACGTCGAATGCGTGTGGACGATTCCCCCGAGATTCGGGAAGCCGGCATAGAGCACGGCATGGGTCGGTGTGTCCGAGGATGGACGTTTCGTTCCCTCCGCCGTCCTGCCGGAAAAATCGACGATTACGATGTCGCGCCAGTCCAGTTTTCCGTAGTCCGCCCCGGACGGCTTGATGGCGAAGACTCCCGCGGCGCGGTCGCAGCAGCTCACGTTGCCGAAGGTCTGGATGACGAGTCCGCGTTTCACCAGCTGGAGGTTCGCCTCGTAACATTCCTGTTTCAGGGAGTCATAGCTCATTCATGATCTCCTTTTCGGTCATGGTTCCGTAACGGCAGTATTTTTGATAGATTGCCTCATAGAGCGCGGCATTGTGCGGATCGGGGTGATATACCTTGTCCGTTCCGCTGCCCATGGCGTTCATGGCGTCCTCCGTTTTTTCATAGAGTCCGGCGTTGACCGCCGCGAACATCGCGGCCCCCAGCGCGCAGACCTGATCCGAACGGACCGTCCGGATCGGCATGTTCAGCACATCCGCGCAGATTTGCATCACCAGCGGCGACTTGCGGGAAATTCCCCCGACCGCCGTCACGGAATCCACGGGAATTCCTTCCTCCCGGAACCTTTCCGCGATCTTGCGCGCTCCGAAAGCGGTGGATTCGACTAAGGCCCGGAAAATCATCGGAGCGGTGGTTCCGATCCTCAGCCCGAAGAGTGCGCCGCTCACAAACGGGTTCGCGTCGGGCGTCCGGCGTCCGTTCAGCCAGTCGAGGGCAAGGAGCCCGTCCGACCCGGGCGGAATCGCGGCGGCTCCGGCCTCCAGCTCTTCCAGACGGACCTGTTTTCCGTTCCATTCGAGAAGTATCCTGAACCATGCGTAGACGTCTCCGAAGGCGGACTGTCCCGCCTCCAGCCCGATCTTTCCGGGAAGGATCGAACCGTCCACCTGTCCGCAGATTCCGCGGACGCATCCGATGCCTTCGGGCGCGAGGACCATGTCGCATGTCGAGGTTCCGACGACCTTGACCAGTTGTTTCGGGCGGATGCCCGCCCCGACCGCTCCGAAGTGGCAGTCGAACGCGCCCACGCCCACGGCGACGGTTTCCGGCAGACCGAGACGCGCCGCCCATTCCGGGGAAAGGGTTCCCGCCCGGACGTCCGAAGGACAGGTTTCCGAATAGAGCCTTGCCCGCAGCCCGGAGAGCCTCGGATCGACTTCCCGGAGGAATTCCTCCGGCGGCAGGCCGTTCCAATCCCGGTGCCACATCGCCTTGTGTCCGGCCGCGCACCGGCTCCTTTTCAGCGTCAGCGGATTCGTGTTTCCGGTCAGCACGGCGGGAATCCAGTCGCAATGCTCCACCCAGCTGAAGGCTTCGCGCCCGACCCTCTCATCGGTTCGGAGAACGTGCAGAATTTTCGCCCAGAACCATTCGCAGGAGTAGATGCCGCCCTCGTATTTCGTATAATCGGTTTTTCCGGAACTTTCCGCAATCCGGTTGATCCGCGCGGCTTCCTCCGCCGCCGTATGGTCTTTCCACAGGATGAACATGGCGTCGGGATCTTCCGCAAATTCGGGTTTGAGCGACAGCGGGATTCCGTGCTCGTCCACCACGCAAGGGGTCGAGCCGGTCGTGTCGATTCCGATTCCCGCCACCTGCGAAGCGTCCCGGCCTTTCAGGACCTCCCGGACGACGGTCTCCATGCCTTCCAGATAATCCAGCGGGTGCTGGCGGAACGATTGCGCGCCCGGATTGCAGTAAAGGCCCTTTTTCCAGCGGCTGTATTCATGGACCGCCGTTGCGAGTTCGCGTCCGTTTTCCGCCTCCGCGAGGAGAGCCCTTACGCTGTCCGAACCGAAGTCCAGCCCGATGACTGTTTTTTTCATGATTTGACTTATCCTGCTTTCT
The DNA here is from genome assembly GCA_964581935.1 of uncultured Victivallales bacterium. GTDB lineage: Bacteria > Verrucomicrobiota > Lentisphaeria > Victivallales > UBA1829 > SIG94. The sequence continues at coordinate 15,876 of CAZORN010000005.1, forward strand.
GTGTATATTTATTATACGCCGGAATGATCCGGAAGTAAATAGTTCGGGATTGCTATTGATTGACCTTTTGTGCTGTATGAAGAAAATCAGGGATGTTCATGTTTTTTCGTGGGGCGAGCGGCGGATGGAGTTCCATTCGATGCCCAAGTTCTGCGGACACGAGTGCGTTACGGCCAACTACAGCTGGAACGGGCTCAAGCGCGGCATGCACAATTTCATCCTCTGGCAGCATACCGTGGCGGGGGAGGGCGCTCTGGTCTACGAGGGTCGGAAATACCGCCTCCTTCCGGGCGATTCGATGCTGATCCATGTTCCCCATGACCACGTCTATTTCCTTCCTGATGACTCGCCTTTCTGGGAGTTCAAGTTCGTCGGTTTCAACGGACGCGAACTCATCCGGATTGCGCGCGAGATCGAGCGTCTGAACGGTCCGGTCCTGAAGCTGGAAAGGAAATCCGAGCCGGTACGTCTCCTGAACGCCCTGCTCGCGGACGCGTCGAAAAACAGGATTCAAACTCCCGCTTCGGCTTCCGCCGCCGCCTACCGGATGGTCTGCGCCCTCTCCGACGCCGCTTCCTCTTCCCAATCCTTCCGGGAGTATCCGGCCTCGATCGGACGGGCGGTCGATCTCTGCCTCAACTCGCCGGGAAGGCTTCCCTCCGTTGAAACCCTCGCGAGAGCCGCCAATATGAGCCGTTTCCATTTTTCGCGGGAGTTCAGGGAGGCGACAGGGCTTCCCCCCGCGGAATTCGTGCGCAATCATGCGCTGCGCCGGGCTTCGGGCCTTCTCCAGACCGCCAGCTATTCGGTCAAGGAGGTCGCCGAAATGAGCGGTTTCAGCAGTGAAAGCGTCTTCTGCCGGGCCTACAAACGCTTTTACGGCGTTTCGCCCCGGCAGTCCTCCGCCGGACATCCGTGACTCTCCGCCGATGCGCATTTCAGGAGAGGAGACTCCCTGCGCTTTTGTCCGTGCTGTTTACAGCCGGCCATTCCGGAAGCGCCGATTTTAAAATTATTTTATGGTAAAATTGGTCGATTCCGATTGGATTTTCGATTTTTCCGGGATATAGTTTTTCAACAGGCTCAAATCGACCGTTTTCAAACCCGGAGGGTAAATCCATGAAAAAAAGTATCGTTGCCGCATTGTTGACCGCGATGTTTTCCGTTTGTCTGGCGGATTCTGACACCCCGATCACGATCAAGACGCTGGACGGTCAGGTTTATGAGAACGCGGTCGTCGAAGGCGTCCATCCCGGAGGCATCGACATCGGGTTCGTCAACTCCAAGGGATATTACGTCCTGAAGGGCCTGAGCTTCAGTGCGCTTCCCGACAATATCCGGAAACAGTATGGATACAATCCCGCGGAGAACACCCAGTTTGAATCCCAGGTGAAGTCACATGAAAAGGACGATCCCAACAATGTTGTGGAAAACGAAAAAGCCCGCCTGGAACGCATCACCAAGGAAATCAAGGAAAAATTCGCCGGACAGAATATCAAGATCAAACCGGAAGACCTCCGGTTCGCCATCTACGCCAAACGCCTTTCCGTGATCCTGAATCCCATCTCCTCGAGCCTGACCGGCTGTGTGGCGAAGATCGTCGAGTTGGAATCGGGCACTCCGATTTCCTCCCAGATCATTCAGATCGATGCCGCCGCCCTGACCTCCGGGGTCAACTGGAGCGGCTTCATCTATCCGACAGGTCTGAAAACGCGTTATCAGGGAAATGCGATTCCCGTTTATGCCGACAGTCTTGACCGCGCCGTTGTCCTGGCCAACCATTATCTCGATATTTACAGCGAATATGCCGCCGAGGGCGGAGCCCAGCAGCAGACCGCCGCCACGAACGCCGAACCCCCGGATCAGGACATTTCGCAGCAGCTGAACCAGCCGCAACAGCCGCAGGATCAGTCCTATGCCCAGAACCAGCAGCCCCAGCAGAGCCAGGACCAGAGCCAGCAGTATCAGCAGCCCCAGCAGAGCCAGGACCAGAGCCAGCAGTATCAGCAGTCCCAGCAGCAGTATCAGCCGCAATATGCCGACGGCAGCAACAACTATTATCCTAATTATAACGGCGGTTACTACTATCCCGGTTATGCCTACGCCTACGGACCCGGTTTCACGGGCGGCGGCTGCTATTTCATCGGGGGGAACTACGGTCCGGTCAACTGGTGGAACAATCGGCATTATCCTCATAATAATCCCAACGGTCCTCACCGCTACTACAACCCGAACAACAATCCGAACCGTCCGAACGTCAACCCGAACAACAATCCGAACCGTCCGAACGTCAATCCGAACAATAATCCGAACCGTCCGAACGTCAATCCTAACAACCGCTATGCGAACGACAACAACTACAGACCCGGAAGCAATTATCGTCCAGCTTCCCAGGGCGGAGGAATCAATCAGGGGATGAACAATTTCCGTTCCTATGGCGACCGTATGCAATGGAGCGGCAACCCCTCCAACAGCTTCGGCGGACGTTCTTTCAATCAGGGCGGAGGCGGAATTCAGACCTCGACCCATTACATCCAGCGCGCGGGCAACTTCCGTCGTGCGGAACCGCGTTAAAGGCGGTGAACGCGATGGGTTCCGTCGCTGAGTCCCGGAAAACCGGAAAAGGAGGAGACTGTTCTGTCTCCTCTTTTTTTTCATTCTTCATGCCGGCAAAATAAAAAATGAATTTTTTTCAAAAAAAAATGAATTTTTATGGAGAATTTTTAAAAATGCGGTGTCTATACGCTAAATATTTTTTGGAATTCTTCATTAAGGATACTTGGGAAAAGTGTTTTTTTCAAAAAAAATCTTTTCCCATGGAGAATTTGAGAAGACAGATTGTCTAAAGGGTTGACAATTTGAAGGTTTTGGTGTATAATAATAGGCAAGTGACGAAAAAAACAAGTCAATGAGGGAGGTTCTGCAATGAAAAAAATGCTTATAGCACTTTTGCTGGGCATGGGGATGTTGAACAGTTTCGCGGCGTTCCAGTATGAGATCGTGAAAAGCCCGACGTCCGGACAGTGGAATGATGGCGGACCGAACAAGGGCGTCTACGGATATTCATTCTACGTCCGCGTGACGGAAGGAACCGGAACGATCTATATCGTCGACAAGATCAACAATCTGTATTCCATGAGCGGAAACAACGAACTGCTTTCCCTCCATTCTAACATGAACAACTACGGATACGTTGATCTGAGCACGGGCACCTCCCATGCGGGAACGGGTGATAAGATCACGACTTATTCCAAGCAGATGACTCCGTGGGTGGAAACCGTGAATCAGACCGGATACGCTCTCGGTGAATTCAGCGCCGGCGATGAAATCGGGATCTGGCTGACGGTGAACGGCACCACGGGCGCCTCTGTCCTGAACAAGTCCAACTCCATCAACTCCAGCAATATGAACTGGCGCAACGCCTTCGTGGGAACCGACGCTCTGGGCAACAGTCTGTTCGAGCTGTCCTTCAACAACGGCGGATCGGTTTTCTTCGGTATCGCCGGAGTGGCGTCCACCGGACCTTCCGGTCAGCCTCTCCCCGGCATCCTGGCCACTCTCCTTATCGGCAGCGGCCTGATGGCCGTCGGGATCCGTCGCAAAAAAGCGACTCCTTGCTGATCGGGTTTCTCTGAAAAGACTGCCGTCGGAAACGCGTTAAACGCTTCCGACGGCTTTTTGCTTTTATTTTATCCATGATCCGGTTGACAGTTTTCGCCGACATCGGCAAATGAAAGATGGAAAAGAGGAAGCCCTCCTTTCTCTTTTTCGTAAAACAAAGGAGAAGAATGATGAACAAGGCATTGATTCACTCGGTTCGCGCCATGGAAATTCTCGACTCCCGCGGAAATCCGACGGTTCGGGTCTTCTGCTCGCTTGACAATGGAATCCGGGTTTCCGCGTCCGTTCCGTCCGGTGCGTCCACCGGGGAACATGAAGCGGTTGAACTGCGTGACGGCGATCCGAAACGCTATTCCGGAAAGGGCGTCCTGAAAGCGGTTGCCAATGTCAACGACGTCATTGCTCCGAAACTGGTCGGCATGGATCCGACCCGTCAGATGGATATAGACCGTCTGATGATTGCCCTCGACGGCACCGAAAACAAGGGAAAGCTCGGAGCGAATGCGATTCTGGGCGTTTCCATGGCCGTTGCGAAAGCGGCGTCCGAAACCGTGGGACTGCCGCTCTACTCCTACCTTGGCGGATCGGGCGCATGCCGTCTGCCGGTTCCGATGATGAATATCCTCAACGGCGGGAAGCATGCCGACAACAGCGTCGATTTTCAGGAGTTCATGGTAATGCCCGTGGGGGCTCCGAGTTTTTCCGAAGCACTCCGCTGGGGGGCGGAAACCTTCCATGCCCTGCGGAAAATTCTGGCGAAGAAGAATTATGCGACCGGGGTGGGCGATGAGGGCGGATTCGCCCCGAACCTCAAGAGCGACGACGAGGCCTGCGAACGGATCGTCGAGGCGATTGAAGCCGCCGGATATGTTCCCGGAAATGACATCGCCATTGCGCTGGATCCCGCATCCAGTTCCTTTTTTGAAAACAACGAATACCGTTTGGAGAAATCCGGCGGCGGTTCCAAAAACAGCGCGCAGATGATTGAACTCTATCGGGAATGGTGCGGGAAGTATCCGATCGTTTCTCTGGAGGACGGACTTGCAGAAAACGACTGGGAAGGATTCCGTATGCTGACTGAGGCGCTCGGAGACAAGCTCCAGATCGTCGGCGACGACCTGTTCGTGACCAATATTCAGTTCGTCCGCCGAGGAATCCGGGAGAAGTCGGGGAATGCCGTCCTGATCAAGCTCAACCAGATCGGCACCGTCACGGAAACCATCGAGACGATCGCCCTCTGCCGGAAAGCCGGGTGGGGATATGTTATTTCCCACCGCAGCGGCGAGACAGAGGACTCCTTCATCGCCGATTTTGCCGTGGCGATGGGCGGCGGCCAGATCAAGACCGGGTCCGCCTGCCGCAGCGAGCGGATTGCCAAATACAATCGTCTTCTGGAGATCGAGTCCGAGCTGGGGCGTGCCGCCGAGTTCGGAAATCCCTTCCGGATTCAGTAATTTCCGTTTACTCTTGACTTAAAGAAAAACCTCCGTCGGAATTGTTCTCAGACGGAGGTTTTTTTACTTGAACTGGAAAAATGATCAGAGGGTGTCCTTGATGTCCTTCTGGACGACCGCGCCGGGGCGGAGACTGACGTCCGGCCAGAGCTTGCGTCCGGGGTAGATGGACGAATGGATTCCGGTGTGGACATTGTCGCCGATGATGGCTCCGAATTTCCTGCGGCCCGTGTCGAGGAGTACGCCGTCCACCATGGAACGGTGGTTTTTGCCATCGTGACGGAAGTTGGAAATGATGGAGCCCGCGCCGAAATTGGTTTTCGGACAGACGATCGAATCGCCAATATAGGAAAGATGTCCGGCCGCGACCTTGGTCATCAGGATCGAATTCTTGATTTCGACCGCCTGTCCGATATGACAGTTGTCGGCCACATAGGTGGTCCCGCGTATATAGCAGTTCGGACCGATCTTGCAATTCTTCCCGACGACGACGATGCCTTCGAGGTAGACGCCCGGAAGGATCGTGGAGCCTTCGCCCAGCACGAGGGTGCCGTCGATGGTGACCCGTTCCCGGACACAGCCATCGATTTTTTCCGCGACGTCGGACAAGGCGTCTTCGTTGACCGCGAGGATGTGCCACGGATAGAGAATCTGGAAGGAGTCCTTGTCCGCCTCGATCTGGAGGGCGTCGGGGCTGTCCGAAGTCCATGCGACTTTCCTGTTTTCACAGAGAACGGCAAACGGTTCATCCGTCTCCTTCAGCATGTCCGCAAGGGCGCGCGAAGGCCAGAAGTCGGAAAGGGCGCTGAGCTTCCGGTTCGCGGCGACGGCACTCCAGCGCTGTTCCAGCGCACCGCGGAGGGTGGAGCCCGCGACCTCGATTTCCAGCGCGGAACGCCGGCAGGTCAGCGGTTCCAGCAGACGGGGATTTCCCGATTCGATCAGGGTAAACATCAGACCAGTTCCTTCTTGACGGTGTCCGTGAGACGTCCGAGCCAGAGTTCCATGTCGGAGGCGGAACGGGCTTCGACGAGGACGCGGATTTTGTTTTCGGTTCCGGAATAGCGGACGTTGACGCGTCCGTTGTCGCCCAGTGCGGCGGTTGCGTCCTTGATCTGTTTGGAGAGGAGCGGGAGCTGATCGATGGGAACGCGTTCGCGGACGGGAATGCTGACGAGTTTCTGTGGGTATTCCTCCATGAACTGCGAGAGTTCGCGGAGGGTTTTGCCGTGGCGCTTCATGAGGCGCAGGACGTGGAGGGCGGAGATGATGCCGTCTCCGGTGGTGGCGTAATCGAGGAAGATCAGGTGTCCGGACTGTTCGCCGCCGAGATTCAGGTTCATTTCTCGCATTTTTTCGATGACATAACGGTCGCCGACCTGGGTGATTTCCACATTGATTCCGGCTTCCTTCATGGCGGCGAGGAGGCCGAGGTTGCTCATGCTGGTGACGGCGATGGTATTGTTGGAGAGGCGGCCCCTGGCCTTGTAGTCGATGGCGCAAAGTCCCATGATGCGGTCGCCGTTGACCACATGGCCTTCGGCGTCGGAGAAGATGACGCGGTCGGCGTCGCCGTCGAGGGAGATTCCGATGTCGGCGTTGTGCTGTTTCACAAGCGCGGTCATGTTTTCCGGATGGGTGGCTCCGCAGTCGGCGTTGATGTTATAGCCGTCGGGCGTGATGGCGGTTGCGATCACGTCGACCCCGAGTTCGCGCAGGATGAGCGGCGCGATGGAGTAGGCGGCTCCGTTGGCGCAATCGAGGACGGCCTTGATGCCTTTGAGGGAATGGTTCTTGATGGAGCTCTTGGCGAACTCGATGTAGCGTCCGCGGGCGTCGTCGATTCGGAAGGCCTTTCCGATCTTGTCGGAGCCCACGAGGTCGTTGCCTTTTTCCGACGCGAGGATGTATTTCTCGATTTTTTCTTCGACTTCATCGGGCAGTTTGTAGCCGTCGGCGCTGAAAATTTTGATTCCGTTGTCCGTGGACGGATTGTGGGAGGCGGTGATCATGATTCCGCAGTCGGCGCACATGGAACGGGTGAGGTGGGCGATGGAGGGGGTGGGCAGGGGGCCGATTTCCAGAACGCTGGCGCCCATGCCGACCAGTCCGCTGGTGAGGGCGGTTTCGAGCATGTAGCCGGAAAGACGCGTGTCTTTTCCGAGAACGACGCGCGGGGCCGTCTGGCCTTCCGTCCTGAAAACGTGTGCGATGGCCTTGCCGACACGGAGAGCGGTTTCCGGGGTGATGGGGTATACGTTGGCTTTGCCTCTGATTCCGTCTGTTCCGAACAATTTACCCATTATGTGTTTCCTTTCAAATCAATTACGTTCATACTATTAATGTCAATGAATTATGGACTTTTTCAATAAAATCCGTTTGTTTTCATTCAATGCGCAGGGCGCCGTTATTCCGACATCAGAGGACGGAGCTTGACTTCGGCCTCCGTCAGGATGCGTTTCGCCGTTTCGTCGATGGAATACCGTTCCCGGAAAACCACTTCCACGATGCCCGCGTTGATGATCATTTTCGCGCAGAGGAGACACGGGCTGAAGGTGGTATAGAGCGTGGCCCCCTTGACCGCGATTCCGTGGTAGGCCGCCTGGACGATCGCGTTTTCCTCCCCGTGCGAGCAGAGGCATTCCTCCAGACTCGTTCCGGAAGGGGTGTCGGAGGAACAGCGCGGACACCCGCCCTCGCAGCAGTTGCGGATGCCGCGCGGGGTGCCGTTGTAGCCGGTGGAGATGATCCGTTTGTCCTTGACGATGACCGCCGCGACGTGTCTCCGGGAACAGTTGCTCCGCAGGGCGACCACCTGGGCGATCTGCATGAAATATTCGTCCCAGCCGGGACGTTCCTTGTGAGGTGTATGATCGGACATTGCTCTGCTCCTGTTGCTTCCGTGAAAGAGTATCCCGTCATTATAATCTCTCAAGCGGAAAAAATCAAGTTTCCCGCCCGATCATATACAAAAAAGTAATGAACAGGTAATTTTCAGAAAAGGAAATGAGGCTGAAGTGTTTTTATTTCCCTGTGATATTCCGCGTTTCGGCGGGGGGCGTTGGCCTGGCCGCGTTTCGCGGGGATACCTTGAAAATGCAGTAGTCCTCCTGCGCCGGAAAGAAGGCTGGCGGATTGGTCATGAAGACGGGCGTCACCTCGAAGCGGCGGAAGCCGCGTCGGAGTTTTTCTTCCGTGAGGGCATACCTCCGCAGTTCGTCGATCTGGAGCAGGATGTAGAAATCCTTCTGTCCGACCGCATACCTGCCTAGCGTATTGTCGTCCAGTTTCTCCGGAGTCTTTCCTTTCTTCAGATAGACGGTGAACGGCTGGTTGTCCGCGGAGCAGTGGAAGACGCGTCCGGGCAGATACGCCCCGAAGGTCCCCGTGATGAGGTCCGCCGGAAAGACCACGATTTTGGCGTCTTTCGGAAGACTGTTTTCAATGAAGTAGGTGACCTGTCCCTGATTGGAGAAGGGACGCGTCAGGTCGTTCAAGACATAGTAGGGGGTGTCGAGCCATGTATACAGCGACAGCAGAAGGATGACAAGGGAACCGCCCGTGACCGTTTTCACGAGCCGTCCGGATTTCCGGTATTTGCGGGCGGCGGGCAGACAGAAGCAGAAGACCATTACCAGCATGGGAAGGTAGGCGCGCTGGAGCATGATCGGATACAGGAACACGGCGAAAAGAATCTGCCAGACGAAGGCTGCGAAGAACATCAGGAACGCTTTTTTCCTCGAAAGGAACAATCCCGCCATGCCGAGCAGGAGCGCGCCGTAGAACAGGGTGGCGTTCAGGAGGAATCCGCCCAGTCTTCCCAGCCAGAAGGCATACGTGCCGGGAAGCATCTTCATCACCAGCTCGAAACGCGCCCCGACATTTCCTTTGAAGATGTCCCAGAAGGAATCCGGCGTCACCGAGGAGACCCCGAACGCGGGAATGACCTGAAGGAACGCCAGCAGAACGCCGAGCGCGAGGATGCCCGGCGGAACAAGGATCTTGAGCCGTCCGGCGAATGGTCTTTTCCGGGTGTGACGGAACAGTTCGACGGCGAACAGGAGACCCGCCATTCCCGCCAGCCCCTCCATGTAGGCGTGGGTATGCACGAGGAACACCAGCGCCAGCGCGTAGCAGCAGGGCTTTTTCAGCCGCACCGGATACAGCATGGCAAGGAAGCACAGCGCCAGCGGAATCAGGGCATACGGTCTGGCGATCACGGGAAAATAATACAGCATCGGACACGAGAGCAGGAAGGCCGTCCTGATCCAGAAATTCATCCGGGCGTAACGGAGGAAGAGCCATGCGGCGGCTCCGCACAGCATCCAGCTGATCACGTTCATCACGGAGAAGGACGCGCCCAGCACGGCGAACGGTTTCAGGAGCATGTGCCAGAGCGCGAAATGTCCTTCGTAGCGCATCCGGTAGAAGACCTCGGACACGCTCAGGTCGCGGGTGATGCACCATGCCTGAAGCTCATCCTGCCACGGCTCGTGGCAGAACACCAGCACCAGCGTCGCCAGAAGATACAGGAAAAGGAGAATGGCGCTTTTGAGGTTCAGTCCGAGAATCTTTTTTTCAGAATCCATGCAGTCCATCCGGGTCGTGCGGAGTTATCATTTTGGAAAGTAATGTAACGTTTCTTCCCCGATTTGCAAACCTCATTCCTTGCTCCAGATGCGGACATTCAGGTTGAGTTCGTCGACAATCCGGAGAAACAGCAGAAATTCGGAAAGACACTTTTTCAGGGAATCATAGTCCAGTTCTCCGTCCGGCATCTCGAAGAAATTGCGGGTGGACGGAATGGCGATGTTCATGCAGGAATCCGTGAAGGAGAAGGCGATCCGGGAGTCGAAACGTTTCCGCAGCTCGACCATCCGCTCCATCAGAGAGGGGGAAAGAAGATAGCGGGCCTCCACGTCGTCGTGCGCATAGACCGCGAAATATTTCTCGAATTCCGGATTTTCGAGCCGCACCATCCGGCCTTCCCGGGCGATGTTGAGTTTCTGCAGGAAATTGCCGAGCATCTGCCCGAAGAGGTTTTCCGCCACATCCGGGAAGACGAAGGTGCGCGTCTTGAAATCTTTCTGGAAGTCGGCCATCAGGAAGACCCCCTTGAAGATGTCGTGCCAGGTTATGGTCCGATTCCCTTTGCCGTCAACGGATTCCGTCTTGTATTCCGCATGGATTTCGGAAAAAATCAGCTTGACTCCGTGATACGAGCCGGAAACGCAATCCTCGCCGGAATAGCGGTCGATCCTTTCCTGATAAAGTCCCGTATTCGTGAATTCTTCTTCGGAGATGCAGCGGTCCTGTTCATAGGATAATTCCGGATCGATGGCGGAAACGATTTTCGTCAGGACCCTGGCTTTGAAGAGCTTCCGCACCTCGTTTTTTCCGGTGAAATAGCGCCAGAGGAGAAACACCAGAAACGCAGCGGGAATGACGCCGAGGGCAATCCGGAGCCCGCCGAGCGAAGGGATCAGCAGGGCAGGAGGGACGCATATCACGGCGGCGATTCCCGTATTCCTCAGCAGTTTCAGGGATTCTGCGCGCTTCTGTTTCCGGAATTCCAGCACTTCGGCGACGGGCCCCTGAAGGACGGTGTCATACAGTTGACGGAATGCTTCTTCGGGAGAATCCATTCAGACGCCTCCGGTTCCGTTCACTGGAAAAGTTCGCCGACTTTCGGCACGGCGCGTTCGGATTCCGCGATCTGGAACAGCTCGCGTTTCTGGAAATGGAAGGCCGACGCCAGCACATTGGCCGGGAAACTCTGGATGGCGGTATTGTAGTCCGTGACGGCGGCGTTGTAGGAGCGCCGGGCGGCGGAAAGCTGTTCTTCCACTTCATTGAGCGAACGGTTCAACTGCTGGAAGGAGTCGGTTGCCTTCAGATCCGGATATTGCTCCACCTGAACCATGATCGAACGCATGGCGTTCGTGATCTGATTGTTGAGATCGACCCGTTCGGCGTCGGAAATTCCGGGCTGGATCGCGCTGGAACGCAGTTCGGTGATTGCGGTCAGCGTGGAACTTTCGTGCTTCATGTAGGTTTTCACGGAGGCCACCAGATTGGGGATCAGGTCGCAGCGTTTCTTGAGCTGGGTGTCGATCAGCGCGAACGCATTGTCCGCGAGATTCCTCTTGTAGACCAGACTGTTGTAGCCCAGCCAGACCAGCAGAATAAATCCGACAATGACCGCAAGAACAATGACAGCTCCGGTGCTCATAAATATTCATCCTCCTTGAATTGAATTTGAATCCATAAACAGTAGCGCCTTTTTCCTTCAATTCAATGGGGAAACCTGAAAATGCCTTGAAATATCAGGATTTCGGGGTATATTATCGGTTTTGTCCGGTGTTTTCCGTTACAGACTCGAAACAATTCATCCGAAAGGTGGAAAAACAATGTCGCTGTGCCCTTTTGAGGACCTCAGAGCCCGCGGGTTCATTTACCAGAACACTTCCGAAGAAGCCATCCAGAAACTTCTCTCCGAAGGTCCGGTATATTACTACGCCGGCTTCGATCCCACAGGCGACAGCCTCCACGTCGGACACCTCCTGCCGGTCATGGCGATGCGCCGTCTCCAGCAGGCGGGACACAAGCCCATCGCGCTGGTCGGCGGCGCCACCGGGCAGATCGGCGACCCCTCCGGCAAGAGTGAGGCGCGCGTCATCCTTTCCAAGGAGACGGTCGCCCGCAACGCCGAGAGCATCCGCGCCCAGCTGTCCCGCTTCCTTTCCGAAAAGGACACCGTCTTCGTCAACAACGCCGACTGGTTCAACGACATGCTCTACCTCGATTTCCTGCGCGACATCGGTTCCAAGTTCAGCATCAACAAGATGCTCTCCGCCGAATCCGTCAAGCTGCGTCTGGAGACCGGGCTCTCCTTCCTGGAATTCAACTACATGATCCTTCAGGCCTACGACTACTACATGCTGAACCGGAAATACAACTGCAAGCTTCAGATCGGCGGTCAGGACCAGTGGGGCAACATCACAGCCGGAACGGAACTCGTCCGCCGTCTCGCCCAGCAGGAGGTTCAGGGATTCACCATGCCACTGCTCATGAACAGCTCCACCGGGCAGAAGTTCGGCAAGTCCGTCGGCGGAGCCGTCTGGCTCGACAAGAACAAGACCCCTGTTTTCGACTACTACCAGTTCTGGCGCAACAGCGACGACGCCGACGTGCGCAAGCTGATGCTTTTCTTCACGGTCCTCCCCATCGACGAGATCGATTCGCTCTGCCTGAATTCGATCAACCGTGCCAAGGAAGTTCTCGCCTACGAGGCCACCGCGCTGGCCCACAGCCACGAGGACGCCGCCAGGGCGTTCCTCGCCGCCGGAGCCAAGTTCGGGTTCGCCGACCGTGAGAACAAGCTGCATACCTCCAGCCGGATCGCCGGAGTCAACGTGGAAGAAGCGGTTCTCGACGACCTCCCGACCTGCTCGGTCACGATGCCGGAAGAGGGGCTCTGGTTTCCGAAGCTGCTTGTCGATGCCGGACTCTGCAAGTCCAACGGCGAGGCGCGGCGTCTGATTCAGGGCGGCGGCGCTTATCTCAACGACCAGCGCGTCTCCGACGTCGATCTCACCGTGAAGCGTTCCGACTTCCCCGGAGGAAGCGCCATTCTCAAGGCAGGCAAGAAAAATATCAAGCGCATCCTCCTTGCCTGATTTGATTTCTGTTGAATTCCGGTGTATATTAACCGGAAGCGTATATGTCAATAATCTTAAGCCAAGGATGGAAAAACCATGTATTCTGCTGCCGACCTCAAAAAAGGATTGAAGATCGAACTCGAAGGCGTGCCTTATACGATTACGGAATTTGAATTCTGCAAGCCAGGCAAAGGAACCGCCCTCTATCGCTGCCGTCTCAAAAATCTCGTGACCGGCAGCACGATGGAGCGCACTTTCCGCCCGGTCGACAAGATGGATGTCCCCAATCTTGACGAACGCGTGATGTTCTATTCCTATCACGACGGCAACAACTACATCTTCAGTGATTCGGAAACGTTCGAGGAAGTTCAAATTACCGCCGATTATCTCGGAAACAAGACGTACTTCCTCAGCGACAACATGGAATGCAACGTCCTGTTCTTCAACGGAAAACCCATCGACATCACCCTGCCGACCTTCATTGTCCGCGTCATTGCGGAAACCGAACCCGGCGCCCGCGGCGACACCGCGTCCTCCAACGTTCAGAAGCCCGCCAAGCTGGACAACGGTTACGAGCTCACCGTTCCCCTGTTCATCAATCAGGGCGATACCGTCAAGGTCGATACAAGGACGGGCCTCTATGCCGAACGCGTCAGCAAAGGCTGAGAACCCTTCCGCGTCCTTTGAACATCTGGCGTCCGTGGCGGGACTCCTTCCCGTCCGGGCCAGAATCGCCTCGCTCTTACGCGCCGCCTTTGAAGCGGCGCATTTTATTGAGGTCGAAACGCCCGTCGGAATTCTCGCCCCCGCCGCCGAGGAGTTCATCGAGGCCCCGCGCGCCGAAGGCTTCTTTCTCCGGACCTCTCCCGAGCTCCAGATGAAGCGCCTGCTGGCCGCCGGCATGGAACGCATCTACCAGCTCGGCCCCTGTTTCCGCATGGGCGAAAACGGACGCCGTCACCGGCCCGAATTCACCATGCTGGAATTCTATCAGGTCGGCGCGGATTATCTGGAACTGCTGGATTTTACGCATTCCTTCCTGCTGTCGGTCTGCCGGGGACTCCACGGCGAATCCGCCTTCTCCTTCAACGGACAGCGGATCAGCCTTGAGAAACTGGAAGTTATTCCGGTCCGCGAGGCTTTCCGCCGTTTTGCCGGGAAGGACGCCGACCTCTGCGCCGAAGAGGACGGCCTGTTTGAAACGGTCCTCGTGGAAAGCGTCGAGCCCGCCTTGCCGAAGGACCGTCCCTGCGTGCTGATCGATTATCCGGTCCGCTTCGGGGCGTTTGCGCGCCCGAAAGCCTCCGACCCGACCCTCGTCGAACGCTGGGAAATCTACATGGGCGGCATCGAACTGGCCAACACCTACGGCGAGCTCATCGATCCCGCGGTCCAGCGGGAACGTTTCCGCCGTTTCGCCGAAACGCGCCGGAAAATGAAGCTGACGGAATATCCCGAGGCGACCGCGTTTCTGGAGGCGATCGACCGCGGCTTCCCGGAGTGCGCCGGTTCCGCCCTCGGCTTCGACCGTCTGGTCATGCTTCTTTCCGGCAACTCTGACATCGCGGACATTTCCTTCCCGCTGGATTCCTGATGCTTTTTGCTCCATTTCGAGCTCATTCCTATTCCTTTTTGAATCTTTGGGTGTAAGGTTATGACAATTAATTGACACCAAAAGGTGTCAGTTTTTTTCTCGAAATTCGCACTTTTTTCTGATTCTCCCCTTGGTTTCATTCCGTTTTCTGACTATTATTATAGCAGACAAGGAAACGGTGGAATCATGGAACGGACAGTGACACAGAAAAAGAAGAAGCTTCAGCAGATCGCCCGCCGGAACGGCGTTTCCCTTTCGACGGTCTACCGGATCCAGCGCGGTTCGGGCAGCCAGAAGAACCCGAAATTCCAGTCCGTGCGGCAGGAAATACGCCTTCTTCAGGAAGACCGTTCCGACATTCCGGGGAATCCCGTTCTGATGGTTGCCGAGAACGACCTCACCGCTCATGCCCTGGAATTTTATGAACAGATGAAACGGATCTGTTTCGAGCGGAAAATCGAACTGGTCCTGACCTTCAAAAAGTATCTCGCGCGAGATCTCGCGGCGCGAACCTATTCCGGAATCATCTCCCTGATTACTCTCGATTCGCCTCCCGCGGGAATTCCCCTGGTGTATCTGAACCGGCGCTCAAGGACCGGACTGGAGTCTTCCGTCAGCATCGACACCATGGTCAACTGGACCCTGATGCTGGACCATCTGCGCAAAACGGGCTCGAAACGCATCGGTATTTTCACTCCGGTCGCGGAAATGCTGCCGTCTTATTATCTCGTGGCGGGATGCACCCAGGCCAACCTGCTTCAGGAACTCGCAGGACTCCCCGAAGAACCTGAACTGATCTGCGTCCTGCCTCTGGACAAGAAGACCCATACGTCCGTCCTGCCGAAAGTCGGCGATTACTTCGCTTCCATGAAAGAACTTCCGGATACGCTTCTTCTCTCTTCGGATATCTATGCGCCCAGAGTTGTGAAACGGCTGCGCGACCACGGCATCCGCATTCCGGAAGACTTGCTGCTGGCCTCCGTGACAAGTTATCTGCGCTCGGTTCCCTCTTCCTCGGATGAAACCGCCTACGCCCTTCGCGAGGAATACCTTGAAATCGACAGAATTCCGCTCGTTTACGGATCCTATTATTTCAAAGAGATGGCGCGGGACGCCTTTGAGCTGCTTCTGGAGAAAATCAACCATCCCGAAGGAATTGCCCGCGTGATCGGATATACCCTGAAGCTTCACGATTACCGTTTTGAAAAGAAGGAAAACGAGAGCCTTGAAAATAAAAAATTATTTGCGAAACAGGAGGAAAAATAAAATGAAAAAGAGAATCGTGAATTTCACATTGATCGAATTGCTGGTTGTGGTTGCGATCATCGCCATTCTGGCGGGAATGCTGCTCCCGGCGCTGAACAAGGCGCGGAACAAGGCGCGGACCATCAGTTGCGCCAGCAACATGAAACAGCTCGGCATTGCCATGGGAATGTACACCATGCAGTACAATGACCAGCTCCCCTATGTGGCTTCTTACGTCATTTCCGGCACCTCGGTCTATCCGATGAGCGTACTGGCCAACACCACAGGACTCGGCGGAAAACTATTTGTCTGTCCCTCGTTCGACTATATCGACGCCACGGATACGGCATCTCAGAAGATAGCGTCCTTTTCCCCTCAGTATCTGGGGGACAAGCTAACCAACGGCGCTTCCGAAATGATGTACACCCATTACGGCATCAACCGGCTGGCATACAGCGGAAGCCTGGGCGTGACCGGCAAGATCAACCGGATCAAAGGAGCTTCCAAATATCTGGTGTTGGCAGAAAGCAACTTCAACACCAACCACAACCGGGGATTTTCCATCGTCGGGGAAAACTTTTATACGACGGGCGCGTGGGGATGGCTCGATCCGCGTCATGACGGCGTCATCAATATCCAGTTCGGCGACGGTCATGTGGAAGGAATCGGCACCGGTCTCCGGGGCAACGCTTCCTCCTTCACGACTTCGATGAATCCTTACCTCATCAAATATTTTGCCGGCAATTCCACAGTCGGACTCTGGAACGCAGAAAAGCCGCGCTGACCGCAGCTAAAACAACTGATATAAAGAGGTCTTTTCCATGAAAAAAAACTGGATCGCCGGAGGTTTGCTGTCTCTTGCCGCCGGAACCCTGATCGGGGCGGAAACGCTCTCCCTCACTTTTGAAAACCCCCGGAAGCTCACGTTCGGTGCGAAAACAATCGACGTACGCGCCGGAAACGCCGAAGGGTTCCTGGTCTGCGGAAAACAGGGGCTCACGATTCCCGCGGAAACCCTGACGGGAGAGCAGGGCACTCTTCTTTTTGAGTTCAAACAGGAGAAACCGGTCGAAAAAGACCGCGTCAACCGCTATGTCATGACTTTCCGCTGCAAATCCCGTATGCGCGCCGGTCTGTACTTCACATACGGGGCGAAGAATTTCCGCTTCCATTTCGGCGACCTCTCCGGGGATGTTTTCCATACCGTCAATCCTCCTTTTGAGTATGGAAAAACCTATTACGCAGGAATCGTCTGGAACGGTTCCCGCGTTCAATTCTTCATGGACGGCAAGCTCATCGGCGATTACAAGCAGCCGAAGAAAATGGACGCCCCCATGGCCGTCAACCTGGGACCCTACAAGGACGGATGGACGGCTCCGGAACCCTGGGGCGACGATACCTTATTCAAGACCCTGAAAGTTTTCAACCATGCCCTGACTCCCGCGGAAGTGGCGAAAGTCTGCGGTGCGTCCCTGAAAACCGCCAGCCAGAGCTACCCGGGAATCATGAGCGTTCCCCTCAATCCGGAGAAGGCTCCGGCGCTGGACGGCAATCTTCAGGAACCCTTCTGGAAATACGCCGCCTCCCTCCCGGTCCTGACGACCCTCGGAAAACCGCTGGAAACCTTCCGTGCGCCGCCCGGAAAATTCCTGATCAGCGCCGACGACCGCAATCTCTATCTTGGATTCTCCTATGCGATTCCCGCCGGGAACAAGGTCAATGCCGGAGCTTTGCGCACAAAGGATTCCGAACCGGAAGTCTGGGGCTCGGAGTCGTTTGAACTCTATCTGAAGATCGACGGCAATCTCTACCGTTTCGCCGGCAACGCGGCGGGCGGCTATACCGAATGGAAAAACAACGGCGCGGAATGGACCGCTCCATGGGAATATAAATCCCAGCTCCGGATGCTGATCGACAATTCCTCCGTGTGGCAGGGGGAAGTCGCGATTCCGTGGAGTTCGCTCGGACTCAAGGGACGTCCCGACAAACCCGTCCTGTTCAATGTCTGCCGCACCTGGTGTCTGACCGACTACGCCGCCGCCTCTTCTCTCGCCTCCGACGGTTCCTATACACGTCCCGAGCTTTATCCCTCGCTGGTTTTCGAGAAGGAGGCTCCGGCCCTTCAGGTCGAAAGCCAGACCAATCCCTCGCGCGGCGTGTTCCAACAGAAGGTGAACGTTTTTTCCCCGACTGCCCGCAAGCTTGTTTACGAGGTCGCGCTCCTGAACCGGGACGGTTCCTCGGAGCCGTTTGTCCTGACCTCCAAGGAGCTCCCGCTGAAGAAGGGGGAAACACTCGAAACCGCACTGGACGCGAAAATCACCACGGGCGTCTATGACGCCATTCTCTACACCCTGAAGGAAAAGGACCGCGTCTACGCACGCTGCATGGCTCCGTTCAAGCTCAATGAAGTCTATCTGGATGTCCGTCCCCGCTTCATTGCGGGCTATCTTGAATTTGAAATCCAGTCGGCCCTTCTCCTCGGCAAATTCGGGGCGGATTGCGATCCTTCCCTCGTGCTGGTCGCCCCGGACGGAAAAGAGATTGCCCGTTCCAAAATCACCGGCGATTCCCTCCGGATTCCCTTCGACCGGAAAAATCCCGCGGGCGATTACACCGCGAAAATCGTGGATCGCGCCGGAAAGACGCTCTCCAGCCTGACCGTCCATTTTCCCGGCATCGGCGAATGGGCCTCCGCCGAGTTCAGGAAAGACATCGTCCTTCCGCCGTTCACCCCGCTGAAGGTGAAAGGGTCCGTCTACGACATGTGGGGACGAAGCTACGTGTATGACAACTCGTTCTTCCCGACGCAGATCATTTCGCAGGACGTTCCGCTTCTCGCCGCGCCCTGTGCCGTCATGGTCAACGGCAGGGCGATTTCGCGCGGAAGGCTGACTCCCGGCAGCTCGGACAATGTTCGCGCCGAATTCAAAACCTCCGCGTCCGATTCCGACTGCCGCATCACCGCCGATTCCTGGGTGGAATACGACGGCGTTTCCTACAGCCGGTTCTCCCTCCGTGCGGAAAAGAACATCGCCGACCTCAAGCTCCGCTTCACTCTTCCAGCGTCCGCCGCAAAGTATCTTCATACGTCCGCGGGCGGCGCCTGGGGCGTCAAGCTGACCCGTCCGGTGCCGGACGGCCGTTTCGAGTTCGCTTTCTTCCCGATGGTCTGGCTCGGCACGGAAGACAAGGGAATCTGTTTCTTCACGGAGACGAACAAGAACTGGACCGGTCCCCGGAACAGCATCTGCTCCATTGTCAAAAACGGAAAGGAAGCCGTCTTTGAAGTCAAACTCAGGGAACAGCTCAAGGCTGGAGAAACTTTCGACTTCGAGTTCGGCTACGTGGCCACTCCGGTCAAGCCCCTTCCGGCGGATTATCCCTTCAACATGGTCGGCGACAGCCATACCCAGCTGATGCGCCGTCCGGGACATGCGCCCGTCAATGCCGTCAGCATCGTTTCGGTTCCCTATCCTCATGAGATTGACGGCTATTTCGGCGACCTTCCCAACGAGAAGGATTCTCCGGCGGTCCCCGCCATGACGAAGGCGCTGAAAATCCGCGACGCCGCCGGAAACAAGGCCGCCATCTATATGGACGCCCGTTATCTTTCCGATGAATATCCCGAAATGGCCGCGTTCAAGGATGAATGGAAGGCCTCGCCCGAACGCACGCTCGACTATACCCGCGACGGCAAGAAATATTATCTCTACGACTGCTGCCCGGACACCGGAGCGAGCGCGTTCTTCCACCTTCACCAGAAACGTTGTCTGGAGCGTTTCAAAGCCGACGGCATCTACTATGATTTCGGGCGGATCGGCGCGTGCGGAAATCCCCTCCACGGCTGTTCCGAACGCTGGCCGATTCTCGGACAGCGCGAGTTCTTCCGCCGCACCGCTCTGGTCCAGTATCTCCTCGGAAACAAACAGCCGATCGTGGTTCTCCACAATACGGACGACGTCCAGGTTCCGGCGATCACGTTTGCCACCCATTTGTTCAACGGCGAGCACATCCGGCAGGACAGCAGCACGATCATGCACAACGGCAAGGACATCCTCGATACATACGGAATCGAGATGTTCGCCTCCGAACTGAGCTCCATGCCCTTCGGCCTTACCAACTCCGTTTATCAGGCGAACGACGTGCTTTCCCCGAAATACGGCGGAGGCAAGGAGGAGCCCGAACTCTACAAGTTCCGCATCACGCAGGCATTCCTTGCCGGCACCCTCCCGCACAATACGATCCTTTCCCAGAGCCGGTGCCATTACGGACTGCTGGAAAAGATCGTACGGACGTATGAGAAATTCAAGGTGCGGCAGGCGAAGTTCATCGGCTACTGGGATTCCCCCGCGACGGTCCGGGGCGCCTCCGATATTTATGTGAGCGTTTATGCCCGTCCGGCCGAAAAGAAAGCGCTGGCGGTGATTTCCCACATCGGAAAAAGTCATGCCGACCAGACGTTCGAGGTGAAATTCGACGCCGGAAAGCTCGGTTTTGTCCCGAAGAAGGCTGTCGATCTCCTGACCGCTCCCGATCCGGAGTATGACGAACTTGCCGTCATCCGTTCGAAGAACCGCGTTCCCGACCATCGCGCTCCGCTGAAGCTCGGCGACTTCGGATCGAAGCTCGACGGTATCCGGGACGGCGTCCTCAAAATGAGCCTGAAATATCACACGTTCGCGCTTGTGGAACTCTCCGAATAAGAGATCCTGATTTCCCCCGCTCAGCGGGCGGGGGAGATTCCGAGCATCAGGAAATGATTGCCGGGAAGCGTCAGGTCCGCAAGTTCGCCCGGCGTCAGTTCCCGGCCGCTCCAGAGATCGGTGTAGCGTTCCGGAGGCGGCACTCCCAGCGACTTGAAGTCGATTTCAAGCTTGACCGGAAGCGTTTCCCGTTTGAAGTTGCCCACTGCGATGATTCGGCTGAAGGGGGACGGTGTTTTCCATTCATATACCGAACACAGGAGGCCGGGGGTCGCGGACTTGACCGGACAGTCTTCAGCCCAGTATCCCCTGAATGCGGAAATCTTGTCGAATCCGCAGGATTTCCGCAGACCCCAGTATTTCGCCATGGTCTCTCTTGAAAGATACGAATCCCATATATTGACGTCGTGGAGGATGAACGGGGTCAGCGCCCGGATGGCATATTCCGGGTTTGTGATGATCTCTTTCCGTCTGTTTTTGAGTGCCGGCATGAGCGTGGCCGCCCGTCCGGTCTGGAGAAGCATGCAGAAGGCGACTCCCGCGCGCCGGTAGTTGAAGTTGCTCTGATACTCCTCCAGGGGGATTCCTTCGCAGTATCCGTATTCGATATTGTCGACCATCAGATGGAATGTGTTCTCGCCGGGTGCGAAAAAGTCGGTGAATTCATGAGTGAACGGAATGAACTGGACATGACTGTGGATCATCATGGAACCGTTGTGTTTTTTCACGGTTTTGTAGACCCGCATCATGAAGTTGCGCAGTCCGAGGGCGTCGCTGGAGGTGTATGCCTTCCCGAAGGCGTCCACTCCGCCGCAGCCATGCTGTCTGTTTTCACAGAAACGGCTGGAGGCGCAATCGAAATAAATGCCGTCGAGCTGTTTGAATTCCGAAAGGCTGCGGTCGAGCTTGTAGGTCCAGAAATCGGCCGGGAGTGAGGTCGCGTTGGTGCAGAACCGTTCCGTGCGCCAGGGCATGCCGCTTTTTTCTCCGGCGTACGGTTCTCCCGGGATCAGTCTGGAAGAGGTTCCGAAGTAATCGAAATCCGGTTCGACGTTGCACAGGTTTCCGGGCATGGAGTAGAAATGCAGTTTCGCGTTGTTGGCGTTGCGGTAGAGCTCGCAGAACTTCCGGAACTTCTCCTTGTCCGCCGGGTAGGGGGTGTTTGCGGACGAGGGATCGCTGTCGGAAGCGGTTTTGTTCCACTGACCCCAGCCGACCGACTGATGGGTGGTATACGGATTTTTCAGGTAGCCGCCGTAGTTCACCATCCGGAAATTCCCGGGCAGGGGACGTGACGGGGTTCCCATCATGACAAAGGTGTATTCCGCGCGTCCCGAAAGCTTCACGGGGGCGGAGATGATATTGATGGAAGCCTCCACGCGGTCTTTGCTCCGTTCCGCGACCATGGGGCTTTCCCCTTTTCTGTTCGCCCAGTTCGCATCGGACTTGACCCAGAACATGACTCCTTTTTCTTCTCCGCAAAGCCAGAGGATGTTGTCTTTCCGTCTGGAGTCGCGGCCGAGCGCGACTTCCGCCCGGTTGTTTTTCCAGGGCGTCAGGATCGGATCCATCGCAAAGCGTCCGATTTCCGCCGGGACCGCATAGCGGAGTGAGAAGTCTCGAATTTCCGCCGGTTTTTCCGCCGTCATTCCGAGACGGAGAATGTAGGCGCCGTCGAACCAGAGTTCTCCGGTCCAATCGAAACGGACCGCGCCGGATTCTCCGGTTCCTTTGAATTTGATGAAGTCCGGTTGTTTTTCCGTCACTTCGGGCGGATTCCAGCGGACAGGCGCGCCGTTGAGGCGCCAGACAGGCGGAGACAGCAGGAGGTCGCTCTTCCCGTGCTGTATCTGGCGCGGGAAGGGATCGCTGGAGAATTCGTACGTCCTTCCCCATACCTTGTATTTCCCGGCGCCGGAGGATTCGACGGCGCTCCAGGGCGGAGGAATCGTGTGATCGTCGCCGAGCCTGAGCTGATACGGGGCCGTATCGGGCATTCGGAACGGAACGGACTGGACGACGTCCCCGGCTTCGGCCTGTACGGAGTACGATCCGGGCTTCAGTTGGGCGGGCAGGGGCAGGACAATGCTGGATTTGACTTCACGGATCTGTATTTTCTTCTCCGTCAGGACGCTGCCCGTTTCCGAACGGAAGGTGACAACCGCCGGAATTCCTTTCCCGATGCGCTCGATCATGTCGTTTCCGGCGTTGCTGAAGTCAAGGATTGCTTCCATTTCGTTTTTATCCGCCTTGAAGTTATAGGAGATCTCCAGCGGATAGCTGACCTGAAAATCGCGGCGGTAATAGTACAGTGGTGTTTTTCCGGAGGAGGCGGCGATTTCCAGCGCGAGATTTCCCGCGGGCAGCCGCCGTTTCCATGGCTTTGAAGCGGGATTTTCCGGATAGGCGATTTCCGGATACCCGTCCGGGATGACGCCGGTCCGGGTTGTCAGGCCTTCGGAGCTTCTGCATTCAAGCGAAAGCTCTCCTCGCGTCAGGTCCCCGACCTGATCGATCCGGAAGAATTTGCCGTCGGTTCCGAACCTGACTTCATCGTTCGGCTTGAAGCTTTTCGTCGATCCCCAGTGATAGAGCAGATAGTGGAGGCCTTCGTGACGGGAGGCGCAGAAGTCCGCCTGAACTTTTCCGCCGAGGAGTTTTTTCATTCCGCCCAGTTCTTCCAGCGGGATGACAAGTTCGGCCGTCCAGCCGTCCGCGGTGTGATGAACGGCCGTCCGGGCGGCTCCGTTCCAGGAAGGCTTGCCGTCCTGCTGGTCGAAGAGGGCTCCGTTTCCGTTTACGATGTATTGGAAATAGCGTTTCTCGGGAGTCAGCAGATGGAACTCAAAATTGTCATCGTTCCATAAGGGTGCGTCTCTTTCGGTGAGGGCCTTCCTGGCGCAGGGAGTCCGGGAGGAAAAGGCGATATAGAGATTGTTGCCGTCGTGACGAACCCGCGCCGCGCCCTTGATGTCCGGGCCGGATTTCACGGGACGCATGAGCACGCCGGAAGCCTCATCCCATTCTGTGGAATCGATTTTTCCGTCCAGCGTGATCCCGCGTCCGTTCTGCGGGATGGTTAGGAGATTGTCCCGGACGGTTTTCGGAACCGGAGGAATCACCTTTTCATACGCGGCCCTGATTTCAGCCGCGCTCAGGGGACGGTCGAAAATGGCGATGGAGTCGATTGCCGTGGAGTTTTCCGGCAGCACTTCCTTGCGTGCCGTCCAGTTCGGCGACATGCCGACCGAGAACCATCCTCCGGGCAATGCCGCCGGCAAAGGTGTCTGTGAGTTGAGTTTCACGAAAGGACGCGTCGGCGCCACGGTCTGCTTCCCGATCCGCAGCGGCGTCTTCATGGGTTCTTTGCCGTCGATGTAGAGGGACAGCATTTCCTGATTCCAGGTTACGACGACCTGATGCCATTTTCCGTTCTCCCAGTCTTCCGGATTGACGCGTGCCTGAGCCCCGGCTGCCGTCGGTTTTGCCTTTCCCGGAAGGGAATCATGACTGAGCGTTGCGGTAATGTAATAGGGTCTGGTTTTGTCGATCCGAAGGAAAAAATGAGGCTGTGCCGCATGAAAGAACTGCTGCCATCCCGGATCGGTGACTTTCCAGTTCTGGGGGGCGATCCAGAGCTCCACCGTCCCCTGACGCGGATCGAAATTCCCCTGCATGGGGAAGGTCAGGGACTCGCTGTTGGCGATATTCAGGCTGTTCCCTTTTCCGCCGACTCCCGGAAACATCCGGAGCTGAAGGTCGGGTTCTTTGAAATGGCCGGGCAGGGGAGAGCCTCCGGCCGTTTGCGGCTTGATCCCGTAATCGTCAAAGGTCAGGCGGAAGGTTTCCGCGGAAAAGGCGGCGGACGCCGCGAGAAGGGCGGTCGCGACAAGAGCTGAAATCTTTCCCATCGTATATTCTCTCTTTCCTGTTTATAAAGACATGTTCAATTTTTCTCTGCCGGATCCTGAAGGCTGTTCTCGGCGGTGAGACGTCCGCTCCGCGCGCAGTGCCCGTCGGCGAACAGCGCATTGCACATTTTCTGATGCACATAACCGAC
Source organism: uncultured Victivallales bacterium (assembly GCA_964581935.1). GTDB lineage: Bacteria > Verrucomicrobiota > Lentisphaeria > Victivallales > UBA1829 > SIG94. The sequence goes on from CAZORN010000005.1 coordinate 40,217, forward strand.
CCGGTCGGCATTGGTCGTAATGACGAGGCCCGAGGCGCCGCTGGAGGTGTTCGTGCCTCCCTCGACCGTGTAAAGGGAAATGTCCATGAGCATGACCACCTTTGTGGCGTTGCGCAATCTGGAAAGTTTCGGGAGCATGTATGTGGAGTCCTGCGTGAGATTGTAGTTCGCCCCGTAACTGTAGTAACGGCAGGGATACGGGATCGAGGAAGGGGTCGCAAGTGTCTTTTCAGTGTGCGCGTCGCAGGCGTTGATGCTGCGTCCCATCCTCCACGATTCTTCCGGATATTTGCTGGCGTTGGCGGCCAGGTCGCTCAGGGCGGACAGCCGGTGGTTCCAGGATACGCTGCTTCCGGTCGTGGAGCCGTGCGTGTTCCGGAAAACGTAATCGCTGTAGTTCGAAGCATAAAGCTGGGCGCCGATTCCCCACTGTTTCAGGTTGCCGAAACACTTGATGCCCTTGGCGCGGTCCCGGGCCTTCTGAAGGGTCGGAAGCAGCATCCCCGCCAGAATGGCAATGATTGCGACAACGATCAAAAGTTCTATAAGCGTGAATCTTTTCCCTCTCTTCATTTCATTCCTCCTTGTCTCTTATATTCACTCCCTGAAAGCAAAACTCTGTGAGATTTACGTTATTCTTTTTTTTTCTTCCCGGCCGCGGGTCTGGTGGACTGTCCCTGGATCAGCCGCACCTCGAACAGGGGAAGAGGACGCGGCGGGCGACCTTCGCGAAGGTCGCGGATACCGGTGCGCGCGATTTCAAGCCCCATTTCAAAACGTGGAATCCGGACATGGGTGTAGCCGGGAATCATGCCTGCCGTGGTGATTCCGGTGGATATTCCGGCGATCTGGATGTCGCGTCCCGGCCGCAGACCGAGCATTTCCGCCGCCTCATAGATATTCCTCAGAAGATCGCAGTTGAGGCAGAAGAGGAAATCAGGAATCCCTTTCCGGAAGATATCCGCAAGTTTTTCGGCTCCTTCGCGGGGTTCCGCCGTCCACTGAAATTGCGTGGGTGTTTCCAGTCCGCGCATGAGGCACTGTTCATGAAAAGCGTTGAGTTTATTGATTTTCGGCTGCTCGGAGGTCATGATTGTTCCCACGGTTCTGCAGCCGCAGTCGCAGATGTGGTCCCCAAGGATCGAGAGGGCGGCGGAGCGGTTGTAGTCGACGGTGATGATATTCGGATCCTTCCGGATGGTCTGTCCGTCATACAGCACATAGGTCGGCATTCTGGACGCGACTCCGATCCGGAGTCTCTCCAGCTGATGTCCGACGAAGACGACCATGTCGAACGGTTCCATGGAAATCATCTGTTTCGCGAGCAGTTTTTCATCCTGCGTGTCTTCAAAGTAGAGAAACTGCAGGGCGGCGTTCTGTTCGGCGATGCCCGCCAGAAGTCCGCGCTGGAGTTCCGAACTCAGAGCCCAGTTTTCAGGCAGGATCAGGGTCGGCGACAATTCTTTTTCGGGAAACGGAAAACAGATGTTCAGGCGGCGCTGGAGACCTTCTTTTTTTTGAGAAACATAGATCCCTTTCATCGGGACCCGCCGAATCAGCTGTTCTTCTTCCAGCAGATCCAGCGCCTTGATCACGGTCACCGGGCTTACCGCAAAGTCACCGGCCAATTGACGGATGCTTCCGAAACATTTTCCTGCCGCATATTGTCCGCTGACAATCCGATCCCGGAGGATATTCCGTATCTGCAGAGGGACGCTCTGCGGTTCATCGCGCTGTATCGCTGTTTCAGTGTCCGGCATGGTGTTATCCTGTGTTCTTTTCTGTTACACACTGTTATTATATTCCGGTCCGCGCCTCTTGTCAATGGTCAAATCAATTTTTTTTCAAACTTTTTTCGAAGCCTCACATTTTCAGAGGCGTTTTGAAGCCGGGCGACCTCGGGGCGGGGCTTGGCTGAGTCCGGGACGGCGTCCTCCACATGAATCTGAAAAATGATGCTCGGCACGTTCCGGATAAAGAGATTGTGAAATCCGAACCGCGGCGGGAAATCTTTCCTTTCCGCCGACTTCGCGGGGGGAGACGGTTCCGGTTTTACTTTCTGGTGGTTTTCTTCTTTCTGGATTTGGAATTGCTGTCGGTGGAGGTGCTTTTCTCCGCCTCGTTTCTTTCCTCCTCAAAGATTTCCCGGACCGTCTTGTCGGACTCCGTCTCCGCCTTGCGGCGGGGATCGTTTTCAGATTCCCACTGGTTGAAATCCTCGTAAGGAGACGGCCAGAAGGGATCGTAACGGTCCAGCGCTCTGGCCTGACGGTCCGCAGTGACGTATTTGAACCAGCACTTCGTGTCGGGTTCCGGCATGCTCCGTTTATCTCCGGACAGGGCGAGGAGCTGCCAGCAGCGGTATTCTCCCGCCTTGATGCCTTCCAGACAGACCTGCGTGGCTTCCCTTTCCCGGCGCAATTCCTGAAGCGCCTGCGCCTTGATGGAAAAGGCTCTCGGATAATTGATCTTGCAGAGGGGTTCCACGGTGGCGATGATCCCCGGAAGATTTTTCGCGATCTGCTTCATTTCGATTTCGGCCAGAAGAAGAGCCGCGCCGAGATGCCCGTTGCGTCCGGCGGAAAGGAAATAACGTCTGGCCGTCTGCATCCGGCTGACCTCGTTCCTTTCCAGCTTCCAGAACTCGTGCGGAAGGTCGTCGTAATAGTAAAAGCGTCCGATCCAGTATTGGGCGACCGGATCGTTTTTCGCGGCCGCGGACTTCAGGCACTCATACGCCTGTTTGAGCTTCTTGACTTCTTCCTTGTCCGGAGAATACCTGCATTTTTTCAGGTTCTGCAGAAGCGTCAGGCCGACCAGCATTTCGCTTTCGGGAGTGCCCATTTTTTCCCATGATTCGGGGATGTTTCCGTAGAAGCCCGAAGAGGCCAGAAAACACGGCAGATCCGGGTAGTTCGGATTTTTTACAAGGATCGAAACGATCCAGTAGAGGGGTTCGTCGGCATATTGCAGATCGCGCAAGGGGGTGAATTCCTCGGGCGGAATTTTTTCTCCGAGCTTGAACCGCCAGAAAAGCTGATGGGGATACGCGTCCGCGACTCCTTTTTCCATGGCGGTCTGGAGAAGACGGAGCGTTCTGTCCTTATCCGGTTTCAGCGGGGCTGTCGCTTTGCTGAAAAACGCCAGCGGGTTTCCCTTGGACATCAGGTAATCCACATAATAGGTTTTCGGATTGTCCTGCCCCTTCCGGACGAGGGAATTCGAGATGGCGTCGCTGTACAAACGTTTCGGAGAGATCATTTGCGGAAAGCCCGTCCATTGGGAAAACCTGACGAATACCGGGTCGTGTCTTATTCCGTTGCCTTCCCGTACGTAATTCCGGTTCAGCATCTGTCCGTATTCTTTTGCCATGAACCAGGGACGTCCATGTTCTTCGTTTTCGATGTAGCAGAGAAGCGCGCCCGCATCCGAGAACCCGAGATCCAGAGAACGTCTGAGATAGGTTTTGGCCCTTGTCGGATTCGGCCGGGTTCCGTATCCGCGTAAATAGCATACGCCGAGCTGATACAGCGCGAGCGCATGGTGGTCATCCGCGGCTCTGTCGAGGAGTTCGAGTCCTTTTTTCGGGTCGAACATCTTGTCGGAACCATACAGATAGCGGAGCGCATAGGCGTATTGCATTTCCGGATTCTTGTGCCGTCTCAGAAGGGGATACAGGTCTTCTTCCCTCTGGATCGGCTTCCGGGAGTCGATCACATAGGCTTCATAAGAATAGGGAACGAAGGTGACGGGCGGCAGTTCCTTGAGTTCCTCTTCATCGTCGAAACGGTAAATCACGGGATCGGAAACCTCCAGATGTTCCGTGCGGTATTCCTTTTGCTTGTCGATCAGAAAAGTCGCGAGTCCGAAATGGCGCATTTTCATGGGGAAAATTTTGCTCTGGACCTGTACCGGTTTGGTGATGCCGTCGTTCATGCGGACGGATACCGTTTTGGCCCCTGTGTCGTAGATGACCCGCACGGAAACCGGTTCATAGCAGGGGCAGAAGACCGGATAGAAAGCCAGACTCGCCAGAAGGCCGTTTTGGAGCGAGGGCGAATAGTATACTGAAAGCGAAGTGCTGAAAAGGTTCATCATGCCGTGAAGGTCTGCATATTTTGAACCGTCGATTTTATTGTTGCTGTCGATGAAAGTGAAGGCGATGGGAGAATAATGCTCCTTGCTCAATGCCGGGAACGCGCGGATCCGGAAATCCACGGCGAGATACCGTTTGTTCGACGTCTTCTTTTTCTCTTTGGGAAGCTCAAATTCAAGCACTCCGCCATCCAACGTCATCCTGCTCCAGTAGCAGCCCGTACATTTGCAGCCCTGCGGGTGATTTTCCGTGTCTTTCAGGAACCTTCTTG
>CAZORN010000006.1:0-41118 GCA_964581935.1 uncultured Victivallales bacterium
TTCCGGAAAATAGTCAGTCATCGAAACGCCTCGTGATTCCGGAAAAGGCGTCGATCCGGCGGTCGCGGAAGAAGGGCCACATCTGACGGTGTTTTTCCATTGCGGCGAAATCGCATTCCGCGTAAAGGATCGTCGCCTTGTCCTGCGGCGCGGTCGCGATGGCGTTGCCGTAGTAGTCGCTGACGAAGGAGGAGCCCCAGAAGCGGGTGCCGTGTTCGACGCCCACGCGGTTGACCGCGGCCAGATAACAGGTGTTTGCGGCGGCGTGTCCGCGCTGGACGTTGAGCCATGCATCGCGCTGGAGGGAGCCCAGCGAGGCGGGCTCGGAGGCGATTGCCCCGATGGCGGTCGGACAGAAGATGATCTGGGCTCCGGCGAGCGCGGTCAGGCGCGCGGCCTCCGGATACCACTGGTCCCAGCAGACAAGCACGCCGATCGGGGCGAATTTCGTCCGGAAGGCTTTGAACCCGAGGTCGCCCGGAGTGAAATAGAATTTCTCTTCAAAACCGGGGTCCTGCGGGATGTGCATCTTGCGGTATTTGCCCAGCAGGGAGCCGTCGGCGTCGATGACGGCGGCGGTGTTGTGATACAGTCCGGGCGCACGCCGTTCAAAGAGCGAGAGGACAAGGACCACGTCCAGTTCCGCGGCGAGCTTGCAAAAGCGGTTCGTGATTTTTCCGGGAACCGGATGGGCCAAGTCGAAGAAATCGCTCTCCTGTTTCCAGCAGAAATATTCGGTCAGGAAGAGTTCCTGAGTGCAGATGATTTTCGCACCGGCGGACGCCGCCTTGCGGATCAGCTGTTCCGTGTGGACGGCGGCTTTTTCGATTCCGCCGCGGTCCCTGTCCTGAAGCAGGGCGATCTTGAGAGTCGTCTTTTTCATTTTTCCTCCCTGTCGAAAGAGGTGCGGCCGCTGAGGGCGGCGGCGATGGTGGCGGGATCGGCGTAACTGAGGTCGGACCCGGCGGGGAGCCCCTGCGCCAGACGGCTGATCCGGAGGGAAAAGCGGGCCAGGCGGTTGGCCAGAAAAACCGAGGTTGCCTGACCTTCCACATCCGGGCTCAACGCCAGAATGACCTCGCGGAACGTGCCGGATTCGAGGCGTTTTTCGAGTGCGTCGAGCGTGATGGATTCAACGCCTTTTCCCTCCAGCGGGGCGAGGCGTCCGCCGAGGACGTGATAGACGCCGCGGAAACTTCCGCTGGCTTCGATGCTCCGGATCTGCGGGGTGTTCTCCACAATGCAGAGGAGGGCGGTGTCGCGCACCGGCGAGGCGCAGATCGGACAGAGGGGCGTCCCTTCCGCGGTATCGGCCAGATTTCCGCAGACGGAACAGGTCCCGACCCGTTTCTTGAGCTCGGCCAGAAGCAGGGCCAGCGCTTCGAGTTTTTCTCCGTCCCACGAGAAGAAGGACATGGCCATGCGTTCGGCGCTTCTCCGTCCGACTCCCGGGAGGGAGCGCAGAAGCTCCATGAGGTCCTCGAGCACCTTTGGATACGGATGGTTCATCGGATCGGTTTTCTCCGGGTGAATGAGTTCAGGTCAGGCCGGGGATGTTGAGACCGCCGGTCGCGTCGCTGATCTTTTTCGCGCTGACTGTTTTGAACTGTATGAGGGCGTCCTGAAACGCGGCTGCGCAAGCGGCTTCGACCAGTGCGGGATTGCCGGAAGCAACCAGTTTCGGATCGATCCGGACATGCTGGATGTTGAGGTCGCCGGTCATCCTGATTTCAACTTTGCCTTCGGGATCTTTCGCGGTGATCTCGGTGCGGGCGAGGTCTTCCTTCATCTGCTTCATATTCTTCTGGATCTCGGAAAATTTCTTCATGAGACCCGCCATTTCGCCAAGGTTTCCAAACATGTGACATCCTTCGTTTGTCTGATTATTTTGTCTTGATGTTTTTCTCAAGTTCCATATCGCGGCTGCCTCCGTAGAGAATGGCCTTTTCATACGCCTTCAGGGCGGATTCGCGTTCTTTTCGTTTGAGGTGGAGATGTGCCAGCGCGAAATACGGTTCCGGGCGGTTGCCCATGTCGGCCGCGCGCCAGTAATGCCAGAGAGCCATGCCGAGGTCACCGTTCTTCTCGGAGGCGGCGCCCTGATTCATGGCGTCCTTATACTCTTTGTCTGCGGACGTCTGCTGGGTTTTGGGAGCCTCCGGAGCGGCCGGAACCGTTGCAGCCGCAAGGGCCGGTTCAGCGGTCTTTACAGCCGCCGGTTTCACGGTTTCATCGTTTTCCGTTTCCTTCACTTCCATTTTTTCCGAATTCATCTGGGACGCCTTGACCTTTTCAAGGAGTTGCGCGGTCACATCCTTGGGACGGGCGGAGGAAGAAGCTCCGGTGTCCTGGGCGGCTGCCGCAGCGGTGGCGGACCTTTTCCGGACGCCTGCGATCTGGCTGGAGGGCGCTTTGACGACTCCGTCTTCAATATCGGCGCGGAGCATCTTGAGTTCGGCTCTCGAGCGGCGGGCGTCATACGTGGCCACTTTGGCGGATTCTTCCGCCTTGTCCGCGATTTCCTTCTGGCGGACCGCCTGAATCCGGTAGGCTTCAATGGAGCGGCTGAGTTTCTTCATCTCTTCCTTATAGCTCAGCTGTTCGGAAAGGATGTCGTTCAAGGCGAAATTCTTGTTTGCCAGCTCCTTGACCAGTTCGTCCTCGGACGCATCGGCCATTTTCTTCATGTCGGCGGAGAGCTCCGCGATCCGTTTCTTCAGCAGGATTTTTTCCTCTTCGGAAAGGGCTTTCGCAAGTTGTTTTTTCAAACTCGCGATTTCCGCTTCCTGTTTGGTGCGGAGTTCCGTAAGCTCCTGGACGGTGTATTTGAATTTCGTGTTTTCCTCGCGCTGCTGGATCAGGAGTTCCACGTTCTTCTTGAGTTCCTGCTTGAGCGTGGCCTCCGCCTCGGCGGCATTCTTGATGGCCAATCTCGTTTCCGTTTTCGACTCATTGAGGGCGTTTTCCGTCTGCGCCAGTTTGTCGCGGGTGGATTTGTAGTCGACCAGGGATTCCTTGAGCTGGGTTACATCCTCTTCTCTGGAGGCCAGAGTCTTTTTCGTCGCTTCAAGGAGGGCCTGCGTGGAACCGATTTTCGCCTGAAGATTCGCGATGTTGGATTCCAGCGCGTTTTTCTGGTATCCCAGCCGTTTGATGTCCTGATCGGCCTTCGCCTGAGCCGCTTTCATGGCCGCGTATTCTTTTTCAGTCGGGAGTACCGCCTTCATCTTTTCGATCTCTTTTTCGAGACGGGTCTTTTCGGCGGCGATTTCCTGTTCTCCGTTCCGTGCGGCGGCCAGTTCGGCATTGGCATCCTGAAGCGCTTTCACGCGTTCCGCGAGTTGTTTTCTTGCGGCATCCAACTGTGCTTTGGCGGTGGAAAGCTCAAGCCCGATGGCGGCAGCGGATTTCTTCGATGCGGACAATTCCGTTTCGGTCGCGGTCAGGCGCGTTTTGACAGAGCCAAGCTCCGTGCTGACCGCGCCTGCGGCATTCTTTGAGCCGGCCAGTTCCTTTTCCGCGGCGGAGAGTCGGGTTTTCAATGTGCCCGCTTCCTGCGTGAGGACCGTGATGTTCTGCCTTGAGTCGGCCAGTTCTTTTTCCCGTGCCGTCAGCGCGGCTTTCGAGGCGGCCAGAGCCCCGGCCGTTTCCGCCAGTTTCGGCGAGGTTGCGGAAAGCTGCTGTTCTTTCGCGGTCAGGGTTTCCCTGACCGCTGCCAGTTCTTTCTCGGCGGAATTCAGCCGGACTTTGAGCCCATCCGCATCTTTCGCGCCGGAAGACAGGGCGGCTTTTGCGGCGACGAGTTCCTGTTCGCGGGTTCCGAGCGCAGACTTGGCGGCGGCGATTTCCTTTTCATTGGAGGCGATAGTCGTTTTCGCCGTCGCAAGCTCCTGATCGCGGATTCCGAGAGCCGTCTTGGCGGCGGTGATTTCCTTTTCATTGGAAGCAACGGATGTTTTTGCGGCGGCCAGCTCTTTTTCACTGGCGGAGAGAGACGTTCTCGCGGCGGCGAGTTCCTGCTCGCGAACGGCAAGGACCGCCTTGACGGAGGTCAGTTCCCTGACCGTTTCATTGAGTTTCGGAGAAGTCGAACTCAGGAGTTTTTCCTTGTCTGCCAGAGCTTTTTTTGCGGCGGCCAGCTCTTTTTCACCGGCGGTCAATGCCGTTCCCGCGGCGGTCAGCTCCTGCTCTTTCGTGCTCAATACGGCCTTTGTGGCGGCGATTTCCTTTTCGTTGGCCGCCAGAGTCGCTTTTGCGGAGGTCAGTTCCTTCGCGGAACTTTCCAGACGGGATTTGGATACTGCCAGTTCCTTTTCGGAGGAGGTCAGGCGTTCCCGTACGGCCGCCAGTTCGGTGTTGGCCGCGTCAAGTTCTTTCCGCAGAACCTCTCTCTGCGCGGTATCCTGCTTCAGGGCGGCTAGCTCCTTTTCCGGAGAGGAGGGGGGCACTTCCCTGACAGCAACCTGAACGGAATTCAGCCGGGCGATTTCCGCTTCCAGACGGGTTTTTTCCGAAGAGAGAGTTTGAGCCTGTTTTTCGGAGGCCATCAACTTTTCGTTCAGTGTTTTGATTTCGCCGGACAATGTCGAAATCTTCGCGTCTGGAGTGGCATCCTTGTGGGAAAGTTCGAGCATCTGTTTTTTCAGGCGCCCGATCTCATCCTTCATGCCGGTGTTGAGCTGTGCAAGTTCGACGGATAATTTTTCCGCGACGGTCAGTTTCGCCTTCATCTGCGCCAGTTCCGCGGCCGGATACGCGGGCGCGGCCTGAAGCTTCGCTGCGAGTTTCAGATTCTCTTCTTTCCGGGAATCGAGCAGGGCGGTCAGCTTCGTATTTTCTTCTTCGCGCGCGGCCAGATCTGCGGCGAGTTTCGCGTTCCGGTCTTTCATACTGGCGACTTCCGCAGTGAATTTCGCGATTTCCGCATTCCGGGAAGTCGTATCGGCGGCGAGTTTCACGCTGTCTTCTTTTCCGGCGGAAAGAGCGGCGTTGAGCTTTGCGATTTCCTCTTTCTGGGAGGCGACGGAAGCGGCGAGTTTTGCCTGTTCGACTTTCTGTGAATCGAGGGCGGCCATCAGTTTTGCGTTGTTGCTTTTCTGGTTCGTGAGGGCCTCGGTCAGCTGAGCGGCCTCCTCTTTCCGGGAGGCGGCAAGGCTGGCGGTTTCCGTCTTCTGTGAATCGAGAGCGGCCATCAGTTTGGCATTGCTGCTTTTCTGGTCAAGGAGTTCCGTTGTGAGTTTGGCGGCTTCCTCTTTCCGCGCGTTCGCGTCCGAGGCGAGTTTCGCATTTTCCGCTTTCTGGGAATCAAGGGCGGCAATCAGCTTCACGCTTCTGCTTTTCTGATCAAGAAGTTCCGTAGTGACCTTGTCGGTTTCGGTTTTCCGTGCGGTCAGCGCGGTCTGCAGGGAGGAGTTTTCCTCCGTGCGGGTCTTGAGGGCGGCGGTCAGTCGCGCATTTTCCTCGTTCTGACTCTTGAGGGAGGCGGCAAGACTGTCGGTTTCGGTTTTCCGTGCGGCGAGAGTTTCCGCGAGTTTTGAATTATCGTTTTTCTGGTTCGCGAGAGTTTCCGTGAGCTTGGCGGATTCGCCTTTCACGCGTTCGAGGCTGGCTGACAGCGCGGCGGCTTCGGTCTTCCGGGTTTCCAGCGCGGAGACGAGGGCGTTCTTTTCGGCGGAATGGGTGGTCTGCGCGACTTCCAGCGCGGCCTTGGAGGAGGCCAGCTGGGCTTCCAGCGTCTTCTGGGCGGTCAGGGCCGTCTGGAGTCTGCTTTCCGCGGAGGCCAGTTTCGCCTGAAGCTGGACCGGGCTCCCGGGAGCTTTCAGTTTGGTATTTTCTTCCTGCGCCAGTTTGAGGGAAGCGGTGAGCTGTTCCATTTCCTTTTTCTGGTCGGCGATCTGCTTCTGGAGGTTGTCGAAGAGCTGGTCGTTGACTTTCGAGGCGAAAAGGTTTCGTTCGCCGGTGACTTTTTCGAGTTCCTTCTTGAGGGAGGCGTTTTCGGTTTCGGCGTTTTTCACCCTGGATTCCATGTCGCCATATTGTTTGGAGATAGAATCGTTGGCTTTTGCGAAATCGTTACGCTGCTCGATATTGACGACAAGGTCCTTTTTGAGTTTGGCGACATTGTCGTTGAGTTCGGCGATACGGGCTTCCTGCTTGGCGCGCTCCTCCTTGAGAGAGGCCATCTCGCGCTTCATGAAATCGTTGTCTTTGCGGAGGGTGACGGCTTCTTCCTCGATTTTGCGTGCGGCGTCGCCGGCGGAGACCTGGCCCGAGCGGATTTTCCGCATTTCGGCGACGGCGTCATTGTATTGTTTTGTGGTTTCCTGCAATTTTGCATTCAGGGAGGCCAGATTGTTTTCCGCCGTCTTGAGGGCGTCGGCCATGGTTTTTGTTTTTTCGGCGTTCTGGGCAAGGACGGTTTCGGTGGTTTTGAGACTGGCGTTGTATTTCTGAGTGAGATCGGCGAAGGCGTCATCCCTTTTCGCCTTGTCGGCGGCGAGGGCTTTCATGCGCTCTTCGAGCTGGGTGAATTCGGTGGAACGGTCGCGGAATGCCTTGGAGTAGGCGGCGCTTTTCGTTTGTTCGGCGGTCAGGAGCTTCTCCAGTTCGGCGGCGCGCGGGGTGGCTTTTTTCTGTTCTTCCTGAAGTTTTTCGAACTGGAGCCGGAGGGAGGTCAACTGCTTGTCGAGCTGGTCGCGCTCGTCCATCAGGCCCTTGATCTGCTTGAGGGCGGCTTCTCCGCGTTCGGCGTCGGGACGGAGCTTGGTAAGTTCCGACTGAAGATTGTCGATCTGTTTTTTGCGCAGATCGTTTTCCTGAGCGATTTTCTTGAGACGTTCATCGAAAGCCTGTCGGTCGGCCGCTTCCTGGGTGGCGGTGGCTTCCTTTGCGGCATCGGCGGAGGCGGTCGTCGTGGATTCCGTGCGCTGGGCGGTGCGGCGGACTTCATCGGCGGTCTCTTCGACCTTCTGTTTGGCGGAGAGCAGACGGCGGCGGCAGAGGTTGAGGCGGTATTCGATGACGCTGCGGTTCCACTGAGGGTTCTGCTTCTGGACTTCGACAAAGGAGTCGAGGGACTTCTGGTACAGGGGAACGGCCTCCTCGTATTTGCCGGAGATCATTTTCATTTCGCCCTTTTCATAGAATTCAAAGCCCTGACGCCAGATGTCCCAGAGTTCGCGGGAGACCCGTTTGTCGGGCGTGCTCATGGGGCGGTCGCCCTGGGCGCTGACTTCCGGGGTGCTGATCAGCACAGAACCCAGGAAGACGAAAAGAATCAATCCGCCCAGCAGCAGAGATTTCGTAGTCATCGTGTCAATCCTCCATCGGTGAAGAGTCCGTTTCCGGGCTCGAAGAGCGGACAAATTCCGTCAGCTTGCGGGCGAGATCCGGGGAGAGTTCGGCGACGGCGAGAAAAGTGCCGTCGTCTGCCCAGGAAGACTCGCGGATCTGTCCTTTTTCATGAAGCAATGCGATAATATCCGGTCTTGCGGCCGGGATTTCAAGCCTGAAAGTGAAAGTGCGGCGTTTTGCGTGGAGGGCAATCGCCTGAAGCAGCAGATCGAGCCCCTGCTTTTCCTTGCAGGAGATGAAAATGCCGTCGGGCGCGGAGGAGCGGATTTGCGCACGGGCTACGGAATCCTGCTGGAGATCGGATTTGTTGAAGACGACGATCATCGGTTTGTCCGCCGCGTTGAGTTCGTTCAGCACGGACAAGGTCGTTTCCCAGTGGGAATGGACGTAAGGACTGGAGACGTCGAGGACGAGGAGGATGAAGTCCGCCAGGACCGCCTCTTCCAGCGTGGACTTGAAGGCTTCCACCAGCGAGTGGGGCAGTTTGCGGACGAATCCGACCGTGTCGGTGAGAAGCACCTCGGTCTTGTCCGGGAGAGTCAGTCGCCGGGTCGTGGGGTCGAGCGTTGCGAAAAGCTTGTCCTCCGCGAGGACGTCCGCTCCCGTGAGGGTGTTGAGCAGCGTGGACTTTCCCGCGTTCGTATAGCCGATGATGGCGCAGTTGGCGATGGGGTTGCGGAGGCGTTCCTTGCGTTGTGTGGCGCGGCGGCTCCGGACCATTTCCAGTTCCTTTTCGAGGAGGTCGATTTTCTTCTTGACCATGCGGCGGTCGTATTCGATCTGTTTTTCGCCTTCGCCGCGGGTGCCGAGCGCGCCGCCGCGCTGGCGGGAGAGGTGGGACCATGCGCCGGTCAGACGCGGCAGATAGTAGTGATTGCGGGCCAGTTCGACCTGAAGGACCGCCTCTTTCGTCTGGGCGCGGCGGGCGAAGATGTCCAGAATGACTTCCTGCCGGTCATAGACCTCCATGGAGCAGGCCTTTTCGATATTGCGCTGCTGGGAGGGCCCCAGGTCGCAGTCGAAAATCAGGATGGAAGCGCCGCGCGCGGCGGCGTCCTGCCGGATTTCCTCGAGTTTGCCTGAACCGATATAGAATTTCGGGTTGATCTGGCGGATGGGAGCCGTCATTTCGCCGCAGACGGGAATTCCCAGCGTTTTGACCAGCTCCCGGAGTTCCTCCAGATATTCTCTGGCGGCGGCCGGGGAGGAATGCTGTTCCAGAATCCCGACCAGATAAGCCGCGACAGGCGTTTCGGCGGCGTCATTTTCCTTGCGGTTGTCGTTGATGTCATCCATAATCAAAGTTTATTCTGGATCAGTTTAAAGTTTTTGACGAAGTAGGAGACTCCGGAGTAGACCGTGAAGAGGGTCACGGCGAGGAGGAGGCAATACCAGATCTTCCAGACGGTCGGCTCGAAGATGTTGAAGCCGAAGAGGCGGACCCAGCCGATGCCGCCGATCAGCAGGGTGATCATCTGGAAGGCTGTCTTGAATTTGCCGGACTTGTCGGCGGAAATGACGACGCCGTCGCTGATGGCGATGAGGCGGAGTCCGGTCACGAGGAATTCGCGGGAAAGCACGACCACCACGATCCAGGCGGGAATGATCCGGTAATCCGACAGCATGATGAAGACGGCCGCGATGAAAATTTTGTCGGCGACGGGGTCCATGAGACGCCCGAAGTCGCTTTCGCACTTGTATCTGCGGGCGATTTTGCCGTCCAGGAAATCGGTCAGTCCGGCCAGAACCGCGATGATGAAGGCGATCATGTGGCAGGTGTCCGAAACCTCGGCGGGAATCTTGACGAAGTTGATCTTGTCGGCGGAAATATTGGCAAAGACCACGAAGATGAAGATCATGACAATCCGGCTGACGGTCAATCGGTTCGGCAGATTTTTGATAAAGCTCATAGGACAGTTTTTCCTTCAGGGAACATTGGCTTCGATTTCATATTCGGAGGCTTTCGTTACAGCGGCGCGCACGATTTCCCCCTGCTTGAGCGTCCGCTTCGTACGGAGCACGACCCGGTTGTCGATGTCCGGCGCGTCGAAAAGGGTGCGTCCGACCGCCCGGGAGCGGCTGACGACCTCGTCCACAATGACATCCGTTTCCGTTCCGACCAGCGCGCGGTTGTTCTCCAGCGAAAGGGTTTTCTGAATGCCCAGCAGGGCTCCGCGCCGTTTTTCCGCGAGTGCCGCGGGCACCTGGTCCGACAGGTTTGCGGCAGGTGTGCCTTCCTCCTTCGAGTAGGCGAAAGCGCCGAGGCGTTCAAAACGGGTTTCCTTGACGAATTCCGCCAGCTTGCGGAAATCGGCGTCGGTTTCGCCCGGGAATCCAGTCAGCAGGGTGGTCCGGATCGAGTAGCCCGCCGCGCGGATTTCGGAGACGACCTCGCGGGTCCGTTCCTCGAAGACCTTGCGGTTCATGGCGCGCAGCACGGAATCGGCGATATGCTGGATCGGCATTTCCACGCAGCGGATCAGGTGGACGGACTTTTTGAGGGCGTCCAGCAGTTCGGGCGTGACGCTGGCCGGATGAAGATACATCAGGCGGAGGCGGAAGTCTCCCGGCAGTTTGTCGAGCTTGCGGAGAAGTCCGGCCAGCTCCGGCTGCCCATGGAGGTCGCGTCCGAAGGCCCCGCTGTCCTGGGCGATCAGGATGAGTTCCTTCACTCCGGCTTCGATCAGGGATTTCGCTTCCTTGACCACCGATTCGGCCGCTCTTGAGCGCAGCGGACCGCGGATCGACGGAATCATGCAGTAGGTGCAGCGGTTGTCGCAGCCGTCCGCGATCTTGATATAGGCGTAATGGAGCGGCGTAAGCTGGACGCGCGGGGTCTCATGGGAATACAGGAAGCGTTTCGACTCTTTCTTTTCCGGGACGTACGGGGTGCCGGACAGCAGGGCGGTTGCGATCTTTCCGGCTTCGGCCGCGGAATCGATGGGAATCCAGTAATCGACGAAAGGAAATTCGGCAAGGTCTTCTTTTTTTGCCCACTCGACGAAACAGCCGGCGACCAGAATCAGACGTCCTTTCTTTTTCCGTTTCCAGCTTTTCAGGGTCTGGATGACGGATGACGCTTCGTTGCGGGCTTCCTTCAGGAACGCGCAGGTGTTGATGAACTGTATGTCGGCGCTTTCATCGTCCGCGGCCAGGCCGAAGCCCGCGCAGAGGAAGGAGGCCGACGCCAGTTCGGTATCGACGAAGTTCTTTGGACAGCCCAGACTTGTGATTCGGACCATGCCGTGAAAATCGGGTTCGTCCGCAGTATTGTTTTTTGCTTTTCCGCTCAAGTTGAATCTCCTGATATGACAAGACCAATAATGTAGCACGTTTTCCGGTATTTGGCAATGCGGACGAAAGGAATTTGTCGTTTTTTGCAAAAGGAGGTGCGACTCCGCCCCGAAGGGGACTTTTCCACAAAATTGTCATGGGCCGCGGGAAAAAAGGACGGTATTTTTGAAAAAACGCAATTTTTTTTGTTTCGACGCTTTATTTCTCTTTTTCCGGTGCTAGATTGCAATGATACCTGTATTATTTTACTCAAATAATATCCAGCCATGGGCAAGGGGATAAGATGGGCGAGAGCTTTGAAGCAAAACTTGTGAAGAATTCCTCTCAGGAGAGCTTCCGGAAAGCCAAGCATCTTCTTCACGGAGGGGAGCTGCTCTGCTGTCACGAGAGCGCGGCCAAAACCCTCCGCGCGGTTTTCCGCGACCCGAAAGGCGTCGTCACCCGCGTCGAAGTCACGGGATTCCCATATGGTCCCTATTCCACGGTCTGCTCCTCCTGCGGAACGGTTTCCCAGGGCCTCTGCCCTCATGCCGTCGCCGCCTGCCTCTACCATGCGAAATATACGATCAAGGACCGTTCCTCCAAGGAAGTCCTTCATGACGCCCCGGCCCAATATGCGGGTTTGAAGTTCTCCGGAATGCCCGAGCTCCTGACCCAGGTGCTCGCCCCGCAGACCGCGCTGGTGACCATCACCGCCGAGTCCGAATTTCCGCATGTCCCCAGCAAATGGGAGCGCACCATCTTCTCCGTGACCCTGACTCTCAGCGGACGCGAATACATCGGCAACCTCAACAATCTCCGCCAGCTTCACTTCGGCAAGAATCTCGCGGCCGCTTTGAAGCTGGACTCCTTCTCGCTTCAGGACCGCCAGATCATCCGTTTCCTTGCGATCAACGCGCAGCAGGAAGGCTCCCGCCTTTCGCTCGACGCCGAACAGACCGCAGAATTCTTCCATTGCCTTGTCGGCTACCAGAACTTCACCCGGCTCGGGGAGAAGGTGGTGGTCCACCGCGATCCCGCCGAACCGGTCGTGATGGTAGAACGGGTCCGCGGCGGGTGCATCCTCCGGTCCGCCGTGATCGTGAAGGGGTCGCCCCTTCCGCTCAAGGACGTGAAGGTCATCACCGGCCGCGCCGGATGCTGGATGGGGATGCTCGGCGAATACTGGTGGATTCCCGCGCAGATGGACGTCGCGTGGCTCCGCAACTTCCTCCGCACCACGGTCCAGCCCTGCGACGTCAAGGCCGCCAAACTCCTGATCGCCTACAAGAATTCCCTGCCGTTCAAACTCATCGTGACCGGAAGCGTCAAGGTCAAGGAACGCAAGGTCAAGCCCTGCTATCAGGCGGCCCTGAACAAAAATTCCCAGCTCGAACTGGAAATCCTCTTCGATTACGGCGGACACCTCTGCAAGGCCGACCAGTCGCGCCTGGCCTCGTCCGGCGGACAGTTTTGGAAGCGCAACACCCGCGAAGAAGAGCAGCTGGTCGGCGAACTGGTCAACTTCGGTTTTGAAATGCTTTCCGGCAGTTCCACGACAGACGGCGAGACCCGTCTGATTCTCCGCGACCGCGAGGCGATCGGCGCGTTCATTGACGAACTGGTTCCGCAATGGCTCTCCTGCGGACGCGAGTTCCTGCTCAGTTCCGAACTGGCCAACCTCTGCGGAGATTCCGGAAAGCTCGACGTGAAGACGTCGCTTGTTTCCGAAAGTCCCGACGGCTACGAAATTGCCGTTGAACTCAGCGCCTCCTCGCTTCCGGTTCCGTGGCGCGATCTGGTCGCCGCCGCGCGCAACAACGAACTCTTCATCGCCAACGCCCCGGACCGCTTCATCAAGATTCCACGCGGGTTGCGCAATCTCGCCCTCGCCATGAGCGAAACCGCCCTCCCGAAAAATATCCGCCCCGCCGAAGGGGAAGGGGAGGCGGCCGCCGCGTCGCCGGTTTTGCGCGACATCCTTTTCCTGCCGCGTCCCGCCGCCGTCCACTGGGCCGAGCTCGGCGCGGAAATCCCCGGCGCCGTCCCGCTGGAATTCCTCCGGCTCAAGGCCGATATGGAGTTCTCCGCGCGGGAAGCCCTTTCCGGAACGCTCGCCCTCGACAATCCGCTCTTTAAAGGAAGTCTCCGCAAATACCAGCAGGCGGGCGTCCTCTGGATGAAGACCCTCGGCAGCCGCGGCTACAACCTGATCCTCGCCGACGAAATGGGACTCGGAAAGACGGTCCAGACCCTTTCCCTTCTGGCGTCCGACAAATCCGCCAATCTTCCCGCGCTGGTCCTCTGTCCCACCAGTCTTCTGGAAAACTGGGTGCGCGAGGCCGAAAAGTTCGTCCCTTCCTTCAAGATACTGGCCATCACCGGTCCCGACCGCGCCAAACTCTGGGAAAACGCGCTTTTCCACGACATCTGCGTCTCCTCTTACGCGCTGGTCAAACGCGACGCCGAACTCGTCCGCAATCTCCGTTTCAAATATCTGATCCTGGACGAAGCCCAGCATATCAAGAATCCATCCACGGGAAATTCCCAGATATGCAAGTCCATTTCCGCGGACCACAAACTCGTCCTGACCGGCACCCCGCTCGAGAACTCTCCGGAAGACCTCTGGTCCATCTTCGACTTCCTCCATCCCGGGATTCTCGGAACCCTTTCCTCCTTCCGCCGCAAATACATCAATCCGGTTTCCGCGCCGGAATCCCTGTCGGAACTTTCCGCCCGGATCGCCCCGTTCATCCTCCGCCGCAAGAAGGCCGAAGTCTACACGGAAATTCCTCCGAAGACCGAACAGCTCCTCTATTGCGAAATGGAAGAGAGCCAGCGCGCCCTCTACGACCGTTTCCTTTCCGAGAGCCGGAACAAATTCCAGCAGCTCCGTTCGGGCAATTCGGGCATCTCCCGTTTCGACGTCCTCTCGTCTCTCCTCCGGATGCGCCAGATCTGCTGCGATCCGGCCCTGCTCCCCGACTTCAAGGATGTCCGTTCCGCCAAAATGGAACTCCTCAAGGAACTCCTTCTGGAAACCATCGACAGCGGACATAAGGTCCTGCTGTTCAGTCAGTTCACGTCCCTGCTCGCGATCGTCCGCCAGTGGCTCGACTCCGAAGCCATCCGCTATGAATATCTGGACGGCTCCACGCACGACCGCATGGCCCGCGTGGACTCCTTCAACAATACGCCTGAAATCCCGCTCTTCCTGCTGAGCCTCAAGGCCGGCGGGCTGGGATTGAACCTGACTTCCGCCGATACGGTGATCCTTTACGATCCGTGGTGGAATCCCGCCGCCGAGGCGCAGGCCACCGACCGGACCCACCGCATCGGCCAGACCCGGAGCGTCAACTGCATCAAACTGCTGGTGAAGGATTCCATCGAGGAAAAGGTGCTGGACCTCCAGCGCTACAAAGCCGGACTCTTCAACGATCTGGTCGAAGCCTCGACCGAATCCGCCGGTTCGATGAATCTGGAAGACTTCGAGTTCCTCCTTAAAGAATGATTTCCCCTGACATTTTTCCCGCCGCATCAAATGGATAACAGTTCCGGAGGTTGGCATTCTGTGGAAAAGGAAGCGGAATATCTCGAAATCATGAGACGGACCGTCCTGACGTCGCCCGATTTTTCCGCGCGTCTGGTCTTTTCCGGAAAGACTCCGGAGCCCGCGGGCAGGGGACTTCTTCATTTTCATGAACTTTTTGAACTGCGCTTGCTTTTCGCCTCGGAAAACGGCGATAATGTCGACTACGGGACGCTACGCGAACTGCGTCTGACTCCGGCGGGCGTGATCCATCCGGGCGTAAACAAAACGGAACATCCGGCCCACGTCTCCATACGCCTGTCCGCCGATATGATTTACTATCTGCGGAGCAGCGCTTTTTCCCTCACTCTGCCTCGCAAAATGGCTCCGGAACACTTCGGGGTGAACTCCGCGGACCTGACCCTGGCGTTGGAAGCCTACTGCCGCGGCGATCTTTCCGAGACGGAACATCTGGCGATCCTCACGGGATCGCTGCTTTCCGCTCTGATGCTGACCGTGCGCAAGGAGAGCTGTCAGCCCCCGCCGAGCCCTTCGGAGATCATCTCCGCCTATATCAACGACCATTATTATCAGCCCGACCTTTCGATCCGCGAAATTGCCGCGGCGACCCATTTCTCGCCGAATTATATTCAGAAGGTGTTTCGCGCGGGGTGCAACTGCACTCCCATCGAATATCTTAATGAGGTCCGCCTCAATACGGCGCGCCGGCTTCTCCGGCAGCACTGTTACCGGGTCAAGGAAGTGGCCGCCCTCTGCGGCTGGAACTATGTGCATTATTTCTGCCGCCGTTACCGGGAACGGTTCGGACATCTCCCCTCCGAAGAATGACATATCTTAAAAAAGTGTTATAAAACGGAATTTTCTGCTACCGAAAATCGGATATTTCGGTTTGATTTTGTTGTGTATCCCTCCTATGTTATTGGCGGAACAGGGCATTTGCTCATAAGGTTGACGTCATTAAGGGGATTCACATGAATTCAAAGGAAATCACGGTCGTCGCGTTCGGCGACTCGCTTACGGCGCTCACCCCCGGTCAGGCGGGCCAGGACAGGATCGCCCGCCCGATGATCGCCCTGCTGCATCGGCAGCTTTTCAAATAAGAATAAGAACAAACACGAACGGGTTTCATCATGAATGATTTGCGTCACTGTGGACAAACCGCCTTTCCGTCCGGGAGCATTTGGATTACCGACATCCCCGGAGCCGTCCGGGAAAAATCGTCCCTCCGTTCGGGCGCGACGCCTGCCCCCGACGCCTGGCAGTGTTTTGACTACGAAACCATGAGCGGCATTCGCGGACAGTTGATTTACCTGCCGGAAATCAACGATGCCGGAGAGCTCACCATTCCCCTGCCGGCCGTCGGCTGGCACCGCATTTTCCTCGGACTCGTTTCGCTCCGGCCCGGTATGCTGGGAATGGGCATGGGACTGAGGGCGAAACTGGATTTCGACCCGGCCTTTTACGCGGTTTCCGGCACCGGCATCAATTTCTACTGGGAAATGACCGACAATCTCTGGCGCATGGCCCGGTTGGACAATACCACGCTTCATCTCCGTCCCTCCGCGGCGCAAAGCTCTCTCGCGTGGATCCGTCTGGAACCGATGACGGATACGGAAATCAAAGCATTGGCGCGGCGGCGCGACAAGGCCAACAAGCACGAACTGCTTGTAACCAACGACGGCTACAGCATCAGTTCTCTCGAAGATTTCTACGGAGCCATCCTGCCCCTGCGGGACAGCAATGTGAAGAAACTCTATTTCTGTCTGGCGCAAGGCGACGTCTGCGATCTGCTTCCGACCCGTTGCGGAACCGTAATCCGGCCTTCCTCCGCCTATCCCCGTCCGATTGATCGCGCCATTGCCCTTGCGCTGGCGGAAACCCGGCGGCTGCATTCCGACATTGTCGCCAGACTTTGCGATTTCAGCCATCAGTGCGGGGTGGAGTTTCACGCCTCCTGCCGTACCGGCGCGGTGCACATGCCCGGTTTCGGACGGACCTCCGAATTTTTCCGCGCCCATCCGGAGTTCCATTGCGTCAACCGAAACGGGATTCCGGCCACCCGGCTGAGCTTCGCCGTGCCGGAAGTCCGGGAGCATTTTCTCGAACTGTTCCGGGAAATGCTGGAATATGAGATCGACGGCCTGAACCTGATCTTTATCCGGGCTCTGCCGGGCGTATTGTACGAACCGGCGTTCCGGCGGAGTTTTTCCGAAGTCCACGGCGTCGACCCGCTCGAATTGCCGGAAGACGATCCGCGGATTGCGGAACACCGCGCCGTGATCATGGGCGGATTCATCCGCCGGGTCAGAACGCTGCTGGACGAGTATGGAGTCCGCCGGAAAAAACATCTTGAACTGAGCCTGACGGTTCCCGCCAGCCGCGAAGTCAACACTTTCCACGGCATGGCGCTCAAAGAGTGGGCCGATGCCGGCCTGATCGACGTCCTGATGGTCGACAGCGCCATCCTCACCCGTTTTCATGACGAGTGTCAGTCCAACATCGAGTATCCCTATTTTGTCGAAGTCTGTTCCGGCAACCGCTGCCGCTTTTATCCGAAATTGTTCTTTCCTTCCGATGGCGCAGGCATTCGCGACGCTTTCCGGGAAGTCATTGTCCGGGGCGCGTCCGGCGGGATGCTGTGGGACGGCGGCGTGCATAACGTTTCCCCGCTGAACTGCTGGGAATATGCTCAGATGCTCGGCGACGACGATCCCGCGGCGCTGGACGAACTTCTTGTCCGTCATCCGGCGGAAACCCGGCTCCATCTGCTGAAAACCGTCGAAGGATTCGACTGCGATCTCTATCCTCCGCATAACGGTTTCTGATGATTTCATTTCCCCGGAAACGGATTTCCGGGGGAGGAGAGGACGGAGCTCAGACGCGTTTCAGGGATGGAGCTTCCAGCAGGCCGCAGGGGACCAGCTGTTTTTCCGCGACTTCATATTGCTTGAGCTGGTACGGACCGGTCCAAAGAGGCCATTTTTCTTTCAGGTAGAACGGCCCGTGCGAATTGCGGCGGTGTCCGAGGACCGTGATCTCGATGACGTTGCGTCCGTCCTTGAGTTCGCCGGTGATGTCCAGTTCATACGGAGGCCATGCGACGACGGTTCTGGGGGATCCGTTCACGCTGACCGCAAGCGCAACGCCGCGCCATTCGGGGATGGCGAGGATGATTTTTTCGCCGTCTTCCTTGCGGATGTCCATTGCCGTGCGGCAGGTCATGTTGCCGGCGTAATACGGGAAGCCCTGTCCGACCCAGTCGCCGATCGCGAGGGTCGCGGGGGCGGCGGTGAGCGTATCGCCGCGAACGCCGAAGCCGCCGAGCAGGAAGAGGCTTTCCAGACCGGGCAGATACTGATGGTATTTCGACCGGAGTACAATCGTGTTTCTGCCGGTTTTGAGAAGTCCCGGCTTCAGGGCGAGTCTCCGGAGGGAGATGTCGCACCAGAACCCGGCGTCCTTCTTCTCCAGTTTCTTTCCGTTGACTTCGATTTCATAGAACTCGGGGCGTTCCACGGCCAGATAGCATTCGGAGGCGGGAATCGTTTCGCAATCGAAGGAATATTCCAGCGTCAGATCAAGGACGGTCTTCGGGGTCGGGGCTTTGGCGCTCAGCCATGGCTGGACCATGGCCCCGCCGCGCGTCTCGACGCCGAGTTTTTCCTTGCGGAGTTCGTCATCGATTTTCAGGATGAACTTGCCGTCGGATTTCTTGCCGCCGTCCACGGAATAGCGGGCGTGGTCCAGCACCAGCACGTTGAAGTCGTCCGGAGTGAACGACCAGCCCGTTTCGGGGAGGGTTTCCGTCTTGCGTCCGGCGACGGCCGTCTCCGGCGCATCGGCGTTGGCGATATTCTCCGCCGTGAGGAAGAAAACTCTGGATTGGAGCGGGGCGAAGGAAGTCTCGAAGGAATAGATCCTGCGGGAGAAGGAACTTTTGATCTTCCAGATTTTTCCGGTGGCAAGGTCGAGCTCGAAGACGGAGGACCCGGGTTCGCCTTCGAGTTTGACTTTCGCGGAGGGGAAGGCGAGTTTCCTGTCGCGGACGAGTCCGTATCTCATGTGCGTGTCGAGGAATTCCTCGGCGTGGTTGCAGAGGAAGAGGACGGAATGTCCGTCGGCCTTTTTGAGGAGCGAAAGGACGGGTCCGATTTCTTGTCCTTCTGGTGTCGTGACGGAGACGACGCGGGCGGAATCGCCGACCTTTTTTCCGAGCGTTGCTTCGGACGTTTTCGTGAAAGCGGCGTAGACACTGGCCGCGGCCGCGGATTTTTCGCCGTCGACGAGCGCGGGCGGATTGCCCATGAAGAAGACCCTGCCGCCTTTGTCCGCGAAGCGTTTGAGGAGGCTGAGCGTGGACTTGCGCACGGTCCTCATTTCGGGGAGGAGGACGGTCGTATAGGAGGCCTTGTTGACGTCGATTTTTTCCTTTCGGACGGCGCCGAGACGGGAGATCATTTCCTCGTCGCCGAAATCGAAGTCGATGTTTTCCGAGAGCAGAAGGTTGGTCAGATGAACGAGTTTCGCCGCTTCCTTTTCCATCGGAGGGGTGCCGTTTTCCGAGGGGATGAAGACGCCCCATGTGGATTCGATGGGATGGATCACGAGAAGGTCGCGCTGTTCCTCTCCGTCGGAAAGGGCGGCGCCGAGACGCCCGAAATAGGATTCCACGGTACTGTAGTAACGGTACCACGGGGACTGGTAGGAGATGCTGGCGGGATAGTCGCGCTTGGCTTCGGCGGCCATGGAATACCAGGCCAGATGCTGACAGCGGTAGTTGATGCCGAGGGCGTACTGCCAGTCACCGCAGGCCTTGTGCCCGGCGAAGGGGAAATCCCATCCGGTGCAGCCGTAGGTTTCGGAGAGTCGGCGTGTGCGTCCGAACTGGTGCGCCACGGAGGAGCACTGCTTGGCGGTGAGGAAGATGCCCCAGTGTTCTGTCAGGAGGTCGATGCCAGGAGTCTGCATGAATTCATAGAAACGCATGGCGGTTCCGACAATATGGGTCTGTGAGACGACGTTGTCTTCGCAGAGGACGTGTCCGGTGGATTCCAGATGGTTTTTTTCGCACCAGTCGCCGATCTGTTTGGAAAATGCGTGTACGAAGAGTTCGGTGCAGAGGTCGCGGAAATGGAGACGCGCTTTGGAAAATTCCATGCCGTCGACGCGGAAGAAGAGTTCCGGGAGATGATCCAGAAGGTCATAGCCGAACTTGGCTTTGAAACGTTCCGGGATGGAGGCGGTCCACGCGGTGACATTCTGGCCGCCGTGGAGATAGTTGGGTTCATCGGTGAAGATGCCGGGGATGCGCGTATGAAATTTCTTCGCAACTTCTTTGCGGTAGGCTTCGTGCGTGATTTCAATGAATTTCCGGACGGCTTCCTCGTTCATGGTGTCGAGATAGGTCTGGCCGTTGTACCAGGAGGAGAGTTCGGCTTCATGAACGGAGAAGGCGAGGACTTTTTCCCCTTTGGCGGGCTTGCCGTTTTTACCGAGCCGGCGGACGCCGGACGCTTCATTGCCGTCGATTTTTGCGGCGAAGAAGGCGAGGATTCCTTCCTTTTTCGCGGGAAGGGCTTCGAGCGTTTCCACGGAGAGGTGGCGGTGGCGGAATTTCGGATTCTTCGTGACCAGACCTCCGGCGGCCCCGGAAGGCCAGCGGTCCTCGTCATAGAGCCACGCCATCATGTCCAGCTTTTCGGCCTCGTCGACGCAGGCGCGGATGCACTCGAACCATTCCTTGCCGAGATAGGGGGTGTTGAGTCCGACGCGCGAGTGCATGAAGAATCCGCCGAGTCCCATTTCCTTCATCACTCGGATCTGACGGCGGAGTTCTCCGGGTTCGAGTCGGGCGTTCCATGCCCAGAAGGGTGCGCCGCGGTATTCGCTGCCCGGATTCGAGAATTGTTCCAACACCTGCTTCAACATAATCGTTTTCCTCCATGATTTGGGTTGTCTGGCATATACTATAGCATGAAAATAATCTCGATCCTTCACTTTTTTTCATGAAAAGTAGCATTTTCTGACAATTTTATGGATGGACGGAATTTATCCGCGGGAAGGCGGGAAACAACATGAATTTTTTTTCAGGTGTCCGGAAAGGAGGGAATGAGTTTGAAAAAAACGCGCATGGGGCCACTGTGAAATATCTTTGGAAAAACAGGGCTCCCTTCTGTGAAAAAAAATTGACAATTCGGGAAAGAGAGGGTAAATTGTGGGATAATCATGGAGGCCGGTTATGCCGAGAGAAAGCAGAATAACACGTAAGACGCGGGAAACGGACATTGTTGTCTCCCTGAATCTGGATGGAGAAGGCAAGAGCGAAATCTCGAGCGGGATTGCGTTTATGGACCACATGCTGGAACTTTTTGCCCGTCACGGCAAGTTCGACCTGACCGTCAAGGCGGCGGGCGATCTGGATGTGGACTGCCACCATACGATGGAAGATCTCGGTCTGGTTCTCGGCGAGGCGTTCACCGATGCGCTGGGGGACAAGAAGGGAATCCGCCGTTACGGGAGTTTTCTGCTGCCCATGGACGAAGCGCTGGCGATGATCGCGCTGGACCTTTCCGGCCGTCCGCTTCTGGTGTATGACCTGACGCCTCCCGCGGCGAGGATCCGGGATCTGGATACCGCACTGTTTCATGAATTTTTCCAGGCGTTCTGCATCAAAGGCGGCGTGAATCTCCATATCCGGCTGCTGGCGGGCGGAGAAGTGCATCATGTATTCGAGGCCGTCTTCAAAGGACTGGGGCGTGCGTTGGAACAGGCGGTTTCCCCGGACCCGAGGGAGAAAGGCGTCCCTTCCACCAAAGGAATCCTCTGAACCATATGAGACGCGGGAACCTGATCCATGCCTGAATTCATTTGCGATCACTGTGGAAATTCCTTCAAGGGGGAACCCGATGAAAACGGGACGGTCGTCTGTACCTCCTGCGGGGTCGGTCTTTCCGTGGCCACGGCCGATGTTCCGCTTCCGGCGGGCACCCGCGTGGCCGGTTTCGACATCATCCGCCATCTGGCGTCCGGAGGCATGGGCAACGTTTATGTGGCCGAACAGCTTTCCATGGAGCGCACGGTCGCGCTGAAAATCCTGAACCCGCGTCTGATCGACGAGCCGAATGTGGGCCGTTTCCTGGAAGAAGCCCGGAACACCGCCAAATTCCAGAATCCGCATGTGGTCAGCGTCATCGACGCGGGCGTGTCGGAGACGGGCCTCTATTACATCGCCATGCAGTATGTGGAAGGCGAGACGCTGGAAGCCCTGCTGGAGCGCGGCCGCACCTTCACGGAAGACGAGGCTCTCATGACCGCCATCACGGTCGCCGGAGCCCTCAAGACCATCTGGAACAAATTCCAGATGTTCCACAAGGACATCAAGCCGGGCAACATTATACTGACTCCGGACAACGAAGCCATGATCATGGATATGGGAATCGCGCAGAGCCGCGGCGCCAGCGTGATGGTCAACGGACAGGTCGAAGGCTCTCCTTATTATATGAGTCCGGAACAGGCGCGGGGAGACGTCCTTTCCTGGAGCACCGACCTCTATTCCCTGGGGGCCACCGTCTACCAGATGGTGACCGGGGTTTTCCCCTACGACGCCCCGACCATCGAAGGCATCCTGCTCCAGCACAATTCCGCACCGTTTCCGGAACCGGAAATCCGCGCGCCGAATGTGTATGTATCGCCCCAGCTGACCGCGCTGCTCCGGCGGATGATGGGCAAGATGCCCGCCGACCGTTTCGCTTCCTGGGACGAGTTCATCGAGGCGGCGCGGCACATCCTGACCTGTTACTGGGAGCTGAACAGCTCACCGGTGTCCAGCACGAAACGGCATCTGGTTCTGGGGACCGCTTCCTCGCCTGCCCTTCCGCCGGTGGTGGTGCAGCGCCCGTCGTCCACACTCCGCTTCGCCTTCTTCGGAATGATCATTTTCCTTCTTGCCGCCGCGCTCACCGGAGGCACGTTCCTTTATCTGGCGGCCAAGAAGAATTCGTCGAACGCATCGGCCTACCTCCATCCGGTCCGGAAGATGCTTTCCGCCCCGCATCCGGACATGGCGGCCATCGACGCCTACATCAAGAAATCCGAAAAATACTTTGATAAATTCGGGGTGGCCCCTTCCGTCAGCCGGGATTTCGCCGAGCTCAAGAAACGGGTGGAGGACTACAAGTCCGCGTCGCTCCGGGAAGAATCCGTCATCAACGCTCTGGATACGTTCGTCGCCAACAAGCTTCAGGACGCGGATTCGGAAATCGCGCTGGGAAATGAGGAATTGCGCAAGGATGCCGAAAAGGCGAAAAACCATTACATGATCGCCGTCAGACATCTCCAGGAGGCCAAGGACAAACTGGCTTCCGCGCGTTTCACCGTGATGGCGAACATCAGAAGGGCGGACGTTCTCCGGGACAGGGTCAACGCCTCTTCCGGATCCGTCTTCCGGATCCTTCGCCAGAACCATCTCGTCCGTCCGTACGGCGAACGGCGCGGGGAAGCTCCCGGCCGGGAGGAAAAAGCGGAACCTGAACGGAAAAAAGACGAAACCGTCCCGGCGCCGGTCCCGGCGCCCGTCAAATCCGCCGCTCCGGTTTCAGCCGCCGCTCCCGAGAAGGCTGCGAAACCCGTTCCCGCCGCGCCTCCTGCCGCCGCACGCAAGGGAAGCGACAAGGAGGACCGGATGCTTCAGGAACAGAAGCGTCTGGCCGGAATACGTGACCGTTATGACAAAATGCTGGCCGATGAGAAGAACCGCATCCGCGTTCTTCTTGTTCTGGAGGAGCCTCAGAAAAAATTCGGGGAAAAGAGTCCTGTTTTTTCGGTGTTCCCGCAGAAAAACGATGCTCAGGTCCTGAAGGATCTGAACGACGCCCACCAGAAATGGCTTGACTCGATGGAAAACGTCGTCGGGCGGGGCGGCGAGATCTGGAATATGCTGTATGACTCCCGGAAAGCCTTCTCCGGATATTCGTTCACGGTCCCGAAAACGGACAGGAAGATGCTGCTCGGGACCATCATCCGCGACGAGGCGGTGCTCCATTACAAGGATCATCCGAACGAACGGATTCCCATCGCTTCGCTGAATCCGTCGGAATGGAAGGAATTCGTCCGGCATGCGGCCGGGAAAAAGGACAAAAAGGAATCGCTTCCGGCCTATTTTCTGCTGACGGGTGACTTCATGGAGGCGAAGAATGCCCGGGATCCGTTCCTTGTCCAGGAAATGCCGAAGTTCCGTGACGCCTACTACAGGTTCCTTTCCGGGGAGAAGATCCCCGGAGTGGACGAGAAGCTCCGGCTGTCTCCGGAAGAAGCGCTCCAGCGGCACGGGGGAAACCCTGCCTTTGCCCCGTACAGGGAGAAAATACTCAAAATGATCCGTTCACAAAACGCAACGACTCCGAAAGGAAAAAAATGAAAGCTGCATTCGTATTCTCAGGACAGGGCGCCCAGAAAGTGGGAATGGGAAAAGACCTTTTCGAACAGAGCCCCGCGGCGGCGAAAGTCTATGCAGAAGCCGACTCCGTTCTTGACTGGAAAGTCTCCGAACTTTGTTTCAACGGACCCGAGGAAAAACTCACGGAAAGCCGTTACTGCCAGGTGGCGATCTTCGTTACCAGCATGGCCTGTCTCGCCGCCTTCAATGAAAAATATCCCGGAGTCAGCCCGGTCGGCGTCGCCGGACTCAGCCTCGGCGAATACGGCGCGCTCTGCTGCGCCGGATATTTTCGCTTTCCGGACGCGCTCCGACTGGTCGCCCGCCGGGCGGAACTCATGGACGCCGCCTGCCGCGCGGAAGCCGGAACCATGGCCAGCGTCCTGACCAACGGAACCACTCCTCCGGAAGTGTTCGCGCAAGTCTGCGCCGAATGCGGAATCGATGTGGCGAATTTCAACTCTCCGGCCCAGACGGTCATCAGCGGCACGGTGGCCGGTGTGGAGAAGGCTTCCGCGATCCTCAAGGACAAGGAAGGCGTGCGCCGGATCATTCCCTTGAACGTGGCGGGCGCCTATCACTCCCGGATGATGACCGGCGCGGGCGAACAGCTCCGTCCGGTTCTGGAGACCGTCCCCGTGACGAAGAACGAAATCCCCGTGGCTCAGAATTTCACCGGCAAGGTGACCGAAGATTACACGCAGATCCGGGAAAATCTGGTTCGCCAGGTGGCCGGAAGCGTCCGCTGGGTGGATTGCGTCCAGACGTTGTCCGCGCTGGGGGCGGATGCCTTCATCGAGTTCGGACCGGGAACGGTCCTGACCGGGCTGATCAAGAAAATCGACGCGTCGAAGGCGACCTTGAATGTGTCTTCGGCGGAGGACCTGAATAAACTGGAACTGCAATAACATCAGAAACCTGAAAAACAAAGGAGAACGAAAATGAGCAGCAAAAAACTGGAAGGGCGCATTGCCCTGGTGACGGGCGGAGCGCGCGGCATCGGCCGTGCCATCTGTGAAAAGCTGGCGTCGGAAGGCGCGGTGGTCGCAATGGTGGACATTCTTCTGGATGTCGCGGAGAAAACCGCCGCGGAATTCAAGGCCCAGGGCTATGAGGCCATGGCGATCCAGGCGAACGTCGCCAAACCCGAAGAAGCCGAAAAAGCGGTGGAAGCCGTCGTGGAAAAATACGGCAAGCTGGACATCCTCGTCAACAACGCCGGCGTGACCCGCGACACGCTGATGATGAAGATGACGGAACAGGACTGGGATCTGGTTCTGTCGGTCAACCTCAAGGGCACCTTCAACTTCACCAAGTCCGCGACCCGCGTCATGATGAAGGCCCGCTATGGAAAGATCGTGAACATCGCGTCCGTCGTCGGACGGATGGGCAACGCCGGACAGGCCAACTATTCCGCGTCCAAGGCGGGCGTGATCGGCCTGACCAAGACCACGGCGCGCGAATTCGGAAGCCGCAACATCACGGCCAACGCGATCGCCCCGGGATACATCCAGACGGACATGACCGACAAGCTGCCGCAGGCGGCGCGCGACGCGTTCCTGAACAATATCCCCCTGAAGCGCGCGGGACAGCCCGCGGATGTCGCGAACGCGGTGTTTTTCTTCTGCCAGGATGAGTCGGCTTACATCACCGGACAGGTTTTGAACGTGGACGGCGGTTTCCTGATGTGCTGACCTGAAAAAAATTCAGGCTATTTGCCATTTTTACTTGCATTTTTCAAAAGGCATGCAATATTATATCGCATGTGGTATGAAAAACCAACCCGAAAATAAACTATATGAAAGGATTTGGAATGTCCACTGCAGAAAAAGTCAAAAAGATCGTTGTCGAGCAGCTCGGTGTTGCTGAAGACCAGGTTACGGAAGATGCCAAGTTCATCGAAGACCTCGGCGCGGATTCTCTCGACCAGGTCGAACTGGTCATGGCTCTCGAAGAAGAATTCGGTTCCGATATTCCGGACGAAGATGCCGAAAAGCTGACGACCGTCGGCGCTGCCATCAAGTACATTGAAGGCAAGCAGAAGGCTTGATTTCGTTCTTTTGCTTATGTTTGCGGGTCGTCCCCTCATCGGGAGGCCCGCTTTTGCTATCCACGGAGGATTGAATGTATCCCAGACGAGTTGTTATTACCGGAATCGGCGCAATCTCCTGTGTCGGACATAATGTCCAGGACTTCTGGAATGCCATTGTCAATGGAAAATGCGGCCTTGGAAAAATCGAACGGTTCGACCTCAGTGGGTATCGCACTCAGATTGCGGGCGAAGTCAGGAATTTCGATCCGACCCGTTACATGTCTGAAAAGGAAGCCAGAAGACTCGACGATTTCTCTCTGTACGCCGTCGCCGCCGCGGATGAAGCGCTTCAGAGCGCCAACCTCCCGCTGGACCTCCGCGACGGTTCCGTCGTAAATCCCGACCGCGTCGGCGTTTGCGTCGGCAGCGGCATCGGAGGAATGCGGACCCTGGAAGAACAGTGCGAAATCCTGATCCAGAAAGGCCCCTCCCGCGTATCTCCTTTCCTGATTCCCATGATGATTGCCGACATGGGATCCGGCGCGCTCTCCATCCGTTATGGCGCCAAAGGACCGAATTTCACGGCGATTTCCGCCTGCGCCACAGCCACCCATTCCCTCGGGGAGTCTTTCTGCACTGTGGCCCGCGGCGATGCCGACATCATGATCAGCGGAGGCGCGGAAGCCTCCGTTTCCAAACTCGGAATGGCCGGGTTCTGCGCCATGAAGGCCATGAGCCAGCGCAATGACGATCCTCTGCACGCCAGCCGTCCGTTCGACCGTGACCGCGACGGTTTCGTCATGTCCGAAGGCGCCGGAATCCTGGTGCTGGAAGAGCTCGAACACGCCAAACGCCGCGGCGCACCGATCTATGCTGAAATCCTCAGCTACGGCGCCACCGGCGACGCATATCATATCACTTCCCCCGCTCCCGAAGGCGAAGGCGCGGCGCGTGCCATGCAGGTCGCCCTCAAGAACGCGGGCCTCAATCCCGAAGACATCGATTATGTCAATGCCCACGGCACCAGCACGTCCCTGAACGACAAATTCGAGACGCAGGCCCTGAAGACCGTATTCGGCAGCGGCGTTTCCAAGGTCGCCATCAGCAGCACCAAAGGCACCATGGGGCATTCCCTCGGCGCCGCGGGCGGTCTGGAGACCATCATCTGTGCGCTGGCCATCCGGGATGGAATCGTGCCTCCCACGATCAATTACGTGACGCCCGATCCGGAATGCGATCTGGACTATACACCGAATACCGCCCGTCAAAAGGCGATTCATACGGCAATCAATACTAATTTGGGGTTTGGCGGACACAACGGAGTTCTGATTCTGAAGAGATTTGCAGAGTAAAAGGCTCTCTTTCAACAGGATGCGGAGACTGCGCACCATGCCCGGAACGGAGATGTGTTTCATGAAAAAAGCTGTGTTCACTGCCATGGCGGCGCTTTCTCTGCCCGTCCTCCTTACTTCCTGCGGTCTCTTTGAACAGAACGGCGGCGAAAGCAACCTTCCTCCCCCGACCCAGCCCGCCGCCCCGAAAGCGGAAGCGCCTGTCGTGGGAGTGAAGAAAACCGAGTTGGCTCCGAAAGCCGAGGCCGCGCCCGTCGCGGACGTGAAAAAGGAGGCTCCGAAAACGGATGCCGCTCCTGTCGCGGACGTGAAGAAGACGGAAGCCGCTCCGAAGGCCGAAACGCCCAAAGCTCCTGCGGCGGACGTGAAGGATGCCCCGAAGGCGGAGGCGGCGCCGGTTGCGGAAGTCAAGGACGCTCCGAAGGCTGATGCTGTGTCGGTCGCGGATGTGAAGGATGCTCCGAAAGCGGAGACCCCGAAACTTGCCGCTCCTCCCGCCGTCGAACTGCCTGCCAAATATGTTGTCAAGACCAACGACAGTCTGTGGCGTCTCTCCGTGGATTACTACGGAAAAGGCGCGAAATGGACCGTGATTTACGAAGCCAACAAAGACAAGATCAAGAACCCAGACCATCTTGAGCCGGGGATAGAACTTACGATCCCGGCATTACCCGCGAATCAATGAACAGTACCGAAGACGAACCTTCCGGGGATCCTTCCACCGGGAAATATTTTTTCAGCACTCCGATGGAAATGGAGGCGCTGTTCGCCGGCTGTTTCCAGCAGAATCTGCGTAAAATGGGAAACAGCCTCGGCGTTAAGGCTGTCGTGCGCGATCTGCGTCTTCAGCTTGTGGCCGCCGAGCCGCTGAAAACGGAGCGGGTTTTTGCTTTTCTCAAGCGTCTGGAACAGCTGCGTCTGGAGAATCCCGTAAAGCGGGTAGACCAGCAGGATTTCGACCAGCTTCTGGCCGCGTTTCAGAATTCCACCGAAAACGAGCTTCAGAACTATTTTTCCCAGCGGATCAAGGTCAGCCCCCGGAAAAAGGAGATCGTGCCGCGCACGGCCAATCAACTGGCGTACGTGAAGGCGGTCCGGGAACACGACGTCGTTTTCGGCATCGGCCCCGCGGGCACCGGGAAGACTTATCTGGCGATGGCTCTGGCGGTTTCCGAATTTCTGGCGGGCCGGTATGACCGGATCATCCTGACGCGTCCGGCGGTCGAGGCCGGAGAAAATCTCGGATTCCTGCCGGGCAAGCTGGAAGAGAAGATCAACCCGTATCTCCGTCCGCTCTACGATGCGCTGTATGACATGCTGGACTTCGAGGAAGCCACTTCCTTTACGGAGCGCGGAGTCATCGAAGTGGCGCCCCTGGCCTTCATGCGCGGGCGAACTTTAAACAATGCGTTCATCATTCTGGACGAAGCCCAGAACACCACGAACGAGCAGATGCTCATGTTCCTGACGCGCCTCGGGTTCCGTTCCAGGTGCGTGGTGGCGGGCGATCCCACACAGATCGACCTGCCGGGACGGAAAAATTCGGGACTTCTGGACGCCGTCCGGCGGCTTTCCGTGATCGATGAAATCAAGATCTGCCGTTTCACTTCAAGGGATGTAGTCCGCCACACGCTGGTGGAAAAGATCATCAATGCCTATCACGACGAATCCGCGGAAAAGGAGTCCGGCCATGTCTCCCGTTGATGAAATCCCCCCGAGACGTTCCCTCTCCGATCTCTTCGACCGCTCCGGGTTCTTTCTTTTCCTGATGCTGTTCCTGATCCTTGTGGCCAGTCTTTTCGTGGTCATTCTTCCGAAAAGCACGGGTTTCGCACCCCTGATTCCCGACCAGATCGCGCCGTACACGCTCTGTGCCGATTTTGATTTTCTGGTGGAGGACAAGGAGAAAACCGCGGCCCTCCGCCGCGAAGTGGCCGATCGCGAACCGGACTATTATCAGATCATCCATGACGACACACGGCGGATTTCGGAGCAATATCAGAATTTCTTCGCGGAGGTCAGGAAGCGCGACGCCGTCGAAAAGACCGGACGGAAATATGCGGCCGACCCCGCCAACGATATTCAGATCCTCGTCGCCAAGCTGGATGCGAACACGCTGAAGTGTTTTCTCCGGATTGCCGACAACCCGGCGCAGAAAGAGAAGACGGATTCCCTTTTCCGGAAGGCTCTCAACGAGGGCGTGATCCGGCAGGATGTCCGCGACAACCTCAAGAGCAATGTCCGGATCAAGATCATCGATCCGCTGAACCGCAGGCGTTCGGCCTCGTTTTCCCAGCTGGTGACCCCTCTGGCCGCCGCGCGGGAGATCACCCAGCAGTCGCTGGAATATTATGACGCGCCGGACAAGAGCGCCATCATCGACGATGTGACGCAGTGTCTGGAAAAGATTCTCCAGCAGGGGAATCTCCAGTTCGACCAGGCTTTCACCGAAGGAAAGAAATCCGAGGCGGCCGGCCTTCTGGCGCCCGTCCGAAGGGAGATCTTCCGCGGAACTGTCATCCTTGAAAAGAACAAGAAAGTGACCGAGGAGGACATTGCGATCCGCGACGCCTACTACAAGGAACTCCGCGCCCGGACCGGTACGTCGGGCGTTTACAAAATGATTCGGGAGAACATCCTTCTGTGTCTCGCCGTGATCCTCTCGATGGGGATGTATCTCCACCATATCAAACCCGGCCTGGCCCGGAGCAACCGTTCCGTCTGGCTGCTGGGGCTCGTCACGATTCTGGCTCTGCTCCTGAACCGGTTCTTCATGGACGCCTTCCGCATGTTGACGGAACAGGTGGTCATTCCGCGGGACCTGATCTATTTCGCGGTCCCGATTGGTATTGCCTCTGTCCTGACCTCCGTGATCTACGGCGTGCGTGCGGCCACGTTCGTCGGCCTTTTCGTATCCGTGGTGGCGGCGCTCCCGATGGAAAACCAGTTCCAGATGATGCTGACCGGCCTGCTGGTCAACGCGGGCGGAAGCATCGCCGTCCGCAAAGCCATGAATTACCGCAGTTTCTTCATCCGCGCTTTCCTCGGGACGGCGCTGTCGACGCTGGCCGTGGCGCTGATTTTCTTCCTGAAGCGGAATCCGGGGACCGATCTCATCTGGTGGCTGATCCTGTTTTCGTTCGTCACGGGGCTGGCGACCGCGATCATCGCGCAGCTGCTTCTCTTCCTGCTGGAATGGCTCTTCGACATCAGCACAACGATGTCCCTGCTGATCTGCAGCGACTTCAACCATCCACTCCTGAAGGAACTCCAGTTCAAGGCACCCGGCACTTACCATCACAGCCTGATGGTTTCCAACATGGCGGAGCAGGCGGCGCGGGAAGCCGGTCTCGACCAGATCAAGGCGCGCGTCTGCGCTCTTTTCCATGACGTCGGCAAAATCCAGCAGCCCGAATTCTTCATCGAGAACAGCCCCGGCACCGACATGCACAAGGACCTCGATCCGGCCATGAGCGCCATGATCATCCGCAGCCATGTGGTCAAGCACGGACCCGAGCTTGCGCGCAAATACAAACTCAAAAGGATTCTCTACGATACCATCACCTGCCATCACGGCACCGACCTGATCGCTTATTTCTACAAGAAGGCCCAGCTGATGCATCCAGACAAGCATGTCCCGGAAAGCGATTTCCGCTATCCGGGTCCGCTTCCCTCGGAAAAAGAGGTGGCGCTGGTCATGCTCGCCGACTGCTGCGAGGCCGCTTCCCGTTCGCTGGAGAAGCCCACGCCCGCGGCCATCGAACAGCTGGTCTGCGAGATCTTCCGCAAGAAAATCAGGGACGGCCAGCTGGACAACTCCACGCTGACGCTCAGGGAGCTGGCCCTGATCCGGAAAAGTTTCATCAACACGCTCGAACACATGAATCACGGGCGGATCATTTATCCGAAGGACGACAAAAAGGATGAGGACGATTTATTCGTGGCGGCCGGAGAAGGCGTTTCCCCGGCCCCGGGGAAATAGACTCGAAAAACTGGCGGAAGCCGCGGCCGGAATCACCGGCAGCGGAATCGTCGGAATCCTCTCCGTTTCATTCGTTTCCGAAGCGGAGATGGAGGAGATCAACCGCGCTTACGTAGGGCATGAAGGCCCGACGGACGTCATCTGTTTCGATTACCGCGAATCGGGGTGCGACCTTCCGAAGGAGGCCGGGGGCGATGCCGACACCGTGGAAGTGGAAATCATTATATGCCCCTCCGTTGCACGGCGCGAAGCCGCGAAACGGGACTTGCCTTATTCGCGGGAAGTGATATTGTATCTGGTACACGGCCTTCTCCATGCGGCGGGGGAGGACGATTTGGAGCCCGGTCTCAAACGGATCATGAGACGGCGGGAATTAAAAACAATCAACGAACTGGCAGAACAATTTGATTTTGCAAAAGTCATTCCGGACGCAGTTCGTTCCTGAACAGGGAGTTATATGAATTTCGAGTTGGAGATCTTTCTTCTGAGTTTTGCGCTGTTTCTTCTGTGTTTCTGTGCCTTCGAAGCCTTCGACCGTCTCTCCGGAAGCCGGATCATGAAGCTGGATGAGACTGACCACGACCTGGCGGTCAAACTCAGTGAATGGCTGGGAAATTCGGATTCGATCCGTGCCGTCTTCAAACTGCTGTTGTTTATCCTCGCCTCGATTCTCGGAATGTTTTCGTTCCTCATCTCGCGTTCTTTTCTGGGGGCTTCGGTAAACGACTGGATGCTTCCGTTCATCGTCGCGGCGATTGTCATTTTCTGGTCCTTCGGCGAAATCCTGTCCCGTCTCCTTCTCTATCGCTCGGACATGCTGATTCTGCGTCTGATCCTTCCGGCCGTTTCCCTGATTGCGAACACGGTTCTTCTTCCGTTCACACTTTTGACCCGGAAGCTTCGCCAGAACGCGGAAGACTGGCAGAACGAGGAGGCTCCGGAACAGAAGATCAGCACGGAAGATGAAATCCTGTCGGTCGTCGAGAATTACGGGGAGCACGCGAACGACGATCTGGAGGAAGGCGAGAAGCGCATGATCAAGGGAATCCTGGATCTCGGCGACATGTCCGTCCGCGAAATCATGACTCCCCGCGTCGACCTTATGGCGATTCCCGCCGCGTCCTCCGTCGCGGAGGCGAAACGCGCTTTCATCGAGTCCGGACACAGCCGCATCCCGATCTACGGCCGCACCGTGGACGAAATCAAGGGAATCATCTACGCCAAGGACTTCATCAACGACGAGGCCATCCGCGGAAAGACGCTGGAACAGCTTTCCCACAAGCCTCTTTTCATCCCGGAATCCAAGGAAGTCGGCGACCTGCTGGAGGAGATCCGGCATCTGCACAACCATTTCGCGGTCATCATTGATGAATACGGCGGAACCTCCGGCATCGTGACGTTCGAGGACATCATCGAAGAGATCGTCGGAGACGTCCAGGACGAATATGACAACGAGGAGCAGGAAAAGAGCAAACCCCAGCTCATGCCCGACGGTTCCGTCGTGTTCGAGGCCAGAACCCCGATTTCGGACGTGAACGAGATCATGGACACCGACATCCCGGACACCGAAGCCGCCGACACCATCGGAGGCCATATCTGCTACGAAATCGGGCGGATTCCCGAGGAGGGCGAGGAAATACGGCTCCGGACGCTCCCCCTTACCGCGACCATCCTCAAGGCCGATAAACGCAAGATCGATTTCCTGAAACTGAAAGTGAATGACGATGAAGAGAAGTAATCCTTTTTCCCTGATCCGTATCCGGCTCACGATCCGGAATTGCCGGCGTTTCCTGATTTTCCGCATGAAGGGACTTCTTCTGACGGGGCTGTTCGTGGTGGTTCCCTTCTTCATCGCGCTCTGGATGGCGTGGTGGATTTACGACTGGCTCACCGTCTGGGCCATCGGCCTCGCCAGTTCCCTCGACCTGCCCGGAATCAACGGCGAAAACAGCTCCTTCTGGGTCCAGCAGGGCATCCGGCTCCTGTCCCTGATCTTCATTATCGTCATGCTGATTGTGGTCGGACAGCTGGCCAGGATGACACTGGGGCGGCGCATGATCAGCATGACGCAAAGGATGCTCCTCCATCTGCCCATCGTCAACTTCATCTATTCCACCTGCAAGCAGATCGGCGACGCGGTCCGTTCTTCGAGCGGCGGCATGTTCCATCAGGTGGTCCTGTTCGAGTATCCCAATCCGGGCTGCTACGCGCTGGGATTCCTGACCAATGAGAACAACGACGAATTTGAAGTCACGCGGAAACTCGGGAAGCCGATGGTCAGCATTTTCATGCCGACCACACCGAACCCGACCAGCGGATTTCTCCTGATGATTCCGCGCGAACGGTGTATTTTCCTGGATATGAGCGTATCCGAAGCCATGCGCCTGATTGTCAGCGTCGGCACGGTTCTTCCGGGACAGCTTCCCGAGAAGAAGCCCGAATGATTCCCGTCCCGGGAAATCAGCACAGATACAGGTCTGCCAGATCCAGATAGTGACGCCAGTCTTCCCATGTCTGGTCGTGTCCGCCGGTCCGGATGTGGTAGCTGATTGCGCCTGTTACATGGGTGTCCGGCGGCGGCATTTCCGTTGCGGGCAGTCCTTCCGATCCGAAAAGCCGGTAGACTTCCGAGGCGTGCACGCAGGAAAGGAATTCCCCCTTCGGGTCCGCATGGATGTCTTCCGTCGCGCTGGCGACGCACACGGGACGCGGGGCCGACAGCGCGAGAAGCTCGTGCTGGTCGAACGGCATGTCTTCCTCGCGTCCGCTGTATTTATGAAAAGCGGTGACGAACCAGTCCGCGCAAGCGTGGCTGATGAGAGCTTCGACGTTTTCCCCGAATTTCCGTTTGTGGAGGGCCGCCCCGCCGCATCCTGAATTATTGGATATGACGATCTTGAAACGGGGATCGATCGCGCCGGTCCAGAGCGCCGTCTTGCCGAGACGGGAGTGTCCGTGGACAACGGCTCTGGAGGCGTCGATGTCAGGATCCGTCTCCATGTAGTCGAGCATCCGGGAGAGTCCGAAGGCCCAGGCGCCGATGGGGGTGTGGCGGTCGGGCAGCGACGCCATTCCGGACGCCTCGTAAAAGAGCCGGTAAACACTGTCGTTCGCACTTCCGGTGAAGTCCGGATAGAGGTCGTGATAACAGACGGTGGCGGAGGCGTAGCCGCGTGCGACGACCTCCTTGAAGCACCAGCGGTAAGACTGTTTTCCGCGTTCGTCGGGATGGACCAGCTCTCCCGGAACCCGGAATCCGGTCTTGCGGACATCCGCTTCGTCGGTCGTCACGTGGTTTCCCTGAAAATTGAGCCCGAGGAACACGGGAACCGGTTTCGTCGCGTTCCGGGGAATGTAGAGGAGCATGTCGACGGAATGTTTCTTTCCGTTGTTCATGGCGAAATGGAGCCGGATTTCCTTGCGGACCGCCGTGCTGCCGAGGGCGTCGTCCCGACGCGAAAGCAGTTCGAACGAAACGCTGTCCGGACGCGGAACGATTTCACCGTAAACTTCCTGCTTGAAAAGCTGGAGAATCTTTCTGCGCTGAAAATTGACCCACTCGAAAGCCGAGGTCACACGTGTTCCGTCCGGTTTGTCCAGCGGGGAAGGAAGAGTGTAAGGTTTCAGTTTCGATTCGTCCACCACATAATCGGCGATGATTTCGTTCATTCTTCTCATATTTTCTCTCTTTCGGCCGGAGCTTTGTTTTCGGTATCATGATATTATAGAACAGACTTTCTTAATTTTCAACGGAACAATCCGATTTTTGCGTGGGAAAAATCAGAGGATGAATTGGAGCGGCAGGGGCTGCGTGAAGCTTGGAGGGTTATGTTTATTTCCATACTCCGGAGCAAATTTCGTGGAAAACAGGGTTTTCAACTTGATGAATTTATTTTTTATGCTATCTTAATAAAATCTTGTCAATCGTAAATTAATATGAAATTATGGTTTTTGAAACAGACAGGTATTTTTTGGGGGGTAATTAGTTCATGATTTTAAATGGTCCCGTTCCGCCGGAGCGTCAGCGCCTGTCGCAAAAGAATTATAAGATATTCGGTCTGTTCAATGGATTTTCCTACACCTGTCTCGGTGAGACCGTCATCATTCTTCTGGCGGTTCAGCTGGGGTGCAGGAATTATGTGATTTCCACACTCGGCGCGATGCTGTATTTCGGGTTTCTTCTTCTTCCGCTCGGCAAGACGATGTCGGCGCGGGTCGGCGCGGTGCGATGTCAGGTTTACTTCTGGATACTCCGCAATATCGCGGCCCTGCTTGTGGCTGCTGCGGTTCCCCTGTATCTCTATGTGAATGAAGATCTGGCGGTGTTTTTCATGCTGTCCGGATCCTTTCTGTTTTACGGAGCGCGGGCGGCCGGGATCGTCGTGATTCAGCCGCTGATCGGGGAGATCACGACCCGGAGCGACCGGTCCCGTTTTTTTGCGCACGTCTCCGCCATTTCCTATGCTTCCGGCTTCGTGACTCTGGCTGGGATCACATGCCTTCTGTATTGGTCGCACAACAGTCTCTGGTCGCTGACGGGGATTGTAGTGGCGGGTTCTACCGCCGGAATTTTTTCTTCTCATTTTCTGGCCAGGCTGGATGAGACGGGAGAAATCATCCATTTCGCACGGAAGCCGATCGGAGATGAGTTTGTCAAACTCTGGCGCAACGAGATCTTCCGCAATATGCTCTTTGCCGGGTGGAACATCAACCTTGCCGTGATCATGCTGATTCCCATTTCGGTGCTGGCCCTCAAGCGCGGATATGACGTGAGCAATACGGCGGCGCTGGCCTTTACGATGGTCAACCTTGCCGCGCTGGTTCTTTTCTCCTTCCTGATTTCGCGTCCGATCCGGATGGTCGGCCCGCGGAATTTCATGATTTTTGCTTATTGCGTTCTGCTTTTCTCCGCCTGTCTGTGGATCTTCGCTCCGGAAAAGATGGACTGGCGGCATGTATCGCTGATTTTCCTGCTGAACGGGGCCGCCTTCATCTCTCTGATCAACGCCATGAACGTATATTTCCTTGAAATGATTCCCGAAAAACGGCGGGTGGCGGCATCCATTCTTGTGGCGCTTGTTTCGGGCGCGGGTGCGGGCATTGTCGGAATGCTCTGTTCCGGAGGACTGCTGGAGTTGCTCAGCCATCATTCGCTGGAGGCCGGTGCGAAAGGCATCCGGCTGTATCAGCATTATTTTGCATCGGCCGTGGTCCTGATGCTGCCGGGGATTGTCCTGATTTTCGGAATGTATCCGATGCCGATAGAGAAGCGCCTTTCCAAGCGGTCTCTTTTCTGGTCGCTTCTGTTTCCGACTCATTTCTTCTGGGTTCGCAAGAGCTCCTCGGAATCGGACAGAAAATAATAATTTTTCCGGTGAAAGGATTCCGGCGGTTTAGCCTGCGCGTCCGCTTTCCTGAGATGGATTCATGAGGGCCGGGGTGACCACGGCTGCTTTTCAGGGACGGGAAGTCCCTGCGCCTTGTAAGCCGTGCGGAAGTGCATTTTGGCGGTTTGCGTGAGAAGTTCCGCGCCGCCTTTCCGGAAAAGTTCCGATGCGACATTGTCGACTTCCGTTCCGGCGCCCTTGGGGAGTTTCACTCCGTTCCTGTCGCCGAGATCGCGGAGGGCGCGCACGAACTGGGCGCGCGCCATGATGGAGGCCGCGGCCACGGCCACATCGCTTTCGGCTTTCGTCCGCTGTGTCAGCCGGATTTTACGGCCTTTTTCCTTGAGCGCGTTCAGGATCAGATGCTCGTCCGCGAATTTGTCCGCCAGCGCCTCGCTGCATCCGGGTGCTTTTTCGAGCAGGTTTTCGAGTGCGCGGGCGTGTCCCCAGGCCAGAAGACGGTTCAGGTTGTGCATTTTCACGTAGAGGCGGTTGTAGGCTTCCGGGCCGACCGTGACCACGCCCATCCGGTCGCCCACGATGCGGCGGATTCCCTTTGCGATCTCGATATGCGTGTTGTCGTTCTTGATCAGCTTGGAGTCTTTGACGCCGATCTTCAGGAGTTCCGAAGCGGTTTTTTCGTCCGGGACGAATACCGCCGCGATCACGAGGGGACCGAAAAAATCGCCTTTTCCGCTTTCGTCCATGCCGGCGTGGGGAACGAAGGGAGGCGCCGGCTTTTCTTCTCCGGACGCGGTTTCAAACATTCTTTCCCGGAGAATTTCTGGTTCCAGGATGAACTCGATGAACTCCTGCGCTCCCGCGCCTTGAACGACCAGTTTTCCGCTGTCGTAAGCGCAGACGCTGAGTTTTTCCCGCCGGGCCTTGAAACGCATGTAAGGGGCTTCCTCGAGATCCCACCCGTGTTCTTCCAGATAAGAGCGGAGCCGGGCGAATTCCTCCTCGGAGAGCGTGAAAACCGTATTCAATGCGGGGGGCATGGATTATTCCTTGAATCTTATGAATTTTTCCTCAAAAAAGTTGACAAACAATACTTAGCAATATAGATTAGCTTATCATAAATTCAACTTGCTTCCGTCAATTTTACAAAAGATACAGAAAGGGCGGTTTGAAAATGAAGAGACGTTTGTTGCTGATGTTGCTTATAGCGGCTGCCGGAAGCCCGATGCACTTTTTCGGACAGGGCTCCGATCTGCCCGGGGGGCCCGGCCGGGAAGGAGAAGAACAGAAGGGGAAGAAAAAAT
Organism: uncultured Victivallales bacterium; assembly: GCA_964581935.1. GTDB lineage: Bacteria > Verrucomicrobiota > Lentisphaeria > Victivallales > UBA1829 > SIG94. The sequence goes on from CAZORN010000006.1 coordinate 37,628, forward strand.
TCGTTCCCAAGGAAAGAATTCTCTCCGAAGAATATAAGGTTTCCGAAGACCGCATTCAGAAAATCGGAGAGATCGTGCGCAAATACTTCGACAATCGCGCGGATCTGAACGACGAAGGGGTCAAGTCCTCGATTTTCGCGGAGATCGGAAAGATTGTGCCGATGAAGCCCTCCCAGCCCGCGGATACCCGGGCGCTTCCCTCCATCAAGGAATCGCAGCGGAGCCGTGTCGAGGAGAAATTTTCAAAGTCCGCGGAACAGATCAAGAAGGAGGCCATCGCCGAATGCGACACCAAGTTCGCCATGGTCAAGCTCCGCGACAAAGTGGTCGTTTACTATACGCGCGGGAATGAAACACTCCGTGTGGACGGAACTTTCTACGGGTTCGGCGGAGGCAGTCTGCGCATCAACAGCCGCTACATTCCGATCTACGACCTGACCCCCGACACGCGGGTTAAATTCGACAAGAAATACAACGATGCGGCGCGGGAGGAATTTGTGGAGTCCTCCGTCCGGAATTATCTTGCGGAACGTCTGGATTATTCCGAAAAACTGTTTGCCGAGGAATATAAGAAGATCCGCCAGAACAATGAAAAACTGGGCTACATCCTGCGGAAACAGGACTGGATTACCGCACAGACGGTTGCCGATGAGTTCCTGAAGGAATTTCAGCAGGAAGCAAAAGCCAGAGCCGAGAAGGAAGCCGCGGAAAAAGCGGTGCGCGAGAAAACCAAGCGTGACGCGGGCGGCAATCCTTTTGATGCCAACGGCGAACCGCAGCGGCTTCTGGACAATGGAGCTCCTCCGCCTCCGGCGCAATAACCGTCGAAGCTCCGTCTCCCGTGTGCTGCGGGAGATGAAGGAAGACATTCAAAAAAAACGACCGCTCCGTATTTGGACGCGGCCGTTTTTCTTTGCAGGTGCGGAAGAAGGGTTATTCGAAGTAGGACGCGCCTGAATTGGCGGATTCGCAAACCCGGACTTTCGAGACCCGGATGTTTTCCGTATTGATTTTGGAGGAGAGCTCGCGAAAGATGAACATGGCGAGATTTTCACTGGTGGGATTCTTTTCCCTGAAGGTGGGGTGTTCGTTCAGGTTTTTGTGATCGAGTCCTTCCAGAATGACGTCCAGTTCCTTCTTGAGGATCTTGAAGTCCATGGCGATTCCCACATCATCCAGCTTTTCCGAGCGGATGAAGATCTGGACCACCCAGTTATGCCCGTGGAGATTGGAGCAGTTTCCGTTATAGCCCCTCAGGGAGTGGGCCGCTGAAAATTCTCTGCGTATATCGAGTTCAAACATATTTCATGACCTCTTTCGGGTTTCGTTTTTTTTGAATGGAAGTTCCGGGAAGTCGCGCTTTCCGATCCGTCAGGATTTGTTCATACGGGCGGAGGCCCGCCGGTATGCGATGCGGAAGGCTTCGGAAAGACTGTTGTAGTCGGCGCAGCCCTTTCCGGCGATGTCGAAGGCGGTGCCGTGGTCCACGCTGGTCCGGATGATCGGAAGTCCGAGAGTGGAATTGACTCCGCGGTCGAAGGCCAGCATCTTGAACGGAATATGTCCCTGATCGTGGTACATGGAGAGGATGCCGTCGAAGCGGCTGCGTATGGAATCGATGAAAAGGGTGTCGGGCGGGAACGGTCCCTCAACGTTCATTCCCATCTCGATCATCTTTCGGACGGCCGGCTTTACGACTTTCTCGTCCTCCATCCCCATGTGGCCGTTTTCACCGGCGTGGGGATTGATGGCGGCGACCGCCAGTTTGGGCGACTCGATTCCTTCCGCGCGGATGGCGCCATGGAGGAGGCGCGCGGTTTCCACGATGCGGTCGAAGGTGCAGAAGCGCGGAACGTCCGCGAGCGCGATATGGGTGGTGACGAAAGCGACGCGGAGGTTTCCGGCGGACTGCATCATGGCGAAACTGGACGTGGAACAGATTTCCGCAATCAGTTCGGTATGGCCGGTGAACGGAACTCCGGCCAGATTGACCGCCGCCTTGTTCATGGGTGCGGTCACGATGGCGTCCACTTTGCCGTTCAGGGCGTCTTTTGCGGCGGTCTTGACGGCCATCAGCGCCTCCAGTCCGCATTGGGCGCTGAGCTGTCCGAAAACCAGTTCCGAGGTTTTCATGGACCCTGTGGGGACGATCTCAAAACGTCTTTCCGAACAGGGGCAGAAACGGGCCTGAGCGTCTTCCAGAATATCCGGACAGCCGTAGACAAACAGCTGCGCCTTGTCCGCGTAATGCGGAGAAGAAGCTAACAGACGTACAATAATCTCAGGCCCGATGCCGGCCGGATCGCCCATCGTGAATGCAATTTTCGGGCATTTTCTCATTCGGAGGATGGAACCTTATGGGAGCCGGTTATTTATTTTTCAGGGCCAGATACTGGGCCTTTTTCTCTTCCAGGAGCAGGCCGACCCGGTCCGTATCGATCGGGAAATAGCTTTTTCCTTTCAGGTATTCCAGAAAATCCAGCCAGTCCTGATGGTTCCAGGAACCGTTTTTCTTCTTCACAAAATTCATCGGAATGGGGGATCTTGTGAGTTTCCGCAGGTTGGTTTCCTCGGTTGAAAGTTTAAGCGCCATTTTATGACTCCTTTCCCTTTGTTGATGGGGTGGCTCTTCAGGGAATCCGGGAATGAACCCGGACAAACCTGTAATCATAATGTACTTCCTGAAAAGCATTTTGCAAATTTCAGGAAGTGAAAAAGCGTGTAATTCCTGTTAAATTCCTATTAAACAGGACAAGTCGGGGAGGGAAACGGGCGCAGGGCGGTATTTCATTTCACCGGGATGGAAATCGTGCGTTTCGCGAAATAACTGCGTTCGTTGACTGTGATTTTCGTGAGGAAAACCGCTTCCGCCGTATCGTTGTAGTGCAGTGCGCGCAGCGCCGTGGCAAGGTCCGCGGGCGAATTGATGGCGGTCGTATTAATTTTGACCAGGATATCGCCGCGTTTCACTTCCGGGGGGGTGTCCGGGAGGATTCCGTTCACGACCAGCCCGGAATCCAGCGGATATTCCAGTTCCCGCGCGATGGACGCGGTCATATACATCAGGGGAAGGGCCAGCTTCCGGCGGGACAAGGCGAATACGTCGTCATAGACGATTTTCCGGACCGTCATCCTGTAGGTGCCGCGGTCGGTTGCGAGCGAAACGGTTTCGCCTTCCTTGAGCCCGATCAGTTCGCGGCCCAGCGCGATCACGTCCACCACTTCGCGCCCGTTGAAACAGCGAATCTGTTCTCCGCGGCGGATGCCGGCGGTTTCGGCCGGACTGTCGCGCAGGACGTCGGAAACAATGATCCGGCGGGAATTGTTCTCCTGCGGGGACAGCGCGGGGACGATTCCGAGGGAAAGGTGCTCGAAGCGTTCGGGGATCATCCATTTCGCCAGCACGTTTTCGATGCGGGACATCGGAATCGCGAACCCGATGCCGGGCGCGTTTTCATAGACGGACATGTTCATGCCGATCATTTCGCCGT